>NZ_RJKN01000006.1 GCF_003751265.1 Pseudokineococcus lusitanus
GAGGCGGCCGTCTCGTCGACGAGGTCGGCCACCAGGCCCAGCATCGCGGCGTGCTGGGCCGACGCCGCGGCGTGGGCGTCGCGGAGCTGGTCCAGAACAGCCCGGCCCGCGCGGCGGGAGACCGGGAGGTCACCCAGCGGCACGTCGGCCGGACCGGCCGACGCAGAGGCGCCGGCCGACGCGCCGGACGTGGCGCCGGACGTGTCGAGGCCGTCGTCGCCCCACCGCGCCGCGTGGTCGCGCGGCTGGTCGTCGCCGGGCTCCTGCAGCGCCACTGCGACCACCCCCGCGTCTCCGTCATCCGAACGTGTGTTCGAATGGTAGTCGACGGAGCCGACAGCCGCCACGGTTGTCCACCGTCCTCGGCGACGGACGTCGACCCCGAGCGCGCCACTCCTCGACGCTCTGCACGGGCGGCGGGATACATCCCGCCGCCCGTGCAGAGCCTCGGGACGACGGTGGGACACGGCCGGCCGCACACACGGGCACCGCGCGGGGCGCCCCTCGCCAGAGCACCGGCCCCGCGACCGGCTCGGTCTCCTGCGCAGTGCGACGACGCCCCGGTGAGCCAGGGGCACCACCCGGGGCGCAGGACGTCAGCTCCACCCGGTGGCCCCGCGGACGTGCGCGCCCACGCCGGGGAGCCCTCGCTCGTCGGACCCGACCCGCCCCGCCCCGCCCCGCCCCGACCCGCCCCGCCCCGCCCCGCCAATCCGGTCTCCGACGCCTCAAGGTCTCGCCCGTTCCGTCCGACAACGCCCCCATGAGCCCCGCCCACCCCTCGACGGCGACGCCGACGGCGTCCGTCCTCGGTCGTGCGCGCGGGTGCTCCTTCGCGCCGCTCCTCGTGGCCGAGCCCGCGCGCGAGGACGGCTACGTCCTGCCGCCGGTGGGCCATCCGGCTCCCACCGTCCCCGCCCAGCGCCTCGCCGACCTCGCCGAGCACCTCACCGAGGTCGTCGCCGCCGCCACGGCCGTCGCCCCCGAGCCGCCGCGCGCGGCCGCACCCGAGGTCCCCGCCCCCCGCACCCCCCGGGACGACGAGCCGGCCCCGCCGCGCGTCCCCGCCCAGCAGCCGGGCCCGGAGCAGCGCCGCGACCCCGAGCTCCGCCGCGCCTTCGGCGCCCTCCTGCGCGACCTCACCGGCTCCGAGGTGCTCACCCAGCAGGCCGTCGCGCTGCTGCGCGGCGTCGTCGACCGGTCCCGCCCGACCACCGGGGGCACGCCCCCGGTCGCCGGCACCGAGGCCGACACCGAGGCCGTCGCCGCGCTGCTCGACGACGTCGGCCGCGACCTCGCCGCCGCCCGCGAGCGCCTGGCCGAGGCCGAGGCCGCCCACGCCGAGGAGCAGCTCGAGCGCGCCCTCGCCGAGCAGGCCCGCGGCGAGGCCGAGCGCCGGCTGCGCGACCTGCAGCGCCTCGTCCAGCGCCGCGGCGTCGACCTCGACGTCTGGTCCGAGCCCCCCGCCGACCGCGCCGAGGACGTCCCGTCGTCGATGGCCGAGCTCGTCGCCCGGCTCCGCCTGCCGCAGCTGGACCGCGTCGTCTTCACCGGCGACGCCGGCCCCGCGCTCGAGCTCGACGAGCTCGTCCACACCGGCCTGCACGTGCAGCGCACGTGGGAGGCGCTGCTCGCCCTGCGCGACTACGCCGCCGCCAAGGCCGACGGCCGCGTCGACTCCGACCTCCAGGGCTACCTCGAGCGGACGCCGGACGGCCTCTGCACGTGGCCGGCCCAGCGCCACGCGCGCGGCGAGAGCCTCACCGTCCAGTCCGACCCGCGCCTGCGCGGCAGCCGCCTCCTGCCCGTGCCGACGGAGGTCGACCCCTCCGGCCGCGTCCCCATGTGGGCCCACCTCAAGCTGCTGACCTACGGGCAGACCAGCCCGCGGCTGCACTACTACGACGACACCCGCCGCTCCGGCTGCGTCTACGTCGGCTACGTCGGCCGGCACCTGCGCAACACGCAGACGAGCTGACGCCTCCCCTCCGCGGAGGGGACCCGTCAGCCGGCCGTCCCGCCCGGGACGGCCCGCGCCGCGCCGGCCTCCTCGCCGTCGCCGTGCCGGGACCGCGCCCGGGCGACGACCCGCAGCACCAGCCCGACGACGACCGCCGCGGACACCGCCAGCACCGTCCCCAGCAGCGGCGTCCCCGCGACCCGTCCGCCGAGGGCGCCGAGCGTCACGTACAGCCCGGCCCACAGGGCGCACGCGACGACGTCGGCCGCGAGGAACCGCGAGAGCGGGTGGCGGCCGCTGGCCAGGGCGACGACGACGGGCGCCCGTCCGCCCGGCAGGAGGCGACCCGTGACGACGGCCTGCCCCGCGTGCGCCGCGATGCCCGCCCGCGCGCTGCGCACGGCCGGGAAGAAGCGCCGCGCGACGAGCCACCGCTGCGTCCGCGCCGGCAGGTGGTGCGCGGCCACGCGCGACCCGACGAAGAGCGCGCCGTCCCCCAGCACCGACGCGCCGACGCACACCCCGTAGACGAGGAGCAGCGTCGACCACGAGCCGGACGCCAGCGCCGCCGCCCCGCTGAGCACCTGGCCGGTCGGCACGAAGGGGATGCTCGACCCGAGGAGGACGACCAGCCCGACGAGCAGGACGTGCCAGGTGTCCACACCGGCTCCCTCGGCTCGTCGGTGGCCGCCCCGGTCGGTCGGCCGGGTGGTCGGCGGGTCAGCGGCCGGCGGCGCCCGGTCGGTCGCGCCGGACGCTACCCGCGGGCGGGGCGTCGCCCGCCCGCCGCGCCTACGCCGCGTCGACGTCGGTGATCCCGGCCTCGCGCGCCACCTGGCGACGACGGCGCACGGACGGCGCGGCGAGCGCCGCCGCGAGCGCGAGGGCGCCCACCCCCGCGCAGGCCCAGAAGCCGGCGGTGAAGGAGGAGTCCGCCGGCAGCCCCTGCGGCGTCGCGCCCCCCGCGAGCAGCGCGGCCACGACCGCGGTGCCGATGCTGCTGCCGACGGTGCGCACCACGGTGTTGGCGCTGACGGCCTCGCCGGTCTGGTCGGCCGGCACGCTCTCGATGATGGCGTTGGAGGTCGCCGCGAGGGCCATGCCGATCCCGATGCCGGTCAGGACGCCGGAGACGACGACCTGCCCGATCTCCGCGTGCGAGACCGCCGGCACGACGAAGGCGGCGGTGACGGAGACGCTCCCGAGCAGCATCGGCACCTTGGGCCCGACCCGGCGCACGAGCATCCCGGCGACCGGCCCCGCCACGACCATCATCACGACCGTCGGCAGGAGGAAGAGCCCGGCCTCGCTGACGCTCTTGCCGAAGCCGTACCCGACCTGGGAAGGCAGCTGGAGCAGCGTCGGGACGAGCACGAAGGTGCCGAACATCGCGAAGCCGAAGGCGAGCGCGACGAGGTGCGCCGTCCACACGCCGCGGACGGCGAAGAGCCGGACGTCGACGAGCGGCTCGGCCGTCCGCAGCTCGACCTGCACGAAGGCCACGAGCGCGAGCGCGCCGAGGACGAGCAGCCCGAGCGTGCGCGGGTCGCCCCAGCCCCACGTCTGCCCCTCGGTCACGGCCAGGAGCACGGACACCAGCCCGACGGCGAGGACGACCGTCCCCGGCAGGTCCAGCCGGCCCGCCTTCCGCACCGGCGACTCGGGGATGCCCACGGCCGTCCCGACGAGCGCGACGACGACGAGCACCGCGGGCAGCCAGAAGAGCCAGTGCCACGACAGGTGCTCGACCACCGGGCCGGCGGCGACGATGCCGACGCCCGCGCCGATCCCGAAGATGGCCGACAGCAGGCCGATCGTCACGCTGACCTTCTCGCGCGGCAGCGTGTCCCGGACGATCCCGATGGACAGCGGCATGACCGCGCCCGCCGCGCCCTGGAGGACGCGGCCGACGACGAGGACGCCGAGGCTCGGCGCGAGCGCGGCCAGCACCGTCCCCGCGAGCAGCAGCGCGAGGACGACGAGCATCACGCGGCGCTTGCCGACCATGTCGCCCAGCCGCCCGAGGACCGGCGTGAGCACCGCCGCGGACAGCAGGTACGCCGTCAGCACCCAGCTCGCCTGGCCCGTCGCCACGCCGAGGTCGGCGCCGATGGTGGGCAGCGCGGGCGCCACGAGCGACTGCAGGACGGCGAAGGACAGGCCGCCGAGCGAGAGGTAGAGGACGACGGCGGTGCTGCTGACGGGTCGCCGGGCGGCGTGCCGCGCACGGCCGGGGGCAGCGGGGGCCGGGCCGCCGGGCGCCGCCGTGGTGGTCGAGGACATGGGGCTCCGCCCGGATGTAAACCGACGTTGACGTGAGGACGCTACGCCCCCTCGACGCCGATGTCGACGCGCGTTGACATCGGCGGCGCCCGACGGGGTGACGGCTACCGTCGCCGCATGAGCGCCGCGCCCTCCGAGCCGCGCCGTCGGGACGCGGCCGAGACCCGCCGCCTCCTCGTCGCCGCGGCCCGGCGCCGCTTCGCGCAGGACGGGTACCAGGGCACGACCGTGCGCGACGTCGCCGCGGACGCCGGCGTCAACGTCGCCCTCATCAACCGCTACTTCACGTCGAAGGAGGGCCTCTTCGAGGCCTGCCTCCCCCGCACCCTGGCCGCGCTCGACGCGCACCCCGACGACCTGGGCGCCGCCGTCGACCGCGTCGTGCGACGGCTCGTCGCCGCGACGACGGACGAGGAGGTCCGCGTGCCGCTCCTGCTGCTGCTGCGCAGCTCCGGGGACGCGCGCGCCGACGAGCTGCGGCGCACGACGCTGCGCGGCTTCGCCGAGCGCCTGGCCGCCGCGGCCGCGCGGGAGGGGGGCCGGCCCGCCGACGAGGGCCTGCTCCTCCGGGCGGAGATGGCCCTCGGCGTCCTGCTCGGCACCGTCGTGCTGCGGACGTCCGTGGCGGTCGAGCCGCTGGCCTCGACCGACGCGGGGCTGCTCGAGGAGCCGCTGCGCGCCGCGGTCCTCTCCCTGCTCCGGCCGACGGCGGACTAGGAGCCCGCGCGCGACGACGTCGCCGCGCACGCCGCCGCCCGGTGCCGGGGCGGGCACCGGGCGGCGGGTCGGCTCACGGAGCCACGGGCGGTGTGGTCGGTGCGCGGTGGGGTCAGTGCGCGGCGTCGTACGCCTCGAGGACCTTGTTCGAGACGCGGCCCCGGTCGGAGACGGTGTGGCCGTTGTCGCGCGCCCACGCGCGGACGGCGTCGAGGTCGGTCCGCTTGGGGGCGGACGACGCCCGGCTGCTGCCCGAGGACGACGACGAGGACGAGCCCGACGACGAGCCGCGGCCGGTCCGGCGCGCCGCGCCGATCCACTCGGCGAAGGACTCCTCGAGCGACGCGGCGTGCTCGTCGTTGAGGTCGATCTCGTAGGTCGCCCCCTGGAACGCGAAGGTCAGCGTCTGGGTGGCCTCGGAGCCGTCGAGGTCGTCGACGAGGAAGGTCTGCGTGGTCTGCGCCATGGCGCGCAGTGTCCACCACCGGGGCGGGGCGCGGGACCGACGTCGCCGTCGGCCCCGCGCCCGCCGGCGGACGACGGGTCAGCGCGCGCCCGGCACGCGCCACGGGAGGGCGCCGGGACGGACGCGCTCGACGTCCTCCCACGTGGCCCAGCCGAGGCGCCGCGCGGCCTCGTGGACGAGGGGCTCCGAGCGGTGCGGCAGGTGGGCGGCGAGGGTCTCCGGCCGCTGCGTGTAGGACGCGTGGAGGTGGCCGTAGAGGCGCGAGGCCGGGTCGTCGCGGAAGACCTCCGGCGTCAGCAGCAGCACGCAGGTGCGGTCGGGGCGGCGGTGCCGCAGCGAGTCCTGGGCCAGCGCGGGGTGCGCGTCGAGGGTGACGTCGACGAGCCGGGCGAGCTGGTTGCGGCGGACGTCGTACGTCGTGGACGTTGAGAGGTCGGACCGGACCTTGGCCTCGACGACGACGGCCACGCCCGTGCTCGGGCTGACGACGACGGCGTCGACCCTGGTGGCCCCCTCCAGCTTGACCTTCGCCCGGCCGGCGCGGACCTCGGCCCACGACAGGACGTGGCGGGGCAGCTCGCCCCGCAGGTGGTGCTGGTAGCTCGACGGCGACGGCATGCCCACCTCGAGCCACAGCTCGGGGTCGGTGCCCAGCGCCTCGGCCCAGGAGGCGAAGCCCGCGAAGGGGGGCACCTCGCCGTAGGCGCGGGTCAGCACCGCCGCGAGGTCCTCCACCGGCGAGGGCCCGTGGAGGACGGACAGGAGCGCCGTCGCCGTCCAGAAGCGCTCGTCGTGCGCGATGGCCGCGGGCGGCGCCGCGACGTCCCGCTGCCGCGGCAGCGACGCCACCGCGGTCGCCCGCCGGTGCGCCTCGAGCGCCTTCTCGAAGTGCGCGAGGTAGGCGCGGGGGTCCGCGGGTCCGCCGCCGGTGACGGCGGCGACGTGCGCGAGGACCTGCTCCTCCGTGAAGGGCAGGTAGGTCGGGTGCATGAGCGTGGTCTCCATGGCCGCCGCATCGGCGGCGGCCGGTTCCCGCCTGACGCCGGCTCCCCCGCCCGGCCCCGCGCCGACGTGGCGGGGGCGTGACGTCGCGCGCGAGCGGGTGACGCACCGCCGGGACCGGTCAGCCGACGGCGCCCCGGGCCGGTCACCGTCCGCGACGGCCGCGGACGGAGCGCGCACGCCCGGCACGCCGGGAGCCCGCGTGGGGCGGACGGCCGCCGCCTGCGTCCCGTCCCGTCCTTCCTGACCGGGTTCGTCACATCCCCTTGACCCGGGCGGCGGGGACTCGCATAGTCCATTGGTACACACCTGGTGACCCGCCGGGGCGGTGGACGTCGGCGCGACGGCGCGCCGGGCCCTGCGCCCCGCCCGGCACCGCCCGGCGCCGCGGCCGACCCCCGCGGCGGCGCGGCGGGGCCCCGACGCTCGAGGAGACCTCCGTGGCAGCCCTTCCCGCGACCCCCCGGTCCTGCGACCACCCCTCCCGACGGCGGGGACGCGTCCTGCTCGCCGGCGCGGTCGCCGGCCTCCTGCTCGCCCCGGTGGCGCCCGCGGTGGCCGCCCCCGCCGCGGCCCCCGCGCGCGACGGCGCCGCGCCGGCGGCCGGCCCGCACACGAGCCGCGAGGACGTCTGGGTGAAGGCGACGATGCGCCGGATGACGGTGGCGCAGAAGGTCGGCCAGATGATGACGGGCTACGTCTACGGCACCGACGCCCACACCCCCGACGCCCGGAACACCGCGCTCTACGGCGTCGCCACCCCCGCCGAGGTCGTCGAGGAGTTCGCGCTCGGCGGCGTCGTCCACTTCGTGTGGACCGACAGCTACTCGAAGGGCCCCGAGCAGCTGGCGCGCCTCAACAACGGCCTGCAGGACGCCGCGCGGTCGTCGAACCGCCGGGTGCCGCTGATGATCTCGACCGACCAGGAGACGGGGCTCGTCGCCCGCCTCGGCACGCCCGCCACCGCCTTCCCGGGCGCGATGGCGCTGGGCGCGAGCCGCGACGCCGAGGGCGCCCGCCGCGCGGCCGCCGTCACCGGCTCCGAGCTGCTGAGCGTGGGCATCAACCAGAACTACGCGCCGGTGGCCGACGTCAACGTCGACCCGGCCAACCCCGTCATCGGCGTCCGCTCCTTCGGCTCCGACCCCGCGCTCGTCGGCGACATGGTCACCGCGCAGGTCGCGGGCTACCAGGAGGACAGCGGCGTCGCGACGTCCGCCAAGCACTTCCCCGGCCACGGCGACACGGCGACGGACAGCCACGTCGGCCTGCCCGTCATCGACCACACCCGCGAGGAGTGGGAGGAGCTCGACGCGCCGCCCTTCCGCGCGGCCGTCGAGGCCGGCGTCGACTCGATCATGACGGCGCACATCGTCGTGCCGTCGCTCGACCCGACGGGCGTCCCCGCGACGCTCTCCGAGCCGATCATGACCGGCGTCCTGCGCGAGGAGCTCGGCTACGACGGCGTCATCACCACCGACTCCCTCGAGATGGAGGGAGTCCGGACGATGTTCGACGACGGCGAGGTGGCCGTCCGCGCCGTCGAGGCCGGCTCGGACGTGCTGCTCATGCCGGCGCAGCCGAAGGTCGCCGTCGACGCCCTGCTCGCGGCCGTCGACTCCGGCCGGATCACCGAGGAGCGCCTCGACGAGAGCGTCGAGCGCATCCTTCGCCTCAAGTGGGAGCGCGGGGTCGTCGCCGACAGCTCCGCCGACGTCGACGCCGTGCTGACGACCCTCGGGAACGCCGACCACCAGGCCGTCGCCCGCGAGGTCACCGACCGCACGACGACCCTGCTGAAGGACGACGCCGGTCTCCTCCCGCTCGCCGACGGCGAGGACCGCGACGTCCTCGTCACCGGCTGGGGCGCCGCCCCCGCCGCGGCGCTCGGCGCCGCGCTCACCGAGCACGGCGACACCGTCGAGGTGAAGGAGATCGGTGCCTCGGCGCCCGACCCGACCGACCCGCCGGACCCCGCCGACCCGGGCGGCGGCCCCGCGGACCCGGCGCTCGACGAGGCGGTCGCGGCCGCCGAGGACGCCGACGTCGTCGTCGTCCTCACGAACAAGGCGTGGGACACCGCCGTCACCGACAAGCCCGGCCGCCAGCGCCAGGCCGTCGCCGAGCTCGTCGCCACCGGCACGCCCGTCGTCCACGTGGCCGTCCGCGACCCCTACGACGTCGCGCACCTGCCGACGGTGACGACGTCGCTCACCACCTACTCGACGACCCCCGTCGCCCTGCAGTCGCTCGCCCGGGTGCTGCACGGCGACGTCGCCCCCGCCGGCCGCCTGCCCGTCGACGTCCCCACGGCCGACGGCTCCGGCGTCCTCCTGCCCTTCGGCACCGGGCTCACCTGGGACGCCGACGGCACCACCACGACTCTCCCCGAGGAGCAGCGATGAGCGAGCAGCAGCACGGCGCGGCCAGCCGCCGAGGGTTCCTCGGGGCGCTCGGCCTCGGCGCGGCGGCCGTCCCGGCCGGCGTGCTCGCCGGCGCCCTGCCCGCGGGCGCGACGGCGGCCGACCGCCCGACCCGCACCGGCACGGCCCGGCGCCGCCCCCGCGTGACGACGGGCGCGGACCGCCTGGCCGCCGACGGCTTCGCGGCCCTCGCCGGGCAGCGGGTCGGCGTCGTCACCAACCCCACGGGCGTGCTCGCGGACCTGCGGCACGAGGTCGACGTCATGGCGGCGAGCGGCGCCGTCGACCTACGCGCCGTCTTCGGCCCCGAGCACGGCTTCCGGGGCGCGGCGCAGGCCGGCGAGTCGGAGGACACCTACGTCGACGAGCGCACCGGCGTGACCATCTACGACGCCTACGGCGCGAAGGCCGCCGACTTCGTCCGGCTCTACGACGAGGCCGACGTCGAGACGGTCGTCTTCGACATCCAGGACGCGGGCGCCCGCTTCTACACCTACGTCTGGACGATGTACGACGCGATGGTCGCGGCGGCGCTGTCCGGTCGGCGCTTCGTCGTCCTCGACCGCCCCAACCCCGTCGGCGGCCGCGCGCGCGGGCCGATGATGACCGACGAGTTCCGCACCTTCGTCGGCAACCAGCGCATCGCCCAGCAGCACGGCATGACGGTCGGCGAGCTCGCCGCCTTCCTCGACGGCGAGCTCATCACCGAGGAGACCGGCGGGCCGCGGCTCGGCGACGCCCTCGAGGTCGTGCCGATGCGCGGGTGGCGCGGCGACCTGGCCTTCGAGGACACGGGCCTGCCGTGGGTGTCGCCGAGCCCCAACATGCCGACGCCCGACGTCGCCCTCGTCTACGCGGGCACGTGCTGGTTCGAGGGCACGTCGCTGTCCGAGGGCCGCGGGACGACGACGCCCTTCCAGTCGGTCGGCTCGCCCGGCGCGGACTGGCGCTGGGCGGAGGCCGTCGCCGGGTACGAGCCCTGGGGGCTCGGCGTGCGCGAGGCGTACTTCACGCCCAGCTTCTCCAAGCACGTCGGGACGGTCTGCGCCGGCCTGCAGCTGCACGTCACCGACCCCACGCGGGTCGACGCGCTGACCGCCGCGACGGCGATGCTCGTCGAGGGCAGGCGGGTCGTCGAGGACTTCGCGTGGCGGGTGGACGCCGACCCGGCGCGGCCCTACTGGGTCGACAAGCTCTCGGGCTCGACGCGCCTGCGGGAGATGGTCGACGCCGGCGCGTCCGTCGCCGACATCACCGCGGCGTGGGCGCCCGAGCTGGCCGCCTTCGAGGAGCAGCGCCGGCCGTACCTCCGCTACGGCGGGGGACGCTCGTGAGGCGGGCCGGCGTGGTGGCGGTCGGGACCGCCGTGGCGCTCGCCCTGGGGGGCGCGCCCTCGGCCGGCGCGGCCGACGCGCCCGACCCCGGACGTGCCGCGGAGGAGGCCCCGACGGGCCGCTTCGACGTCCCGCTGCCGGGCTTCTCCGCCCCGACGGCGCTGCGGCCCGGCACGCCCGAGGAGGTCGGGCTCGACCCGGCGCCGCTGCGGGCCGCGCTCGACGCCGTCGCCGAGCGCTCGACCGAGGGCCCCGCCGACCGCCGCCTCTACCCGGGCGCGGTCGCCGTCGTGGGCCACCGGGGCGTCGTCGTCGCCGAGGAGGCGCACGGCCTCGCCGTGCAGTACGCCGGGGCGCCGGGCGCGCAGGTGGCGACCGAGCTGCCCGCCGACGAGCAGGTCCCGATGACGACGTCGACGGTCTTCGACCTCGCGTCCGTCTCCAAGCTCTTCACCTCCGTCGCCGTCCTCCAGGAGGTGGAGGCGGGTCGCGTCGACCTCGACGCCCGCGTCGTGGAGTACCTGCCCGAGTTCGCCGTCGGCGGCGAGGCCAAGAGCCGTGTCACCGTGCGGCAGCTGCTGACGCACACGGCGGGCTTCACGCCCTTCGTCCCGCTGTGGAGCCTCTACCCGGACCGGGAGCAGCGGGTCCTCGGGGCGCTGCAGCAGCCGCTGCAGACCGAGCCGGGCACGGCGTACGTCTACAGCGACCTCTCGATGATCTCGCTCGGCGCGATCGTCGAGCGGGTCACCGGCGAGCGGCTCGACGTCGTCGTCCGCGACGGCCTCACCGCGCCGCTCGGCATGGGCAGCACGGGCTACTCGACGCCGGACGCCCCCGTCGAGGGCGCCGCCGCGACCGAGCTCCAGGTCACCCCGCCCCGCGGCGTCGTCCGCGGCGAGGTGCACGACGAGAACGCGTGGGGCCTCGACGGCGTCGCCGGCCACGCCGGCGTCTTCTCGACGGCGGACGACCTCGCCGTCCTCGCCCAGACGCTGCTCGCGGGCGGCGTCGCGGCGGACGGCACGCGCGTGCTGTCCGAGCGCTCGGTGCGGCAGCTGATCACCGACGAGAACACCGAGTTCCCGGGCGACGCCCACGGCCTCGGCTTCGAGCTGGACCAGCGCTGGTACATGGACGGGCTCTCGGGGCCGCGGACGGCGGGGCACACCGGCTTCACCGGCACGTCCTTCGTCCTCGACTTCGCGTCCGGCTCCTTCGCGGTCCTCCTCACCAACCGGGTCCACCCGGCGCGGACCGGCCCGACGATCAACCCGGCGCGGCGCGCGCTCGCCCGCGGTCTCGCGCAGGCGCTGCAGGTGCCCGCGCGCGTCGGCGACGACGCCTGGTCCACGCAGGCGCTCGACGGCTCGACGCAGACCCTCGAGGGCACGGTCGACGCCCCGGCCCGCGGTGCGGAGCTGTCCTTCGCGGCCCTCGTCGACGTCGCGGAGAGCGACCCGCTCGTCGTCGAGACGTCCGCCGACGGCGGCACGACGTGGGCGCCGGTCCCGCTGCGCGCCCGCACGGTGCCGGACGCCCCGCGCGGCACGGGCCCCGCCGCCGTCGTCCGGGCGCCCGACGGCGTCCTCGCGGCGCACGGCCACCGCACGTGGTGGCAGGTGACCGGGCGGCTGCCCGCGGGCGAGCAGCTCGTGCGGTGGCGCTACACGACCGACGCCACCGAGCTGGGCCGCGGCGTCGTCGTCGACGGCGTGGCGGCCCGCGCCCGCGGCCGGACGCTGCTCGACGCCGAGGCGGACCCCTCGGCGCTCACGGCGGACGGGTGGGTGCGGACGACGGGCTGACCCGTCGCGCCGCCGCGGCCCGCGTCCCCGCCCGGGGGCGCGGGCCGCGTCGTCTCAGAAGCCGGACGCGCCGCCCAGCACCACGAGGACGACGAAGAACAGGACGTAGAGGACGACGAGGACCGCCCACAGCAGCCCCAGGACGATGCCCGTCGTCGCGAAGCCGCTGCCGCCCTCGCCCGTCCGCGCCATCTCGCGACGCGCGAGGATCCCGAAGACGAGCGCCAGCGGGGGCAGCGAGAAGGCCGTGCACAGCGCGACGACGGCCTTCGTGTTGGTGGCGGCCAGGGACGTCGGGGCGCCGGCAGGGCGCGGGGCGACGGGCGGGTAGACGTAGCTCATCGGCTCTCCTCGGTGGACCGGCGCCGGTCGGCGCCGCACCCGCCCGGTCGGCCGGGCCGTCCCGCGGATGACCCGTCGTGACGCCGCGTCCCGCCGTCGGCGTACCTGCACCGCCCGTCCGGCGTACGCGGACGAGGTCGGGTGCCGCGACGTGGTCGCCGACTGCCTCGAAGTGGTGGTCCGAGACCTCTCCGCACGACCACGACGTGGCACTCGAGGGGCGGCCCCTCCGTCAGCGCGCCGCGGGGACCCGCCCGACGCCGCGCACCGGCTCCCAGACGGCGACGCCGTGCGTCCGCGAGACCCACGTCGTCAGCGCCGCGGTGAGCCCGAGCGTCAGGGGCAGGGAGAAGAGCAGCGCCGACGGGTCGACCTCGCCCTGCTGCAGCGACGACGGGCTCAGCGGGGCGGCGAGGAACAGCGGCAGGTTGTTGGCCACGTGCAGGACGACGGCCAGCTCGAGCCCGCCGCTCTTCCACACGAGGAAGCCCGTGGCGAGCGCGAACACGGCGATGTCCACCTGGCCGACCCAGTCGTAGCCGTGCCCGACCATGAACAGCGGCACCGGCAGCACGACGCCCCACACCGGCCGGCGCAGCCACGTCCCGAGCACCTGCTGCGGCAGCCCGCGGAAGGCGTACTCCTCCGCCGCGCACTGCAGCGGGGTCATGACGAGCACGACGAGGACGACGAGCAGCAGCCGCCCGTCGAGCGGCGGCACCGACGTGTCCGGCGCCGGCCACAGCGCCGTCAGCCCCCACTGCACCGCGGCGTACAGGGGCAGGACGACGGCGGCCGCGCGCAGCGCCATCCCCCAGCGGAACCGCCCGACGACGGAGTGGACGGTCCCCCGCTGCCCGCCGCCCCACCGGAGCGCGAGGACGACGACGGGGAGGAGCACCGCGATCGAGCCGAGCATGAGCAGCAGGTCGAGCGGGTTGCGGGGGTCGTCGAGCTCCGGCGAGACGGCGGGCAGGACGCCCGGCGCCGCCAGGGAGACGACGGCCGCGACCAGCACCGCCACGAGCCCGACGGCCGCGACCCCGAGCAGCAGCCCGGCCCCGACGCCCAGCGTCGCGAGCGGCCGCCACCACCGCGCCGTCCGCGGGTCCAGGTGGGCCACCCGGTGGTACGGCTGCGGCCCCACGGCGACCGGCACGGGCGGGGCGGGCGGCGGGCCGCCGGCGTACGCGGCGGGGACGGTCGGCGAGGTCATGCCGGAAGGCTCGCCCACGTCCGCCGCGTCGCGCGTCCTCCTCGCGGTCCGCTCCCCCGTCCGGGCGCGGACCGGTCGGACGACGTCCCTCCGCCGAGGGGCCACGCCCCCGGCGGCGGAGGTCGTCCCGGAGGAGGACCCGCCCGCGGCGGCGCCTTCCTACGCTGCCGTGGTGCCCGCTGCCCCGGCGTCCCCGACGCACCCACCCTCCCTGCCCGCCGCGGCCGAGCCGTCGGCGCCGCCGTCGGCACCCGGGACGTCGTTCGCCGAGCGCCGGCCGCGGACGTGGGCCGTCACGGTCTCCGTCGTCTGCTCGGTGGTCGGGCCGCTGCTCTTCGTCGTGACCTTCGGGTCGACGCTCGAGGCGGACCCGCCCGTGCCGCGGCCGTGGCTGTGGGCGCCGCTCGTCGCCGTCGACGTGTGCGTCGGGCTCGTGGCGTGCGCGCTCGTCGGGCTGGGCCGGGGTTCGCGGACGGGCGCGCTGCTGCTCGCCGCGTCGATGACCGTGAGCTCCTGGGCGGGCCCGGCCGCGGTCGTGGGCGTCGTGCGCCTCGGCACGCGGCGTTCGCTCCCGCTCGACGTCGGCGTCGTGGCGCTGGTGGTCGCCGGGGGTGCGGCCCAGGCCTACGCCCTCGAGCTGGCCACCGGGGTGCCCGCCGAGCTCCCGCTGCTCGTGCCGCTGCTCGCGGCCGTCGTCGTCGCCCTCCTCCTCTGGGGCCGGGTCCGCGGTACCCGCGCCGCCCTCGTCACCTCGCTCCGGCAGCAGGCCCTCACCGCGGAGCGGGAGCGCGCCGCCCTGGCCCGCGGCCGGGACGCCGACGTCGCCCGCACCCGTGCCGAGGAGCGCAGCGCCATCGCCCGCGACATGCACGACACGCTCTCCCACCAGCTCTCGGTCGTCGCCCTCCACGCCGGGGCCCTCGCCCACCGCGACGACCTGCCGCCCGAGCGCGTCCGCGAGGCCGCCCGCACGGTCCGCGACGCCGCGGCCGAGGCCAACGGCGTCCTCCGCGAGGTCCTCACGGCCCTGCGCAGCACGGACCCGGGGCAGCGGCTCGGCCACCACGGCGGCGCCGAGCCGCCGACCTCCGTCGCGGCGGCGGCGGCCCGCGCCCGGGAGCGGGGCCAGGACGTCGTCGTGCGCTGGGAGGGCCTGTCCGCGAGCGAGGTCGACGAGCGGTCGCCCGCCACGGCGGTCTCGCTGGCGCAGGTGACGGGCGAGCTGCTCGTCAACGCCGGCAAGCACGCGCCGGGGGCGCCGGTCGACGTCGCCCTCGCGCACGAGGACGACGACCTCGTCCTCCGCGTCACCAACCCCCTCGTCCGCGCCGCGCCGGCGCTGGGCACGGGGCTCGGCCTCGTCGGCGTCGCCGAGCGCGCCCGCCTCCTCGGCGGGACGGCGCGGCACGCCGTCGCGGACGGCCGCTTCCGGGTGGAGGTGCGGCTCCCGTGGACCCCGTGACGCCCGAGACGTCCCCGCCGTCCGAGGCTGCCGACCGCGTCCGCGTGCTCCTCGTCGACGACGAGCGCCTCATGCGCGCCGGCCTGCGCCTCCTCGTCGACGGCACCGCCGGCATCACCGTCGTCGGCGAGGCGGGCGACGGGGCCGAGGCGCTGGTCCAGGTGGCCGCCCTCGACCCGGACGTCGTGCTCATGGACGTCCGCATGCCCGGCACCGACGGTCTGGAGGCGACGCGGCGCCTGCAGGAGAGCGGCGCCCGGGCACGCGTCGTCGTCCTCACCGCCTTCGACACCGACGACCACCTGCTCGACGCCCTGCGCGCCGGCGCCGTGTCCTTCCTCCTCAAGGACGCCCCGCCCGAGGCGGTCGTCGCCGCCGTCCACGACGCCGCACGGGGGCGGGCGACCTTCTCGCCGGCGGTGCTGGCGCGCCTCGTCCGGCTCGCCGCCGAGCCCGGCCGCCCCGACGACGTCGACCTCCCGGTGCCGGGAGGACCGGCCGACCCGCCCGACGGCATCACGCCCCGGGAGTGGGAGGTCGGCCGCTTCGTCGCGCAGGGCCTCACCAACGGCGAGATCGCCGAGACGCTCTTCGTCAGCACGACGACGGTGAAGACCCACGTCGCGCGGCTCTTCGACAAGCTCGCGGTGACCAACCGCGTGCAGCTCGCCATCCGCGTCCTCGAGCACGACGCCGCGGGCTGACCTCCCGACCGGGTCCGCACGTCCGCCACCGCTCGACCGGTCGGACACTAATGTCCCTTTCGCCACAAAAGAGTGGCGCATCGGTCGACGGAGATCGGGGACGGTCGTGGCAGCAGGTCGGGCAGCAGGTCGGGCAGCAGGGCTCCTGAGGGGCGGCGGTGCGGCGGTCGTCGCCGGCGCGGCGCTGGTCGCGGGGGCGCTGCTCCCGCCGGGCGCGGCACCGCCGCCGGACGTGGAGGTCGCCGCCGCGACCCCCGGGCCGGCGGCCACCGCCGCCGCGGCCGGGCCTGAGGACCTCCTCACGGCGCCGGCCGGCAACCCCTTCGTCGACGGCTGGTACGCCGACCCCGACGTGCTCCTCGACGACGGCACGTACTGGGTCTTCCCGACGACGTCGGCGCCCTACGACGACCAGACGGTGCTCGACGCCTTCTCCTCGACGGACCTCGTCCACTGGACGAAGCACCCCGGCGTGCTCGACCTCGACGACGTCTCGTGGGGACGCCGGGCGCTGTGGGCGCCGTCGCCGGTCGAGCGGGACGGCCGCTACTACCTGTACTTCGCGGCCAACGACATCCAGTCCGACGACGAGGTCGGCGGCATCGGCGTGGCCGTGGCGGACCGTCCGGAGGGCCCGTACTCCGACGCCCTCGGCGAGCCGCTCGTCGACGCCTTCCACAACGGCGCCCAGCCGATCGACCAGGACGTCTTCGTCGACGACGACGGCGAGGCGTACATGTACTACGGCGGCCACGGGCACGCGAACGTCGTCCGGCTCGGCCGCGACATGACGAGCGTCGTCCCGTTCGACGACGGGACGACCTACCGCGAGATCACGCCGTCCGAGGACTACGTCGAGGGCTCGCAGATGGTGAAGCGGGGCGACACCTACTACTACATGTGGTCCGAGGGCGGCTGGACCGGTCCGGACTACGCGGTGGCGTACGCGACGTCGGACTCCGCGCTCGGCCCCTTCGGCGAGCCGACCCGCGTGCTGCAGCAGGACCCGGCCGTCGCCCGGGGCGCCGGCCACAACGGGGTCGTCAACGTGCCGGGCACGGACACCTGGTTCCTCTTCTACCACCGCCGCCCGCTCGGGGAGACGGACCAGAACGCCCGGGTGCTCGCCTACGACCGCCTCACCTTCGACGCCGACGGGCGCATGGAGCCCGTGACGATGCGGGTGCAGGACGACTTCTCGGACGGCAACACCCTCGGCTGGGACACCGAGGGGGGCCTGTGGGCGGCGCAGCGCGGCCGGCTCGAGGCGACGGCCCCGGACGGCGGCCGGGCGGTGCTCGACACGCGCTTCTCCGAGGTGGTCGCCGAGGCGCGCGTCCGGGTCCGCTCCCGCGACGGCGACGCCGGGCTGCTCGTCCGCGTCACCCGCCAGGGCAGCCAGGTCCTCGACGGCTACTACGCCGGCGTCAGCGGCGCGGGGCAGGTCTTCCTGCGCTCCTCGGAGGGCGGCGAGTGGACCGAGCTGGCGTCGGCGCGGCTGCGCGGCGCCCTCGCCCGCGACCACCGGCTGCGGGTCGAGGCCGTCGGCAGCTCCGTCCGCGTCTTCGTCGGCGACGGCACCACGCCCGTCCTCGAGGTGGACGACGACCGGCACCGATCGGGCGCCACCGGTCTGCGGGCCGTCGGGCGGGCGGACCTCGACGACGTCGTCGTCGCCGCCGCCCCGCCGTCGACGACGGAGGTGTCCGTCTACGGCGACTGCGAGATGGGTGCCCTGCTCGACACCTACGGGCCCGGCGACCACACCGCCGTGCCCGACGACGAGATCTCCTCGCTGCGCGTCCCCGAGGGTTACCGGATCACCCTCTTCGACGGCCCGGACCAGACCGGTGAGTCCCTCGTCAAGACCGAGGACGACCCCTGCCTCGTCGACGACGGGTGGAACGACCGGACGAGCTCCTTCCGCGTCGAGGGCCCCGCGGGCCGCTGACGGCGCACCCGGGCGGTCCCGCCGGCGGGCGCGGGGGTCAGGTCGCGACGACGACCTCGACCCCCGCGTCCGAGAGCGCCCGCCCCAGCGGGCCGGCGGGCGGGGCGTCGGTGACGAGGACGTCCACCTGCTCGAGGCGCAGCAGCCGCTGGGGCCCGGCCTCGCCGTGCTTGGAGGCGTCGGCCACGACGACGACGCGGCGCGCGGCGTCGGCGAGCGCCCGGCCCACCTCTGCCTCGCCGGCGTCGGCGGTCGTGCAGCCGAAGCGGGCGTCGACGCCGTCGACCCCGAGCACGGCGACGTCGAGCACGACCTCGGCGAGCGAGGCCCGGGCCGCGGGGCCGCTCAGCTCGAAGGACCGCGGCCGCACCGTCCCGCCCGAGAGCTCGACGCGGACGTGCGGGCGCACGGCCAGCTCGTAGGCGACGTCGAGCGCGTTGGTGACGAGCGTGAAGCCGCGGCGCCGCCCGTCGGCGGGGACGAGGTGGTCGGCGCGGGCGAGGGCGCGGGCGACCTCGCTCGTCGTCGTCCCGCCGTTGAGGCCGACGACGTCGCCGAGCGCCACGAGCGCGGCGGCGGCACGGCCCACGGCGGCCTTGGCCTCGGGGTGCAGCCCGGCCTTCTCGACGAGGGGCCGCTCCGGCCCGCCCCCCACGAGCGCCGACGCCCCGCCGTGGGTGCGGACGACGAGCCGCTGCTCGGCGAGGGCGTCGAGGTCGCGCCGCGCCGTCGCGAGCGACGTGCCCACCTCGGCGCAGACGTCGTTGACGCTGACGTGGCCGCTCGCCATGACGAGGTCGAGCACCCGTGCGAGGCGCTGCTGCCTCACGACGCCGCCCTCCCGGCGCCGCTCCCGTGTCCGGCGTCGGGGCGCCGCGCGGCCACCGTGCGGTGCAGCCGCTCGACGACGTCGGCCGGGAGCTGCTCGCCCGCAGGGCCGACCGCGGCCAGCGCCGCGACCGCCGCCCCCACCGCGCCGTCCCGGGCGGCCCGCACGTCCGCGCCCGCGAGCGACTCCTCGAGCAGCGGCGTCCGTGCGCGGCCGGGGGCCAGGAGCCCGCGGTGCAGCGTGCTGCCGCCGAGCACGAGCGGGGCCCCGGCCGGCGTCCCCGCGCGGGCGGCGGTGACGAGGCGCGCGAGGTCGTCCTGCGCGACGGCGACCAGCCGGGCCGCCACCGCGTCGTGGGCCACCTCGGGGCGGAAGGCGAGCGGCGCGTGCCGCGCCAGCGCCACGGGGCGGTCGGCGTAGCAGACCTCCATGAGCCGCTCGAGGACCGCCGGTCGCCAGACCTCCGAAGGGACCCCGGCGTCCGCGGGGTCGAGGCCGACCGCGGCGAGCAGCAGCGGCGTGAGCGCCGTCCGCGGCCCGGTGCCCTCGAGCTCGGCGACGACGCCCCGCACGACGGCGTGCCCGACGGCGAAGCCGGAGCCGCCGTCGCCGAGCAGCCAGCCGGTGCCGCCGATGGCCCGGGCGACCCGTCCACCCTCGACCACCGCGGCCACCGAGCCGGTGCCGGCGACGACGGCGGACCCCGCGGGCTCGGCGGCGCCGGAGAAGTACATGGCGAGGATGTCGGGCCCGGTGCGGACCTGCGCCGGGTCGCCGACGTAGCCGAGCGAGCGGGCCAGGTCGGCCGGCGTCATGAGGCTCCGCAGGCCCGCCATGGCGACGAGCACGGAGCCGAGCTCCTCGGGCCCGCGGCCCGCGTCGGCCAGCGCAGCGGCCGACGTCGCCGTGATCGCGGCCAGCGCGGCGTCCCGCCCGGCCGACGTCGGGTTGCCCGCGGCGCCCGCCGCCCAGCCGAGGCACTCGCCCTCGGCGGTCGTGACGACGGCGCGCGTGCTCGTCCCCCCGGCGTCGACGCCGAGGTGCAGCGGCCCGCTCACCCGGCCCTCGCCACCGGGGCGGCGCCGCGCTCCCGGGCCCGCGCGGGCGACGTCCGCACGAGCCGCACGGAGAGGTCGTCGTCGAGGAGCACGAGATCCGCGACGGCTCCCGGGACGAGAGCGCCGAGACGCCCGTCCTGCCCGAGCACGCGGGCGGGCACCGCGGTCGCGGCGTCGACGAGGGCGGGCAGCGGCAGGCCCGCGGCGACGCCGACGGCGAGCGCGCGGTCCGTCGTCAGCGTCGAGCCGGCCAGGGTGTCGGTGCCCTCGAGCACGGCGCGGCCGTCGGCGACGACGACGTCGAGCGCCCCGAGGGGGTAGCGGCCCCCGGCGCAGTCCGCGGCCGCCATGGCGTCGGTGACGAGCGCGACGCGGCCGGGCGCGGCGGCCAGCAGCACGGCGGCGACGGCCGGGTGCACGTGCTCGCCGTCGAGGATGAGCTCGAGGACGACGCGGTCGTCGGCCAGCGCGGCGGCCACCGGCCCGGGGGCGCGGTGGTGCAGGCCGGGCATGGCGTTGAAGGCGTGCGTCAGCAGGCGCGCCCCGCGGTCGAACGCGGCGGCGGCCTCGTCGTACGTGGCCTCGGTGTGCCCGACGGCGACGACGACGCCCGCCGCGGCGAAGGTCCGGGCGGCCTCGGAGGCCCCCTCGCGCCGCGGGTCGAGGGTGACCTGGCGCAGCGTGCCGCGGGCGGCGTCGAGCAGCCGCCGGACGGCGGACGGCGTCGGGTCGACGAGCGCGTCGGCGCTGTGGGCGCCCTTGCGCTCGACGGCGAGGAAGGGCCCCTCGAGGTGGCTGCCGAGGACGCCGGGGTGCTCGTCGACGAGGTCGGCGACCCCGGCGAGGCGCCCGGCCAGCACGTCGACGTCGTCCGCGACGAAGCTGACGACGGACCGGGTCGTCCCGTGGGCGCGGTGGGCGGCCGCCGAGCCGAGCACGGCCGCGGGGCCGTCCTCGTGCGCGTGGCCGCCGCCGCCGTGGTGGTGGAGCTCGACGAAGCCCGCGGTGAGCAGGGCGCCCTCGGCGTCGAGCACCTCCGCGCCGGCGGGGACCGACGGGGCGTCGCCGGTCCCCCGCGCGACCACCTCGCCGTCGCGGGCCAGCACCCACGTGCCGTCGTGGACGCCGGCCGCGTCGACGAGCCGGGCGCCCGTCACGAGGAGGTCGCCGACGGGCGGCCCGACCGGCCCCCTGCCGTCCCCCGGCGCGGGGGCGCTCACGCGGCGGGCCCCGCGCCCACGGGCACCCGCGTGAGCCGGGAGGCGGCCGCGGGGTCGAGGAGCACGAGGACGTCGGCGAAGGTCCGCACCGCCGAGGCGGGGCACGCCGGCGAGACGGGCCCCTCGAGCGCGGCCCGCACCGCCTCGGCCTTGTGCTCGCCGCGGGCGATGAGCACGTGCCGGCGCGCGGTCGCGATGGTCGCGACCCCCTGCGTCACGGCGCGCCGCGGCACGTCCTCGGGGCGCGCGAAGAAGCGCGCGTTGTCGGCGACGGTCGTCGCGGCGAGCTCGACGACGCGGGTCCGCGAGGACAGCGGCGACCCGGGCTCGTTGAAGCCGATGTGGCCCGTCGCGCCGATGCCGAGCAGCTGGACGTCGGCGCCCCCGCGGGCGGTCAGCGCCGCCTCGTACGCCGCGCAGGCCGCCGCCAGCCCGGCCTCCGTCGTCGCCGTCCCGTCGGGGACGTGGACGCGCGCCGGGTCGAGCCCGAGCGGCGCGCGCACCTCCTCCTCGACGACGGCGGCGTAGCTGCGGGGGTCGCCCGCCGGCAGGCCGACGTACTCGTCGAGCGCGAAGACCTCGACCGCGTCCCAGCCCGGCAGCCGCCGGGCGGCGAGGTCGGCGTACACCTGCAGCGGCGAGGAGCCGGTGGCGACGCCGAAGGTGGCGAGCCGGCCCGCGGCCAGCTCCTCGGCGACGACGTCGGCGGCCCGGCGGCCGATGCCCTCGGCCCCGTCGGCCTCGTCGACGACCTCCACCCGCAGCGTCGTCCCGCCCCGGCCCGGCGTCACTTGACGCTCCCGGCCGACACCGAGCCCTGCAGGCGCCGCTGGAAGACGAGGTAGACGACGAGGACGGGGACGATCGTCGTCACGGCGCCGGCGAAGAGGGCGCCGAAGTCGACGGCGTACCCGGCCTGGGAGGCGAAGGACGCCATCCCCTGCGTGAGGACGTAGCTGTCCTGGTCGGAGTTGAGGACCACGGGCAGGAGGAACTGGTTCCACAGGCCGACGAAGTTGAGGATCGCCACGGCCGCCATGCCCGGGCGGGCCATCGGCAGCATGACCTGGAAGAAGGTCCGCCACTCGCCCGCGCCGTCGATCGACGCGGCCTCGGCCACCTCGTGCGGCAGGTCCTCGAAGAAGCTGACGAGGAAGAAGACGGTGAAGGGGTACGCGTAGGCGGTGTACGCGGCCACGAGGCCCGGCAGCGTGTTGAGCAGCCCCGCCTGCTGGAGGATGAAGAACAGCGGCACGACGGCGAGGAAGACCGGGAAGGTCAGCCCCGCGACGATCAGCGTGCGCACCGCGCCGCGCCCCGGGAAGGGGAAGCGGGCCAGCACGTACGCCGACATCGAGCCCAGCACCATCGTGAGGACGAGCGCGCACGTGACGACGACGACGGAGTTGGCGAAGTAGCGGCCGATGCCCGCGAGCGTCCACGCGTTGACGTAGTTCTCGAGGTGCAGGGAGGTCGGCAGCGAGAACGGCGACGCGAAGATCTCCTGCGTCGTCTTGAAGGACGACATGAGCGTCCACAGCAGCGGCGCGATGACGAGGACGGTCCACAGGACGAGGACGCCCTGCGACGCCGCCCCGACGGCGCGGTCGGCGCCGGAGCCCTTCGGGCCGCCGGTCGGCTGACGGCGACGGGGGCCGGAGGGGCCGCCCTCGACGGCGGGCGGGGCCCCGGTCTGGAGATGAGTGCTCATGCCCGCGCACCCCCTCGGACGCCGAGCAGCCGGGCGACGCCGAACACCAGCCCGACGAAGACCAGCGTGACGACCGCGAGGACGACGCCCATGGCGCAGGCGATGCCGAACTGGCCCTGCGCGAAGGCCGTCGTGAAGACCTGCTGCGTGACGACGAGCGTCGAGCTCTCGGGGCCACCGGTGGGGTTGAGCGCCTGCATGTAGACGAAGGCGTCCAGGGCGAGGATCCCCATGTAGACGTACGCGGTGCGGACGCTGCCCGCGATGCCCGGCAGCGCGATGGACAGCGCGGTGCGGACGCGGCCGGCGCCGTCGAGCCGGGCGGCCTCGAAGAGCTCGGGGTCGATGTTCTGGATCGCCGCGACGAACAGCACCATGTAGAAGCCGACGAAGGCCCAGACGATGACCGCGATCGTCGCCGCCATCGCCGTGCTGGCCTGGCCGAGCCACGCAAAGTCGGTGAAGCCGTCGAGCCCGACGCCCACGAGCAGCCCGTTGAGCAGGCCGTTCGAGGGGTTGTAGACCTGGCTCCAGATGATGCCGATGACGATCGCGGGCACGACGTACGGGAAGAAGGAGACGACCCGGTAGAAGGCCGTGCCCCGCAGGCCGCGGACGGCGCCCGCCGTCGACCCGCCGAAGGTGAGGACGCACGCCAGCGCGAAGCTGAGGACGAGCGTCACCGCCGGGACGACGACGAGCAGCGTCAGGCTGTTGCCGAGCGAGTTGAGGAACTGCGCGTCCCCCGCGAGCCGGACGTAGTTGTCGAGCCCGACGAAGGGCTGCTCGGGGCTGAAGCCCGTCCACGCGGTGACGGAGTAGTAGGTCGCCTGCGTGAAGGGGTACAGCACCATGACGACGTAGAAGGCGAACGGCAGCCCCAGGAAGACGACCATGAGGCTGACGCGGTCGAAGGACAGGCGCCGCCCCCGGGCGCCGGGCCGTGACGGCGCGGGCGACGGGGTCGACGACGACGCGCCGCGCCGCCGTCGACCGGCCGCCACGGCCCCCGCCATCAGCTGACCTCGACCTTCTCGACGGAGTCGTCCTCGCGGATGCGGTCGAAGAGCGCCTGCATGCCCTCGGCCAGCGCCGCGGCGTCGGAGTCGCCCGACAGGAAGCTGTTCCACAGGACGTTGACGTCGGCCGTCATGCCGTAGGTGGCGACGAAGTTGTAGTTGAAGGTGTCCGTGCCGGCGGCCTCGAGCATCGAGACCTGGGCGGCGAGCGCCGTCGAGCCGAAGGCGTCCTCGGGGATGGTGCCCGCGACGATCGTCGAGGCGAGCTTGGTGCGCGCGAACTCCGTCGCCGTCTCCGGCGAGAGCATGACGCGGAGCATCTCCTTGCCGCCCGCGGCGTTGGCGCCCTGGCTCGGGACGGCGAACGGCTCGTTCGGCGTGTTGTTGATCGCCGCGTAGGGCAGCGCGGCGTCGGCCGTGACGGTCGGCGCGGGGGCGCCCGTCATCTGGAAGTCGTCCGCCGTGGCGTCGGCCATCTCGTTCTCGATCCACGAGCCCGAGGGGTAGAGCAGCGCCTCCTGCGCCTGGCTCCACTGCGCCTGCGCCTGCGTGAACTGGGTGCCGGCGCCACCGGGACGCATGTACCCGTTGGCGACGACCTGCTCCATCGCCGCGAGGACGCCGGTGATGGCCTCGCCGCTCCACGCGTCGGCCTGGAGGTTGGCCATCTGCAGGCGGACCTCGTCGCCGCCCTCCTTGATGGCCGAGTCGAGCGCCATCGTGAGGAAGTACGACGCCGCCTCGCGGCCCCACGTGAAGAGGTACTTGCCCTGCTCCTGCGCGGCCGCGCCGAGCGCGAGCGCGTCGTCCCACGTCTGCGGCGCGGTCCAGCCGTTGGCGTCGAAGAGCGTCTGGGAGTACCAGAGCGCGTACACGGTGAGGACGTAGTTGATCGCGACGAGCCTGCCGTCGAACTGGCCGACGCCGAGGACGTTCGGGTAGAGCGTGTCCGCGATGGGCGTGCCCTCGGTGTTGACGGCGTCGATGACCTCCTGGAGGTCCTCGAGCTGCGCGGCGATCGTCGAGATCCCGATGGCGTTGGCGCCGGAGTTGTCGAGCAGGTCGGGCGGGTTGCCGCCGACGAAGCGCGGCTGCATCTGCTGCGCGATCTGGGTGGAGCCGGTGACGTCGACCGTCACGCCGTCCTGGTTCTCCTGCAGCAGGTTGGCCGCGAAGGACGCGTAGTCGGTGCCGTACCCGCCGTCGAAGATGATCGCCTCGACGGTCGAGTCGGCCGCGACGCCGAAGGGGTTGGTGTCGGTGACGGCGCCCGTCGCGCCGCCGCCCCCGCCGCCCTCGCTCGGGCCGCTGCCGCCGGCGGCGCACGAGGCGAGCGACAGGCCGAAGGGCGTCACGACGGCGCCCGCGGTGAGGGCCTTGAGGAAGTTGCGGCGCTGGACGGTCCTGCGGGTGGTTCCGGTCACGGGGTGTCCTCTCGGGGCGGTGACGCCGGCCGGCGGCGGTGCCGGGCGGTCTGGCCGGTCTGGCGGGCGGCGGGAGCCGCGGGTCGTGCGGTGCGGCGGCGCTCAGGCGCCGCGGCGGATCCGGCCCTCGTAGCGGGCCTCGAGGACGCGGTTGTGCTCGTCGCCGCCGGGGATGTTGGCGGAGAGGTACAGGGGCGCCTCCTGGCCGCGCTCGGCGAGCAGGGCGGTGACGCCGAGGGTGATGAGCTGCGCGACGTACGCGCTCGTGAGCGAGGAGACGGCGCCGACGTCCGGCCCGCCCTCGACCGACGTCGTGGCGTCGCCGTAGGGGGCGAGGTTGTCGACGACGACGTCCGCGACCTCCGAGAGGCGCTTGCCGCTCGGGTGCTTGGGCTGGACGCGGGCGGTGTGCTCGAGGCTCGTCACCGCGATGACCGGGTGGCCGTGCTCCTTGGCGAGCAGGGCCACGCCGACGATCGAGCCGTTGACGCCGCTGTTGGAGGCGATGACGAAGACGTCGCCGTCGCGCCGCGGCACGGTGGCGAAGACGTCGTCGGCGATGGCCGGGTCCCGCTCGAGCGGCGGTGTGCCGTAGAGCTCCTCGATGGCGTGGTCGCCGAGCAGCACCGCGTCGCGCAGGGCGACGCGGTTGGTGGGGATGAGGCCGCCGGCCCGGCCGGCGACCTCCATGGCGAAGGCCTCGGAGTGGCCGGTGCCGAAGGCGTGGACGACACCGCCGGAGGCGATGCAGTCGGCGACGAGACGGACGGCCTCGTCGAGGCCGCCGTCCGAGGCCAGTCGCGAGATTTTCTGCAGCCGGCTGACGACCTCGTGCTCGAAGGCCGGCACGAAGCCGTGGGGGACGGCGGTGGTGCCGGCGGCGGGGGGCCCGTCGGTGGTCTCGGCGGTCGGCGGCACGGTGGTCCTCTCGTCCGGCGCGGCCGCCTGAGCGGTCGTGCACCCTGGATGAGCGGACGTGACGCGTGCCGCTCGGGGCGTGACGCTAGACCAGTTGTCTGCCCGGCAACAGGGGGTCGACGAGATTGCGTCCGCCGCGTGTCCCGCCGGTCCTCCCCGGCGCCCGCTCCGTCCCGCTTCGCCCGCCCCACGTCCCCGACGTGCGACCTCGCCGGGGGGCGAGGACGCACGCAGGCCCCGATGTGGTCACACATCGGGGCCTGCGGCCGCGCGGGTCCTGAGGAGGAGCGGTCGAGGGGGGGCGGGACGCCCCGTGAGGTCAGTGCGCGCTGCAGCAGGCGCGGTGCACCGGGGACTCGAAGGGCACCCAGCGGCCGTCGCGGGCGGGCTGGACGTCGAGCACCAGCTGCCCGCCGGCGAGGCGGGGACGCACGTGGCCGCGGGTGTCGACGACGGCGTCGTCCGGGACGACGAGGCCGCCGAGACCGACGACCACGTCGAGGGCGCTGCGGCGCAGCAGCTCTCCGACGTCGAGGACGCCGACGAGGTGCTCGGCGCCCGGCAGGACGACGACGCGGTCGGCGTCGCCCCCGGCCGCCCGGGCGGCGACGGCGTCGTCCGGGCCCGTCGCCCCCGCCGCCGCGAGGAGGTCGGCCACGAGCGCGTCCGGCAGCGAGGTGCCGGACGGCGCCAGGACCACCAGCGCCAGGTGCCGCGGCGGCCCGACGACCCAGGTCGTGGCCACGAGCGTGCCGGCGGGGACCCCGGGCACGGCGGCGAGCCGGGCGGCGGTCGCGTCGGCGTCCGCCGTCGTCCGCAGGTGCGGCGTCGAGAGGCCGAGCACGCGGCCCGGGCCCGCCCCCGCGGGGACGGGCCCGGGCCGGGCCGTGAGGTCGGTGCTCACCCGCGGCCGCGGGCCTCGGGCACGACGAACACCGGGTTCGTGTACATCCACAGGTCCTCCCACGGGTCGGCGTCGCCGACGACGTCGAGCGCCGGGCCCTCGGCGTCCACGGCCGCGCCGTAGAGGCCGACCTGCGAGCGCTTGCCGTCGGTGCCGCGCAGCCGCACGTAGAAGGGGCCCTCCACGGCGTCGACCACGTACCGGAACGTCGCCGTCCCGCCGCGCGCCCGGACGCCCGTCGTGTCGAAGGACTCGACGACGCGCGTGCCCGGCGTCGTGAAGGTGTCGCGGTCGGCGACGCCGCCCGTCACCTGTCCCACGATGACGTCGAGCCGCGCGAGCTCCGGGCGGAAGGTCGCGTAGTTCGCCCGCGAGGCGAGCGTCACGGTGACCTCCACCTCGACGTCGTCGCCCTGCCGCACGCGCAGCGAGCCGCCGAGCGTCGACTCCCGCGCCGGCGTCCGGACGGAGCGCACGCGCACGTCGACGGCGTCGACGAGCCCGCCGTGGTCGACCCAGACGCGCCCGGCGCGCAGGGCCGCCATGAGCGGGCGGTACCCGCCCCGCGTGACGCCGACGTGGGTGCGGCTGTAGTAGCCGGGCCAGAAGTCGCCGCGGTCGGTCTGGACGCCGCCGCCGTACACGGGGTCGCTGTAGAGGCCGTCGACGTCGAAGACGCGCCCGTCGGGCCCGACGGCGGAGCGGTCGTTGCCGACCGGGTTGACCGACCAGTCGCCGTAGATGGAGTGGCTGTCGGAGTTCGCGGTGACCCACCAGGGCAGGCCCTCGGCGAGGAGGCTGTCCCAGAGGCCGCCGACCGTCGACGTCATCCAGTCGAAGCCGCCCCAGGTGCGGTAGCTCTCGAGCGGGTAGCCGGGGAAGCTATTCGCCCCCGGGGCGTTGCCGTAGTACCCGCGGGCGTCGCCCGGGCCGAGGGCGTCGGTGCTGATGCCGGCCGCCTGGTGGCCGGGTGCGCCCTCCATGCCGATGGCGATGCGGCCCGGGGCGTCGCGCCAGCCCCGGATCTCGTGCGGGGAGTCGACGCCGTTGCGGGCGGGGTGGTTGGCGAGCATGAGCGCGTCGGGGGTCCGCCCCGACGAGACCTGCTCGGAGAGGAAGGTCAGGCCGGCGACGGCGAGCGCCTCGTTGGCCGGTGAGCTGCTGCTCGCCCCGCGCACGCTGCCGTCGTAGCCCTGCTCGAACTGCTGGAGGACGGCCACCTCGTTCGGCCCCGGCGCGACGAAGACCGTGCCGTGCTCCGCGGCGGGGATGTTCCACTCGAGCCCCTGGAACACGAGCATGTCCGGGTTCTCGCGGCGCGCCTCGCGGACGTCCGGGTTGGTCTTCTCGACGCCGATGCGGGCGTGCGTGGCCCCGCCGTGGTCGGTGATGACCATCCAGTCGAGCCCGTAGCGGCCGGCCGCGTGCACCTGGTCGCTGACGCGGTACATGGCGTCGGGGCTGTACTGCGTGTGGATGTGGTGGTCGCCCGCGAGCCACGAGTACTGCTGGCCGCGGCGGTCGCCGCCGGGCCGCGTCACGGCGGCGGCCGGCGACGCGGCCGCCCCGGCGAGGCCGAGGCCCGCGCCGAGCAGGCCGGCGCCGCGCAGGACGCCGCGCCGGGACAGGGCGGCCGGGCTGAGGCCCTCGTCGGGGACGGAGAGGTCGACGGCCTCGCCGAGGACGCCGTCGGTGCCGACCTCCGTCGCGCCGTGGGTGTGCGGGTGCGCGTGGTCGTGGGGGTGCTCGTGGTCGTGCGGGTGGGGGTGCGCGTGGTGGTGACCGGACACGGGGGTGCTCCCTGCTGCTGCCTGGTGCGCGAGGGCCGGCCCGGCGACGTCGGGCCGGTGGTGCCGCCACCCCGGCCGGCGGCGTCGGGGGCGTCGTGCGCGGGTGGCCCGGCCAGCCTGCTCCGGGCCAGGTGGCCGGAGCGTGCCCTGCGGGCGTCGGGCGCGTGAACATCGGCGCGGGCGGGAACTTCCGCGATGTTCACCTCCCCGTCGCTCTCCCCGACGCCGCCCGCGGGCGCATGATCCGGAGGTGCACGTCCCCGACGGCTTCCTCGACCTCAGCACCTCCGTCGCGACCGCCGGCGTCAGCGCCGCGGCCGTGGCGACGGCGCTCCGCCGCTCCCGCACCGAGCTCGACGTCGTCGGGCCCGCCGTGCCGGGGCTCGTCTCCGCGTTCGTCTTCGCCGTGCAGATGGTCAACTTCCCCGTCGGCGCCGGCACGAGCGGCCACCTCATGGGCGGGGCGCTGGCGGCCGCGCTCGTCGGCCCCGCGACGGCGATGGTGTGCCTCACGGTCGTC
The DNA here is from genome assembly GCF_003751265.1 of Pseudokineococcus lusitanus. NCBI lineage: Bacteria > Bacillati > Actinomycetota > Actinomycetes > Kineosporiales > Kineosporiaceae > Pseudokineococcus > Pseudokineococcus lusitanus. The sequence continues at coordinate 29,062 of NZ_RJKN01000006.1, forward strand.
CTCGTCGTCCAAGCCCTGCTCTTCGCCGACGGCGGGCTGACGGCGCTGGGCACCAACGTCCTGCTCATCGCGGTCGTCACGGTGCTCGTGGGGCACGTCGTCACCCGTGGCGCCCTGCGGGTGCTGCCCCGGCGGCCGGGCTCCGTGGCCGTCGCCGCCGCGCTCGGCGGGCTCGTGTCCGTGCCCGCCGCGGCGCTCGTCTTCGTCGGCCTCTACGCCGTCGGGGGCGCCGTCCCCGTCGACCTCGGGACGCTCGCCACGGCGATGCTCGGCTGGCACGTGCTGATCGGGGTGGGCGAGGCCCTCATCACCGGCGCCGTCGTGTCCGCCGTCGTCGCGAGCCGGCCGGACCTCGTCCGCTCGCTGCGGGGCACCCGGCGCGACCTGGTCGTCGTGGACGCCGACGGACGCCGGACGACGGTCCCGGCGACCGTCGACGAGCCCGCCGCCCCGGCCCGCGCCGGTATGCGGCGCCCCCTCGCCGTGGCGCTGGCCGCGTGCGCCGTCGTCGCCGGCGGGGTGAGCCTGCTCGCGAGCGGGCACCCGGACGGCCTCGAGCACGTCGCCGGGGTCGTCGGCTTCGGCGACGCCGCCCGCGACTCCGCCGTCGCCGCCTCCCCGCTCGCCGACTACGCCGTCGCCGGCGTCGGCTCCCCCGTCGCGGTGACGGTCGCCGGGCTCGTCGGGGTGGCCGTCACCGCGCTGCTCGCCGCCGGGGCCGTGCGGGCCGTGGGCCGCCGCCGCGTGGGGGCCTGACCGGCGTGCGGGTCACCGGCGCGCCGCGCGCCCCCGGCCGCCCCGCCCGCCGGGCCCGGGTGGCGGGCGCCGCCTCGGCCGGCCGGTCCTCGGGGACGCCGCCGCTCGCGCCGGGCGCTCCCGTGCTCCTGCCCGCGTCCCGCGGTCCCCGCCGCGACGGGCTGCACGTCCTCGTCGCCTCCCCGGTCCACCGGCTCCCGGCGCACACCAAGGTCGTCGCGCTGACGGCGCTCGCGGCCGGGGTCGTCGCGGTCCCGGCCGGCGCCTGGGCCGCGCTCGCCGTCTGCGCGCTGCTCGTCCTCGGCGTCGTCGCGGCGTCCCGGCTGCCGGTGGGGCTCGTCGCGCGCCGGATGGTCGTCGAGATGCCCGTCGTCGTCTTCTGCCTGCTGCTGCCGCTCGTCGCCACGGGTCCCCGCGTCGACGTGCTGGGGCTCGAGCTCGCGCGCGACGGGCTCGTCGGCGGGGCGACGCTCCTCGTCAAGGCGACGCTCGGCGTCCTCGCGGCGGTCGTCCTCGCCGGGACGACGTCGGCGCGCGACCTCCTCGCCGGGCTCGACCGGCTGCGGGTGCCCCGCCCGATGGTCGCGGTGCTGACCTTCGCCGTCCGCTACGCCGCCGTCCTCGCCGAGGAGGTGCGCCGCCTGCAGGTGGCGCGGGCCGTGCGCGGCGGCGAGGACGGGCGCCTGCGGCAGCTCGCCGCCGTCGCCGCCGGGGCCGGCGCCCTCTTCGTCCGCGGCTACGAGCGCGGGGAGCGCGTGCAGCGCTCGATGGTCGTCCGCGGCTGGACGGGCACGACACCGGCACTCGCCTCGGCGCCCGCGACGGCGCGGCAGTGGGCGCTCGCCCTCGTCGTCCCCGCGGCGGCCGTGGCGGTCGCCGTCGTCGCGCGGGCCGCCGCGTGAGCGAGCCGGTCCTGCAGGTCGAGCAGCTCGCCTTCGCCTACCCCGACGGCCGGCAGGCGCTCTTCGGCGTCGACCTCGAGGTCCGGGCGGGCGAGCGCGTGGCGCTGCTCGGCCGCAACGGCGCCGGCAAGACGACGCTGGCGCTGCACCTCGTCGGTGTCGCCGGCGCACCGGCGGGCGGCACCGGGGCCGGTCGGGTCGTCGTCGGCGGCGTGGCGCTGACCCGCGCGACCCTCGCCGAGGTGCGCCGTCGCGTCGGCATCGTCTTCCAGGACACCGACGACCAGCTCTTCATGCCGACCGTCCGCGACGACGTCGCCTTCGGCCCCGCCAACCTCGGCCTCTCGGGCGACGCGCTCCGGGCGCGGGTGGACCGGACGCTCGACGTCGTCGGGCTCCGCGACCTCGCGGACCGTGCGCCGCACCACCTCTCGCTCGGCCAGCGCCGCCGCGCCGCCCTGGCGACGACGCTGGCCATGGAGCCCGACGTGCTGGTGCTCGACGAGCCGACCGGCGACCTCGATCCGGCGGGCCGCCGCGAGCTCGCCGACGTCCTCGCGGCGCTGCCCGTCACGCTGCTCGTCATCACGCACGACCTGCCCTACGCGCTGCAGCTCTGCGAGCGGTCGGTGCTCATGGACGCGGGCCGCGTCGTCGCCGACGGCCCGACCCGCGAGCTCCTCGCCGACGACGCCCTCCTGCGCGCCCACGGCCTCGAGCTGCCCTACGGGTTCGACCCGCTCGCGGTGCCGGGGCCGGAGGCGCCGCGGCGCTGAGCCGCCGGGCGGCAGGAGATGGTCGCCCCCGCCGACGGGCCCGGTCCGCCGACCTGCGATGACGCGGCGTGACGCCGACCAAGTCCTGTCGCCCGGCGCCGACCGACCTGCACAACCAGCGGCCGGCACGAGGCGCAGGCCCCTCACCTGCGGCGACGCCTCGAACCATGACGTTGTGCAGGTCGGCCGGCGGCCGCCTCAGAGCACCTGCCCCCCGCTGAGCTCGATCCGCGTGCCGTTGGCCCAGCCGAAGCCGTCCTCGAGGAGCAGCGCGACGGCCGCGCCGATGTCGTCGGCCACCCCGACCCGCCCGAGCGCGATGGTCTGCGCCACCTGGTCCTGCACGTCGGGGTTGTCGCGCACCATCCCGCCGGAGAAGTCGGTGGCGATGGCGCCCGGCACGACGGTGTTGACGCGGATGCCGCGCCCGCCGAGCTCGACGGCCTGGTAGCGCGAGAGCGCCTCGACGCCCGCCTTCATGATCGCGTAGGCCGACGACCCGGGGAACGTGAAACGCGCCAGCCCGCTGGAGACGTTGAGGACCCGCCCGCCGTCGGCGAGGAGCGGGAGGAAGGCCTGCGTGAGGAAGTACGGCGGCCGCAGGTGGACGGCGACCATGGCGTCGAACTGCTCGACGGTCGTGTCGGCGAAGGCCTCGTGCAGCCCGGTGCCGGCGTTGTTGACGAGGGCGTCGACCCGGTCGCGGCCCCACGCGCCGACGACGCCGCGGACGGCCTCGACGAAGGCGGGGTAGTCCTCGGTGCGCGTGACGTCGAGCGGCAGGACGGCGACCCGGTCCTCGCCGTACGCCTCGACGAGGGAGCGGGCCGAGGCCTCGTCGCTGCGGTAGGTCCCGACGACGCGGGCCCCGCGGCGCAGCAGGTGCTCGGCGGCGCTGCGGCCGAGCCCGCGGCCCGCGCCGGTGATGACGACGACGCGGCCCGCGTCGGTGGTGCTGCCGGTGGTGGCGCTCACGGCGCTCCCCTCTCCTCGGCCCGTCCGGGCCGGCTCGGTGGCCGCCGCGCTGCCGCGGCGGCCGGACGACGTCGAGCCTGCGCGCCCCGCCGCGGCCGCGGAAGGGAGCGCTCGTCCAGGGACCGGCGGTCCCTGGCTGGGCCCTGGCCGCGGGTCGCGGCCCGGGCGATGCTGGCGCCGTGCGTCGTGACGAGATGGCCGACTTCCTCCGCCGCCGCCGGGAGGCGCTGCAGCCGCGCGACGTCGGCCTGTCCGTCCCGGCCCGCCGCCGCGCCCCGGGCCTGCGGCGCGAGGACGTCGCCGGGCTGGCCGGCATCTCCGCCGACTACTGGGCACGGCTCGAGCAGCAGCGCGGCCCGCAGCCGTCGCCGCAGGTGCTCACCGCCGTCGCCCGGGCCCTGCGTCTCACGCTCGACGAGCGCGACCACCTCTTCCGGCTCGCCGGCCACCCGGCGCCGGAGCGCCACACCGGCACCGAGCACGTGCACCCGGCGCTGCTGCGCGTCCTCGACCGGCTCGACGACACCCCCGCCCAGGTCGTCAGCGACCTCAAGGAGACGCTCGTCCAGAACGACGGCGCCCGCGCGCTGCTCGGCGAGCAGACCCGCTTCACCGGGCGGGACCGTTACGGGTTGTGGCGCTGGTTCACCGGCGGGCCGGCCGAGCGGGACCTCTACCCGGAGGACCGGCACGCCGAGATGAGCCGCCTGTGGACGGCCGACCTGCGGGCGGCGATCGGCCGCGACGACGCCCCGCACCGCCGCCGGCTCGTCGAGGACCTGCTCGGCGCGAGCCCGGAGTTCGCGGGGCTGTGGGCGCGGCACGAGGTGGGCGGCGTGCGGGACCAGCGGAAGGTGCTGCGGCACCGCGAGCTCGGCGAGATCGAGGTCGACTGCCAGGTCCTCCACACCGAGGACCTCGGCCAGTCCCTGCTGGTCTTCACGGCCACCCCCGGCACGCCCGACGACGAGAGGCTGCGGCTGCTGTCCGTCGTCGGCACCCAGCTGGCCGAGGACGTCCGCGCGCGCTGAGCGGGAGGTCGGTGCGTCGAGGTGGCGGCGGACCGTCACCTCGACGCCCCCACCTCACCCGGCGAGGGCCGCCCGCACCGACGACCACCCGGCGAGCGCCGCGCGGACGTCGTCGTGCCGCTCGTCCGCGACGGCGGTCGCGTGCGCCCGGGCCAGCAGCTCGTCGACGTCGACCCGCTGCCCCGTCGCGGCCGACGCCACCGCGGCCTCGACCGTCGCGAGGCTGAGGACGTTGGCGTGCACCTCGCCCCACGGGCGGGCGCCCGTCCGCAGGGCGTCGCAGAAGGCGGCGAGCGCGCCCCGCACCTCGCGCGGCCCGTCGACGACGTCGACCACCTCGGGCTCGGCGTCGCCCAGCGCCAGGACCGGTGCGGCGTCGCCGTCCCACAGCGCGGTGCCGTGCTCGCCGCTGACCCGCCAGGCGCCGTTCCAGGACGTCTCGGCGCCGGGCGCGCACCACGAGCCCGTGTAGACGAGCCGTGCGCCGCGGTCCGTCCCGACGACGACGGTCGCCTCGGCGTCGCCGGCGTACCAGCTCCACGGCGGGTTGCCCGACGTGCACCACACCGTCACGGGCTCGGCGTCGAGGACGAAGCGCGCGCAGTCCAGCGCGTGGATGGCCATGTCGACGAGCAGCGGGTGCGCCATCTCCTCGCGGAAGCCGCCGAAGTGCGGCGCCTTGGCGAAGTGGACGGTCGCGGTGCCGAGCGCGCCCAGCCGGCCGACCGCCGCGCGCAGCGCGTCCACCTCGGGCAGCCACCGGCGCGACTGGCTGACCATGAACAGCCGTCCGGTGACGTCGGCGGTCGCCGCGAGCGAGAGCGCCTGCGGCAGCGTGGCCGCCACCGGCTTCTCCCCCAGGACCGGCAGTCCTGCGCGCAGCGCCGTCTGCGTGACGACGTGGTGCGCGGCGGGCACGGTGACGTCGACGACGCCGGCCGCCCCCGTCCGCCCGGCCACCTCGAGGAGGTCGGCCCCGACCGGCAGGTCCGGCCGGCCGAGGTCGGCGGCGGCCCGGCGTGCGGCGTCGACGTCGAGGTCGACGACGCCCACGAGCTCGGCGGCGGCGGACCCCTCGAGCGCGGCGGCCCACGTCCGTCCCATCGCCCCCGCACCGACGAGGAGCAGCGGCAGCCGTCCGCTCACGCGGGCTGCTCGACGGCGTCGGCCGCGTCGTCGACCTGCACGGCCACGAGCCGCGGCACCTCGCGGGCCACCGTCGGCGCGACGTACCCGACGGCGTTCGCGACCACCCGCCGCACGCCGGCGTGGTGGTAGACGGGGAAGTCCTGGTCGCCGGGCGAGAAGAAGAAGATCGTCCCGCGGCCGCGCCGGAAGGTGCAGGCGGAGCGGAAGACCTCTCCGCCGGAGAAGGACGAGATGGCGACCAGCTCGTCCGGCGCCGGGATGTCGAAGGGCTCGCCGTACATCTCCTGCGCGTCGATGACGAGCGGCTGGGGCACCCCCCGCATGACCGGGTGGGTCGGGTCGACGGCCCAGACGAGCTCGCGGTCGGCGCCGCTGCGCCAGCGCAGGGTGCACGTCGTCCCCATGAGCCGCTGGAAGACCTTGGAGAGGTGGCCGGAGTGGAGGACGACGAGGCCCATCCCGGCGAGGACGTGCCGCTGCACCCGGTCGACGACTGCGTCGGCGACCTCCTCGTGCGCGGCGTGCCCCCACCACGTGAGGACGTCGGTGCCGGCGAGCACCTCCTCGGTGAGCCCGTGCTCCGGGTCGTCGAGGGTCGCCGTCCGGACGACGGCCCCCTCGCCGAGGTGCTCGCGGACCGCCGCCGCGACGGCGCCGTGCATGCCCTCGGGGTAGCGCGCGGCCACCTCGGGCTCGCGCTGCTCGTGCCGGTTCTCGCCCCAGACGGTGACGCGCAACGGCTCTCCTGCGGAGGTGCTCACTTGACCGCACCCCCCGTGACGCCGGCCGCGACGTACCGCTGGGCGACCAGCAGCAGGACGACGGCGGGCAGGGAGGCCATGACGGCGGTGGCCATGACGGTGCTCCAATCGCTGACGTAGGTGCCGATGTACTGGTACAGCCCGAGCGTCACCGGCCGCACCTCGGGCGTCGTCGTGAGGGTGAGGGCGAAGAGGAAGTCGCCCCACGCGAAGAGGAAGGTGAAGAGCCCCGCCGTGATCAGGGCGTTGCGGCTCACCGGGAGGACGACGGAGACGAAGGCGCGCACCGGCCCGGCGCCGTCCACCTTGGCCGCCTCGACGAGCGAGGGCTCGAGCCCCTGCATGAACGCCCGCATGACGAGGATGGCGAAGGGGATGCCGGCGCTCGCGTTGGCGACCACGAGGCCCACGACGGAGTTGAGCAGGCCGAGGTCGTTGTAGGCGCTGTAGAGCGCGTTGGCCACGATGATGCCCGGCACCATCTGGCTGATGAGGATGCCGAAGAGCACGACGCCGGCGCCGCGGATCCTGAACTGCGCGAGGGCGTACGCGGCCGGCGCCGCGATGGCCAGGCTGACGACGACGCTGCCGAGCGAGACGACGAGGCTCGTGACGAGGTTGTCCCGCTGCTGCGCGAAGGCCGTGGCGTAGCCCTCCAGGCTCGGCTCCAGCGGGAACCAGGCGGTGCCGACGGCCGAGCCCGCGGACTGCAGCGAGACGTTGACCATCCAGTAGAGCGGGAAGAGCAGGACGCCGAGGACGACGACGCCCGCGACGGTCGAGCCCCAGCCGCGGCGGGGACGGCGGCGGGCCTGCCGGCCTTCCGCGCCGCGCGGGGGCACCGGCGTGGCGTCGGGCACGGGGACGGTGGCGCTGAGGGACATGGCTGCCTCACTCGTCCACGGCGCGGCGGTTGGCGCGCAGGTAGACGACCGCGAAGACCAGCGAGACGACGATGAGGAGGTTGCCGACGGCGGCGCCCTGCCCGAAGTCGAACTGCTGGAAGGACAGGTTGTAGGACTGCGTGGCGAGCGTCTGCGTCGAGTTCGCCGGCCCGCCCTGGGTGAGGCCGAGGATGACGTCGAGCACCTTGAGCGTGTAGACGACGCCGAGCACGAGCACGACCGTCACGACGGGGCGCAGCAGCGGCCAGGTGATGTGCCGGAAGGCCCGCCAGCGGGTAGCGCCGTCGAGAGCGCCTGCCTCGTAGAGCTCCTCGGGGATGCTCTGCAGACCGCCGTAGAGGATCGTCGTGTTGAACGGGATGCCGATCCACACGTTGACGGCGATGACGGCCAGGAGCGCGAGCGACGTGCTCGTCAGCCAGCCCGGGCTGCCCGGCACGCCGAGGGCCCCCAGCACCTGGTTGAGCACGCCGTTGTCCTGGTCGAGGATCCAGCGCCAGACCGCGCTCGCGGCGATGAGCGGGATGAGCCACGGCAGGAGCAGCAGCGAGCGCAGCACCCCGTTGAGGGGGAAGCGACGCCGCAGGAAGACGGCGATGGCGAGCCCGAGGACGAACTGGCCCGCGATCGACCCGACGGTGAACAGGACGGTGTTGAGCACGGCCTGCGGGAAGACCGCGGACGAGACGACCGCGCGGTAGTTGTCGAGCCCCACCCACGGCGCCTCGCCCGTGATGAAGGTGCGGGTCGTGTACTCCTGGAACCCCATGAGCAGGTTCTGCACGACGGGGTAGCCGAAGAACAGCAGCATGTAGACGACGGCCGGCACGAGGAAGCCCAGCTCGACGAGCCGCGCCCGCGCCCGGGGCCCGCGCCACCGGGACCGCCGTGCGGCCGCCGGGGCGGGCGGCGCCGCGTGCGCGCCGCCGCCCTGCCCCGGCCGGGACACGGCGGGCCGGGCGCCGCCCGGCGCCGCCTCGTCCGTCGCCTGCGGCACGTCAGCGCCCCTGGGCCTGCTCGAGCGCCTGCTCGGGCGCCGCGCCGCCGGTCAGCGAGGTCTGCACGGCCGTGTAGATCGCCGTCGCCGCGTCGGTCCAGTCCGCGCCCAGCTCACCGGTGCGCGAGCGGAGCGTCGGGACGGCGTCGACGAAGGCCTGCATGCGCGGGTCCGCCTCGGCGATCTGGTCGCCGAGCGCGGCCTTCGTGGGCACCGTGCTGTTGGTCAGCGCGTCCTCGACGACCCGCTCGTCCTCGTTGAGGCAGGACACGAGGTCGGCGGCCACCTGCTGGCGGGCGGCGTCGCCCGTCTCCGGGACCGTCCACGTGGCGCCGCCGAGCGGGGCGACGACGTCCTCGCCGGCCGCGGGCACGGGCAGCGGCGCCACCTCGTACTCGACGTCGGGGTTCTCGGCGAGGACGGGGAACTGCCACGGCCCGTTGATCATCATCGCCGCGTTGCCGGCGATGAACTGGTCGTTGACGTCCTCCTGCCCCCAGGACACGACGGACGCGGAGGCGGAGCCCTCCTCGACGATGTCGGTCCACAGCTGGAGCGCCTCGGCGACCTCGGGCGTCGCGATGTCCGCCTCGTCGCCGCCGTTGCTCCACATGAAGGGCAGGAACTGCCACGTGCCCTCGTAGCTCGGCGGCGCGGAGAAGGCCAGGCCGTAGCGGCTTCCCTCCGTGAGGGCGGCCGAGGCGGTGCGCAGCTCGTCCCACGTCGTCGGCACCTCGACGCCGGCCGCCTCGAGGGCGGCGGGGTCGTAGAAGAGGGCCAGGGTGTTCGTCGTCGGCTGGAGCCCGTAGAGCGAGCCCTCGTAGCTGTTGGCCGCGACGACGCCCTCGCTGTAGCCCTCGGCCGAGACGCCGAGGTCGTCGAGCGGCGCGAGCGCGCCGGCCGCCGCGAGCTGCTGCACGTCGGGGTTGTCGATGCTCAGCACGTCCGGCAGCGTCTGCGACGACGCCTGCTGCAGGACACGGGAGATGATGCTGTCGCCCGGCACGGACTGCCGGTCGACGGTGATGCCGAGCTCCTCGCCGCACGCGTCGAGCTGCTCGCCGTAGAAGGTCGCCCCCGGGTCGGTCACGAACGTGTCCTGCACGACGAGGCTCGTCACCTCGCCCCCGTCGCCGCCGGCGTCGTCCCCGCCGCCGCAGGCCGCCAGGCCCGTCGTCAGCAGCGCCACCGACGCCACGGCCACCCCGCGTCGACGCGCCCGCGCGCCGTCCGCCACTCGTCCTCGAGCCATTGCGGTTCTCCCGTCCTGTCCACGATCTCCATCGATACGCTTCGACTGGTCGGGACGCTAGCAAGCCCTCGTCGGGGTCGGCAAGGGCCCGGCAAGGTCTGCCGGCCTCCTCGTCGACGCCTTGACGCCGCCCCGTCGGCGTCCTCTACCGTCGCCGCCGCGGGTCGACGTCGATCCGCATCGACGCAAGGAGCGAGACGTGAAGTTCACCGACGGCTACTGGCAGGACCGCCCCGGCGTCCACGTGCTGCGGGCCCGGGAGGCGCGGTCGGTCACCGCCGTCGGCGACAGCCTCGTCGTCCTCGCCCCCACGACCGTCGTGCGCGGCCGCGGCGACACCCTCAACCGACCGGCGCTGACCGTGACGCTCACCGCGCCGGCGCCGGGCGTCGTCGGCGTGCGCGTCGAGCACTGGGCCGGCCGCGTCCCGGGCCGCCCCTCCTTCGAGCTCCGGACCGACCCCGACCACCGCGGCACCGTCACGGTCGACGACGGCGGCGGAGTCCTGCAGTCCGGCCCGCTGTCCGCCCACGTGCGCCGCGGCCCGGGCTGGTCGGTCGAGTTCCGCTCCGGCGGACGGCTGCTGACCGCGAGCCGGGAGCGCTCCGTCGGCGCCGTCACGACCGACGACGGCGGCGAGTTCGTCCACGAGCAGCTCACCCTGTCCGTCGACGAGCACCTCTACGGGCTCGGGGAGCGCTTCACGCCGTTCGTCCGCAACGGCCAGGTGGTCGACGTGTGGAACGCCGACGGCGGGACGTCGAGCGAGCAGGCGTACAAGAACGTGCCCTTCTACCTGTCCGACCGCGGGTACGGCGTCTTCGTCGACCACCCCGAGCACGTCTCGTTCGAGGTCGCCTCGGAGGTCGTGTCCCGCAGCCAGCTCAGCGTCCCCGGTCAGACGCTGCAGTACTACGTCGTCGACGGCCCGACGCCGAAGGACGTCCTCGCGCGCTACACCGCGCTCACGGGCCGCGCCCCGCAGGTGCCGGCCTGGTCCTACGGCCTGTGGCTGTCGACGTCCTTCACCACCGACTACGACGAGGCGACGGTGACGTCGTTCGTCGACGGCATGGCCGAGCGGGACCTGCCGCTGTCCGTCGTCCACTTCGACTGCTTCTGGATGCGCGAGTTCCGCTGGTGCGACTTCGAGTGGGACCCGGAGGTCTTCCCCGACCCGGAGGGCATGCTCGCCCGGCTGCACGAGCGGGGGCTGCGGACCTGCGTCTGGATCAACCCCTACGTCGCGCAGGCCTCGCCGCTCTTCGCCGAGGGCGCCCGCGAGGGCTACCTCGTCCGGCGTCCCGACGGCGGCGTGTGGCAGTGGGACATGTGGCAGGCGGGCATGGGCCTCGTCGACGTGACGAACCCCGCGGCCGTCGCCTGGTACCAGGGACACCTGCGGCGGCTGCTCGCCATGGGCGTCGACGCCTTCAAGACCGACTTCGGCGAGCGCATCCCCACCGACGTCGTGTGGCACGACGGCTCCGACCCGCAGCGCATGCACAACTACTACGCGCAGGCCTACAACCGGCTCGTCTTCGACGTCCTCCGCGAGCACCACGGCGAGGGGGGCGCCGTCGTCTTCGCCCGGGCGGCCACGGCCGGCGGCCAGCAGATGCCCGTCCACTGGGGCGGGGACTGCTTCTCCACCTTCGAGGCGATGGCGGAGTCGCTGCGCGGCGGGCTCAGCCTCGGGCTGTCGGGCTTCGGCTACTGGAGCCACGACATCGGCGGCTTCGAGGGCACCCCGGACCCGGAGGTCTTCAAGCGCTGGGTGGCCTTCGGCCTGCTGTCCTCCCACAGCCGGCTCCACGGCTCCAGCTCGTACCGGGTGCCCTGGGCCTTCGACGAGGAGGCGGTCGAGGTCACGCGGCTCTTCACCCGGTTGAAGATGCGGCTCATGCCGTACCTCGCCGGGGTCGCCCGCGAGGTCACCGACGCCGGGCTCCCGGTGGCGCGCGCGATGGTCCTCGAGCACCCCGAGGACCCGGGCGCCGCGCACCTCGACCGCCAGTACATGCTCGGCGGCGCGCTGCTCGTGGCGCCGGTGATGTCCGCCGAGGGGGACGTCACCTACTACGTGCCCGCCGGCCGGTGGACGTCGCTGCTCACCGACGAGGTGGTCGAGGGGCCGCGGTGGGTCCGCGAGCGGCACGCGGCGACGAGCCTGCCCCTGCTCGTCCGGCCCGGCACCGTGCTCCCCGTCGGGGACCGCGACGACCGGCCCGACGTCGACTGGGCCGACGGCGTCGTCCTGCGCTGCTACGAGCTGCCCGAGGGCCACCGCTCGACGGTCGTCGTCCCGGGCCTCGACGCGGCCGGCGCGATCACCGCGGGCACGACCTTCACCGTCCTCCGGGACGGCGACTCCGTCGTCGTGGAGGCCGACGGCGACGCGCGGGGTGGCTGGGGCGTCCAGGTGGGCGGCGACGCGGCCACGCTCGTCCGCGCCGACGCCGTGGCGCGGACGGTGCGGCTGGCGCTCTGACGCCGGGCGGTCAGCCCGGCGGGCCCCACGTCGCCGTCGTCCGGCGGTGGGTCAGCCGCGGGGGCACGAGGTGGACCGTCGTGCCCCCGCCCTCGTCGTCGTCCTCGCCCGGGCCGTCGAGGAGCCGGAAGAGCTCGCGGACGGCGCGGCGCGAGACGTCGCGGCTCTCGGTCGAGACGTTGCTGACGGGCGGCTGCATCGCCGCGGCGGAGGCGTCGGGGAGCATCGCGACGACCGAGACGTCCCGCCCCGGCACGAGGCCCCGCTCGCCCAGCGCCGACAGGACGAGCGGGACGGCGCCGCCGCTCGCGACGACAAGGCCGAGCCCGCCGCCCGCGGCGAGGGTGGGCGCGGCAGCGGTGAGGACCCGCCCGACGGCCTCCCGCGCCGCGTCCGCCGTGTGCTCGACCGGGGCGACGACCTCGCACGGCACGCCCGCCTCCCGCGCCGCCGCCAGCGCGGCACCGGTGAAGCGACGGACGTAGCCGATGTCGCGCTCGACGGCCCCGGCCGGGTAGCCGAGGACCCCGAGGTGGGAGTGCCCGCGCTCCACGAGCCCCTCGACGGCGAGCCGGGCGGCCGCGGCGAAGTCGAGGTCGACGCACGTGAGCCCGCGGGGGTCGTCGGGGACGCCGACGAGGAGGACGGGGACGCGGAGGCCGGCCGCGACGGCGATGCGCGGGTCGTCCGCCTCGACCTCCATGAGGACGATGGCGTCGCACAGCCGGCGGCCCTCGAGCCGCGTCAGCGCGCTCGGCCCCTCGTCGGCGGTGACGAGGAGGACGTCGTGGTCGTGCTCGCGCGTCCCGCTCGTGATGGTCTCGATGAAGGGCAGCAGGCCGGCCGGGTCCGCGGACGCCCCGAAGGGCACGACGAGCCCGACGACGTGCGTCCGGCTGCCCGCGAGCGCCCGCGCCCCGGCGTTGGGGTGGTACGTCAGCTGCTCGATCGCGGCCTCGACCCGGCGGCGGACCGGGTCGGAGATGGGCCGCTTGCCGGACAGGACGTAGGAGACGGTGCTCTGCGAGACGCCCGCGAGCCGGGCGACGTCCTTGCTGGTCGGCACGGGACCTCCTCGCGCGCTGGTCGATACGCGTCGACGGCGCCCGCGCAGGCTAGGGCGACCCCGTGGCCGTCGCAAGCATCGCGACGGCCACGGCCCGGCCCCGCGGTCTGGAGCCGGACGGTCAGGGGCCGACGAGCACCCGCACGTCCCAGGCGCCCAGCTCGAGGGCCTCGCCGGCGGCGAGCGCGTCGCCGCCGAGCAGGTCGGTCACGGCGGCCGGGACGACGGCGCGCCCCGGCTCCCACGACCAGTTGTGCACGACGTGGACCCGGCGCCCGTCGCGCGCGGTCGCCGCCGTGACGGTGACCGACGGGCTGCCGTGCCAGCGCCGCTCGTCCCTCGGCGCGACGCCCGCGGCGACGGCGACCCGGTCCAGCAGCGCGGCCCCCGTGGCGGCGTCCGGCACGGTGCCGACCGTCGTCACGCGGCCCCGGCCGTGCTCCCGGCTCACCACGGCCGGCCACCGGCCGAGCTGCGGGTGCTCGTAGCGCGCGAGCACCTCGGCGCCGTCGGCAACGAGCGCGTCCGCCCACGTCGTCGCGCACCCCGCGACGGGCCACGACGCCGGCTCGGTGCCGCCGACCCACCGCAGCGGCACGGGCGCCGAGAGGTTGGTGAACTCCTGGTACGAGACGCCCGCGGCCGCAGCGAGACGCGCGGGCTTCACCTCGAGCCGGGCCCGGGCGAGCGGGTCGGCGTACCCGGTGCGCGGGCCGAGGACGAGCGAGCCGCCCGCCTCGGCGTAGGCCGCGAGCCAGTCGAGCAGTGCGTCCTCCGCGACGTAGAGCGCCGGGACGACGAGCACGGGCAGCTCCGCGGCGACCTCCCGCGGGTCGCGGGCCGGCCCGTCCGGCGGCACGAGCCACCGGTCGTGGACCACACGGACGCCCAGCCCGGCGTCGAACGCCGCCTGCGCCCACGTCCCGGTGAGCCGCTCGTAGGCGGCCTCGTCCGGCGGCGAGTGCCCCGGCCCGCGCGGCCCCTCGTGCGGCTGGAAGGCCAGGCCCCACTTCGACGGCACGGAGAAGAGCAGGCCGACCTGGGCGTCCGGGCGCATCCCGGCGACGACGTCGCCCGCCGTCCCGAGCTCGGCGCCCAGGCGGGCGAGCTGCTCGAAGACGCGGCCGGGCCGCTGGTCGTGCGGGAGGACGCCGCCCCAGTAGGTCTCGGTGCCGGCGTGGAGCGTGTGCCAGTGCCAGTACTCGACCATCCGGGCGCCGCGGGCCACGAGCAGCCACGCGACCTGGCGCCACTGCCCGTCCCACGCGGGGAAGTTCGTCGACGAGCCGCCGATGGGGCCGGCGTTCGTCTCCGTGACGAGGAAGGGCGCCTGCTTCGAGGCGTACATGCGGTCGGCGCTGTGGACGACGCTCCAGGTGCCCGTCGTCGTCCACCCCTGCGGGACGGGGTCCGCGGGGGTCGGGACGGCCAGCGCGTCCTGCATCGCGTAGTAGGGGTTGCCGGCCGCGACGTCGAGGGCCCGGTCGACCTCCCACTCGTCGACGGCGGGCCGCGAGTAGGAGACGCACGTCGTCACCCACTGCTCGGGCCGGGCCATCTCCCGGACGATGCCCGCCTGCCACGCGATGAAGTCCGTCGTGAGGCGCGCCTGGTACGCGCGCCACGCCAGGTCGTACTGCGGCTGCGCGTTCCCGCGCGGCTCCCACAGGTCCGCCCAGGTGGACAGCCGGTGGGACCAGTACGTCAGCCCCCACGCCTCGTTGAGCGCGTCGACGGTGCCGTACGTGCGGCGCAGCTCGTCGACGAAGCCCTCGACGACGGAGCGGTTGTGGAAGAGGTGCAGCCCCGGCTCGTTGTCGACCTGGAACCCGACGACGGCGGGGTGCTCGGCGTAGCGCCCGACGACCGCGCGGATGATCCGCTCGGCGTGGTGGCGGAAGGCCGGGTGCGTGTAGTCGACCTCCTGGCGCGAGCCCCACGGCCGCCGGTGGCCGGTCTCGTCGACGGCGGCGATCTCGGGGTGCTTGCGCGCCAGCCACATCGGCACGGCGTACGTCGGCGTCCCGAGGACGACGGACAGGCCGCGCTCGTGGGCGCCGTCGAGCGCCTCCTCGAGCCAGTCGAGGTCGAGGACGCCGTCCTCCGGCTCCCACGTCGACCACACCGACTCGCCGACCCGGACCACCGTGAAGCCCGCCTCGACCATGAGGTCGAGGTCGGTCTTCACCCGCGGCTGCGGCGTGTACTCGGGGTAGTAGGCCGCCCCGAAGAGCACCCGGTCGGGCAGGGGCAGCACCTCGGCCGGCCGCTCCGGCGGCGGCACCGCCTGCCGGTCGAGGACGGTGCGGCGCCGGTCGTGCGGTCCCGCCCCCGGCAGCTCCTGCGCGGTCATCCCTTGACACCTCCGGTGGCGAGCCCTGCCTGCCAGTACTTCTGGAGGTAGAGGAACGCGATGACGAGCGGCACGACGGACACGAGCGAGCCCGTGATGACGCTCGAGAACAGGGCCTGCGCGCCCGACCCGCCGGCGGCCGTGGACTGCCACTGGGCCAGCCCGACCGTGAGGGGGAACTTGCTCGGGGTGCTGAGCATGATGAGCGGCAGGAAGTAGTTGTTCCAGGTCGCGACGAGCTGGAACAGCAGGACGGTGATGAAGCCCGGCGCGAGCAACCGCAGCGCGACGGTGAAGAAGATGCGCAGCTCGCCGGCGCCGTCGACCCGCGCCGCCTCCATGAGCTCGCTCGGGACGGCGTCGGCCGCGTAGACCCGCATGAGGTAGACGCCGAAGGGGCTCACGAGGCTCGGCAGGATGACGGCCCACCGGGTGTTCGTGAGGTCGACCTCGGCGAAGAGCAGGTACGTCGGGATGGCCAGCGCCGTCGTCGGCACCATGATCGCGCCGAGCACCACGGAGAACATCGCGGTGCCCGCCGGGAACGAGTACTTGGCGAAGGCGTACCCCGCCGCCGTGGCGAGGAAGGCGGCCCCCACGCCGGCGACCCCGGCGTAGAGGACGGTGTTGCCGATCCACGACCAGAAGACGCCGCCCTGCGCCGTGAAGACGTCCTGCAGGTTGTTCAGCAGGTTGAAGTCGGCGAACCACAGCCCGAAGGACGTGAAGAGGTCGGCGTTGTCCTTCGTCGAGGCGACGACGAGCCAGAACAGCGGCAGGAGGAAGTAGGGCAGCGTCAGGAGGACGAGGACCGTCAGCAGCGGGCTGCGGCGGCCGGTCGAGCCGCGGCCGCGACGCCGGGGCGCCGGGTCGGCAGCCAGCGCGTCGACGGTGGGCGCCGGGGTCGTCGCGGTCATGAGCGGGCCCTCCGCTGGCTCGTGAGCTGGACGACGTACGACACGACGGCGATCCCCGCGGCGAGCAGGAAGGCGACGGCGGCCGAGTAGTTGAGGTCCTGGCTCGTGAACGCGAGGTTGTAGGCGTAGAGGTTCGGCGTGTAGGCGCTGTCGATGACGTTGGGCGCCACCGTCTGCAGCAGGTTGGGCTCGTTGAAGAGCTGGTAGCTGCCGATGACGGAGAAGATGACGGTGAGGAGGATCGCCGAGCGGATGGCGGGGATCTTGATCGACCAGGCGATGCGGAACTCACCGGCGCCGTCCATGCGAGCCGCCTCGTAGAGGTCGGCCGGGACGGCGCGCAGCGCCGCGTACATGATGATCATGTTGTAGCCGATGAACTCCCACGTGAGGATGTTCATCAACGAGCCGAGCATCCAGCCCGAGGACAGGAAGGGCGGCGCCGGCAGCCCGACCATCTCGGCCACCTGCGTGAACGGCCCGAAGTCGGGGCCGTAGAGGTAGCCCCACATGAGCGTCGCGACGACGCTCGGGACGGCGTACGGCAGGAAGATCGACAGCCGCACGAAGCGCTGCGCGTAGAGCCGGCCGGAGTCGAGCGCGAGCGCGAAGAGCAGCGCCAGCCCGAGCATGATCGGCACCTGGATGACGAGGAAGAGCGTGACCCGCACGACGCCGGAGCCGAAGGCCGCGTCGCCGAGCGCCCGCGCGTAGTTCTCCAGGCCGACGAAGCTGTTGCCGCCGACGAGCTGCTCCCGGAAGAGGGAGAGGTACGCGGCGTAGACGAGCGGCACGACGAGCATCGCCGCGAAGACGAGCATGAAGGGCGCGACCAGGAGGTACGCCGCCCGGCGCTGGCGCCGGACCGACGGGCTGGGGCCCCGGCGGGGCCCGGCCCGGCCGGGGGCGGAGGCGCCCCCGGCCGGGCGGGCGGTGGTCGGCGCGCTCACTGGACCGTGAAGCCCTGCTGCTCGGCGTAGGAGGTGATGTCCTCCTCCCACGCCTGGAGCCCGGCCTCCATGTCGCCGCCCTCGTCGATCGCCGTGCCGAGGGTGTCGTTGAAGGAGTTGTAGACGTAGTCCATGAACGGCAGCCAGCCGAAGTCGGTGTCGACCTCCTCGGACAGGTCCGTGTAGAGCTGGTTGACCTGCTGGCCGCCGAAGAACTCCGGCGCGGCCTCGAGGAAGGTCGGGTCCTCGAGCACGACGTCGCTGGGGACGAAGAGGAACTGCTCGGTCGCCATCGTCAGCGCCGACTCGGGGTCGGTGTTGATGAACTTGGCGAGCTGCGCGGCGGCGATGGGGTTCTCGGTCGAGGACAGGACGGCGTCGGTCGAGCCGCCCCAGTTGCCGGTGGCGGTGTCGCCCTCCTCCCACGCCGGCAGCGGGGCCGCGCGCCAGAGGCCCGAGGTGTTGGCCGCCGTGCCCTGGAGGAAGACCGGGCCCCAGGCCGCCGTCTGCCAGGACGCGTACTTGCCGTTCGAGAG
Source organism: Pseudokineococcus lusitanus (assembly GCF_003751265.1). NCBI lineage: Bacteria > Bacillati > Actinomycetota > Actinomycetes > Kineosporiales > Kineosporiaceae > Pseudokineococcus > Pseudokineococcus lusitanus. The sequence continues at coordinate 46,879 of NZ_RJKN01000006.1, forward strand.
GCCCTGGTACCACTGGTCGTTGAAGTCGGCGTCGGTCGAGACCGCGTCCTCCTGGATGAGGCCCTGCCAGTAGTCGACGACCTCGGTGACCTCCGGGGTGTCGAGGTCGATGGTGACCGTCTGGTCGCCGTCGAAGCCGAAGGGCTTGGCGCCGTTCTGCCACAGCAGGCCGACGAACTGGCCGGGGTCGTTGCCCGGCATGTTCGTGAGGTAGGTGTCCGGCTTGGCCTGGCGCATCGTCCGGGCCGCCTCGGCGAACTCGTCCCACGTCGTCGGGGCCGTGATGCCGACCTCGTCGAGGATGTCCTGGCGGTAGAGCGAGCCCATGGGGCCGATGTCCTGCGGGATGCCGTAGACGCCCTCGCCCTGGGTGATCTGCTCCCAGACCCACTCCGGGTAGGTGTCCTCGAGCTCCGCGGCGCCGTAGGGGCCGAGGTCGAGCAGGTCGCCGCCGAGGGTGAAGGACGGCAGGTACTGGTACTCGATCTGGACGACATCGGGGGCGCCCTCGCCGGCGCGGATCGCGGTGCGCAGCTTCGTGTACTGGTCGAGGCCCTGGCCGGCGTTGACGAGCTCGACGTCGATGTCGGGGTACGCGGCCTCGAAGAGGTCGACCTCCTTCTGCGCGTCGGGCAGCCAGGTCCAGAAGGTGAGGGTCGTCGGCGTCGACATCGCCTCGTCGATCTCCTCCTGGGAGACCGGCTCGACGGACGAGCCGCCGTCGTCGCCGGAGCCGCCGGCGTCGTCCCCGCCGCCGCAGGCGGACAGGGCGAGCGCGGAGGCCGCCACGACCGCCGCGAGGGCGCGGCTGCGGGAGCGGAGGGGCTTGCGGGGTGCGGACATCGGGACGACTCCTTCGTCGACGGTGGTGCGCGGGGAGCACTGCTGGTCCGGGAGGTGCGGGGCCGGCCGCCGGGGCGGTCGGGGTCGGTGGGGCGGCGCGGCGTCAGTCGCCGCGGCCGCCGCCCGGCGCGCGGCCGGTGCTGGCGCGGACCTCGAGGGTCACGGGGACCACGTGGACGCGGTCGTGGGCGCCCGGCCCGTCCTCGACGAGCTCGACGAGGGTCCGGAGCGCGAGCTCGCCGACGTGGGAGAGCGTCTGGCGCACCGTCGTCAGCGGGACGGGGAGGAACTCGGCCTCCGGGACGTCGTCGAAGCCGACGAGGGAGACGTCGCCCGGGACGGACAGGCCCGCCTCGGCCAGCGCCCGCAGCGCGCCGACGGCCATGTGGTCGTTGGCGGCGACGACCGCCGTGACGTCCTCGCGGGCCAGCAGCTCGCGGGCCGCCGCGTAGCCGGAGCGGGCCGTCCAGTCGCCGCGCGCCGGCTCGAGGACCGGGAGGCCGTGACGCCGCAGCGCCGCCGCCGTGGCCTGCTCGCGGACGAGGGCGCTGCGCCACGCCGTCGGGCCGGCGAGGTAGCCGACCCGCCGGTGCCCGAGGCCCACGAGGTGGTCGACGACGAGGTCGGCGCCGGCCTCCTGGTCGGCGTCGACGGCCGGGACGTGCCCGTCGTCGTGGACCGAGCGGACGACGGTGACGAAGGGCGTCCGCGCGAAGGCGTCGAGGGCGGTCCGCGTGTCGAAGAAGGGCTCCGCGAGGACGACGCCCTCGGCCCCCAGCTCGAGCGCCCGCTCGACGGCCACGACGACCTCGGCCGGGTCGCCGGTCTCGGTCGAGACGACGACGACGCCGAAGCCGGCCTCCTTGGCGGCCCGCTCGAGGCTCATGACGTGCTGGGCGACGCCGTACAGCGCCGTCCGCAGGCCGACGACGCCGACGACGTGCGTGCGGCCGCGGACGAGGGCGCGGGCGGCGGCGTTGCGGCGGTACCCGAGCTCGTCGATGGCCCGCTGCACCCGCGCGGTGACCTCGGGGCGGACCTGCGACGAGCCGTTGACGACGCGGGAGACCGTCTTCTGGCTCACGCCGGCCGCCCGCGCGACGTCGACCATGACGACCCCGCCACCGCCGCGGCCGCGCGTCGACGGGGCCGGGCGCGCGGGGGCGCCGACGGGCTCCGTCGAAGTGGCGTCGCGGGCGGGGACGGACACGGTGACCTCCGATGACTGCGCTGTCATGTGGCGATGGCCGGGACCGTAGGGCACGCGTGACTGCGTAGTCACGACTTTCCCCGGAGCCGTGACCGAGGCGTGACCTCGACCGGGACGAACCCGGACGGGCGGGTTGTGGGACGTCGAAACCTTCCGCACGATCGGTCCGACACCTACCGTGGGACTGCGCCCAGCCACCCGCGCCCCTCCCCCACGACGCCGTCCTCGGAGGCCCCCGTGCGCCTGCCCGCCCTGCTCGTCACGCCGCTCGCCGCCCTGTCCCTGCTCGTCGGCGGTGCGGTCACCACCGCGGCCCCCGCCGCGGCCGCCGCCTGCTCCGACGTCGAGGTCGTCTTCGCCCGCGGCACCGGCGAGGCACCCGGCCTCGGCGTCGCGGGACGTCCTCTCGTCGAGGGCATCACGCGTGCCCTGCCCGACCTCACGGTGTCCTCGTACGCGGTCGACTACGCCGCGGCGACCAGCCAGACGAGCGCCGGCCCCGGCGCCACGGACATGAGCCGGCACGTCCGCGAGACCGCCGCGGCGTGCCCCGGCACCCGCTTCGTCCTCGGCGGCTACTCGCAGGGCGCGACCGTCACGGACATCGCCCTCGGCATCCGGACCGGGACGACGACGGGCACGCCGGTCGCGGCCCAGGACGAGCCCCGGGTCGCGGCGGTCGTCGTCTTCGGCAACCCGCTCGGCATCGGCGGCGGCCGGACGATCGCCACGGCCAGCAGCACCTACGGCGACCGCTCGCGCGACTACTGCAACTCCGGCGACAGCGTCTGCGGCGGCCAGCCGAAGACCGGCACCGGCGGCCACCTCTCGTACGTGAGCAACGGGTCGGTCGCCGCGGGCGCGACGTTCGCGGCCGACCTCGTCCGTCGCACCGCGCCGACGGACCCGACCCCGCCGCCCACGACCCCGCCGCCCGCGCCGACGTGCGTGGCCGCCAGCACCCGGGCCCACGTCGACGCGGGCCGCGCCACGGACGTCTTCGGCTACGCCTACGCCACGGGGAGCCGCGACTACCTCGGTCGGACGAGCGCATTCAACAGCGCGACGCTGCGCCAGGTCGACGCCGGCACGTGGGAGCGCGCTCTGCGCTGCTGACGCCCGGCACCCCGAGGGCCCCGGCGCGGACGTCACCGCGCCGGGGCCCTCGGGCGTCGTGGACCGGCGCGCCGTCCGGCGGCCGCGTGGGGAGGATGGAGCCGTGACGACCGGCGCGGCAGGGCTCTTCGGGCAGGGGGCGCTCGAGCTCGACCTCGAGGGGCAGCTGGAGCTCGGGCTCCCCGACGAGGACACGTCGCCGGCGTCCGTGGCCGAGCAGGCGCGGCAGTCGATCGACGACCTCGTCCGCGGCGCCCAGCGCTACCGGACGTCCGAGCAGTACCGCGCGCTGCTGCGCTTCGTCGGGTCGTTCCGGCGGTACGCGCCGTACAACGTCGTGCTCGTCGACGTGCAACGGCCGGGGTCGACGTACGTCCTCACCGCCGCACGGTGGCGCGAGGCCTACGGCCGCGCCGTGCGCGCCGACGCGCAGCCGCTCGTCGTCCTCCAGCCCCGCGGGCCGGTGATGTTCGTCTACGACGTCAGCGACACCGAGCCGCTCGAGGGCGCCCGCCCGCTGCCGCCCGAGGTCACCGACCCCTTCGCCGTCGCCGTCGGGAGCGAGGCCGACGTCCGTGCCCGCCTCGAGCGGCTGGAGGACAACCTCGTCGGCCTCGGCATCCGCGTCAGCACGGGCCGGCTCGGCTCGCAGCAGGCCGGGTCGGCGCGGACGGCGAGCGGGCGGACGCTGCGCCGCGAGCGGCGGGCCCGCGGCGGACGCCAGCAGACGGTCGTCGAGCAGGTGCCGCTGCGCTACGAGGTCGTCCTCGCCGAGCACCTCGACGTCCGGGCCCGCCTCGTGACGCTCGCGCACGAGGTCGCGCACGTCCTGTGCGGCCACCTCGGGACGCCGGACCCGCTGTGGTGGCCCGACCGCCGCGGCGTCGACCACGACGTCGAGGAGTGGGAGGCCGAGTCGGTCGCCTACCTCGTGGCCCGCCGCGTCGACTCGAGCGTGCAGATGCCGCCGTACCTGCACCACCACCTGCGCGACGGCCTCCAGCCGCCGGTCTTCAGCCTCGAGCGGGTGGCCAAGGCGACGGGCGACGTCGAGGCGTACTGCACGCGCCGCCTGCGCACCGCGGAGATCGGGAAGGCACGGACGACGTCCTGACCCCGGCGGCTCCGGTCAGCCGCGTCCCGCAGGGCTGATGACGAGCTCGTCGACCCGCACGTGCGCGGGCGCCGTGTGGACGAAGGCGACGGCGCGGGCGACGTCGTCCGCCGTGAGCATCCGGCGGCGCGCCGCGGCGTCGGGGACGGACGGGCGCTGCGCGAGGAAGTCGGTGTCGACGTCGCCGGGGCACAGGTGGCAGGCGCGCACGCCGTGCTCGCCCTCCTGGTCGTTGAGGGAGCGGCAGACCGACGCGAGCGCGGACTTGCTCGCGCTGTAGGCGACGCCCGCGTGCGGCGAGTGCTGCCAGCCGGCGTAGGAGGAGATCACCGTGACGGTGCCGCCGCCGGCCGCGCGCATCCCGGGCAGGACGGCCTGGACGGGTCGGACGACGCCGAGGAGGTTGGTGTCGACGACGGCCGTGACCTCGTCGAGGTGCTGGTCGCGCCAGTAGCGCTCGGGGACGTTGAGCCCCGCAGCCGCCACGAGGTCGGTGACGGGGCCGAGCGCGGCGACGACGCGCTCGTGGGCGGGTCCGACGGCGTCGGCGTCCTGCACGTCGAGCGGGACGGCGACGGCGCGACCGCCCGCGGCCGTCACCTCGGCGACGAGCTGCTCGAGCAGCTCACGGCGCCGGCCCGAGACGGCCACCGCCAGACCCGCCCCCGCGAGGCGCAGCGCGCTCGCGCGGCCCATGCCGCTGCCGGCGCCGGTGACCCAGGCGACCCGTCCGTCGTACCCGCTGGTGGTCTCGTCGGTCTGCACCCGCAGCACCGTAGGGGCGGCCGGGGCGCCTACGGTCGGGGCCCCGCCCCCGCCGTCGGCCCCCGAGGAGCACCCGTGATCGACCTGTCCGGCCGCGTCGTCCTCGTCACCGGCGCCGGGCGCGGCATCGGCCGCACCATCGCCGCCCGCTTCGCCGAGCAGGAGGCCCGCGTCGTCGGGCTGGACCTCGACGTCACCGACGTCGCCCCGGGGGTCGAGGGCGTCGCGGGCGACGTCACCGACGCCGCCGCCACGCGGGCCGTCGTCGACGACGTCGTCCGCCGCCACGGGAGGGTCGACGTCCTCGTCAACAACGCGGGCATCAACGTCGTCGGCGCGGTCGAGGACCTCACCGTCGAGGCGTGGGACCGCTGCTTCGCCGTCAACACCCGCGCGGTGATGACGACCTGCCAGGCGGTCATCCCGGCGATGAAGGCGCAGCGCGCGGGGCGGATCGTCAACGCGGCGTCGTTCGCGGCCGTCGTCCCGTCGGTGGGGTCCGCGGCGTACGCCGCGTCGAAGGCCGCCGTCGTCGCGCTGACCCGGGTGCTCGCCGGCGAGCTCGGCCCCTGGGGCGTCACCGTCAACGCGTACGCGCCGGGCATGGTCCCGAGCGCGATGAACGGCTTCGACGCCATGCCGCCGGAGCAGCAGGACGAGCTGCTCGACACGCTGACCCTGCGCCGGTGGGGCACGGCCGAGGAGGTCGCCGACACGGTCTGCTTCCTCGCCAGCGACCTCGCCCGGTACACGACCGGCACGGTGCTCGACTGCAGCGGCGGCAAGCTCGCGACCCAGCGGCCCCAGGTGGCGCACCGGGCGGCGCAGGTCGACGAGGGCTGAGCGCGAGACCGACGAAGGGCCGGTTCCCGACGCCGGGGAACCGGCCGTTCGTCGGTCTCGCGGAGCCAGCTCACGCCGCGCCCGCGACGACGCCGAGCGCCACCCACCCGAGCACCGTCGGCCCGCTCGGCACGCACGTCAGCAGCAGAACACCCGCGACGACGGACCGCACCCGCCGCCGCCACGCCCGCACCACCGCGACGACCCCGGCCGCCGTCGCCGCGAGCGCACCCGCCGCCACGAGCGGCCACGGCGTGGTCGTCCAGTGCCACGCCAGCGACGACGCCGTCGCGACGGCCGCCGACAGGAGCGCGAGGAGGGCGACGGACCACGCGTCGTCGACCGCCCGCCCCTCGCGCCACGAGCGGCCGACCACCTCGTCCTCGTCCCACCCGACGTCCCACCGCGCCCGCACCGCCATGCCGTCCGCCTCCCCGACCGCCGGGCGGCACCACCGCCGCCGTCCGCGAGGACGCTAGGGACGGCGGACCTGCCGCGTCGGGCGTCGTCCACAGGCCCTCGTCGCCGAGCGTCTTGCCCACGGCGACAGCCACAACCGGCGTCCCCGGTTGACAGCCGGACGGCGCGGCACCAACGTCGCGCGGGGGCGCAGGGCGGCTCCTCCGTGCGTCGAGCACCCGGCGACCGGCGACGACGGCGGACGGATCCTCCCCATGGCCGGGACATCGGCGGCAGAGGTCGACAGGGGGCTGCGGCGCACCGACGTCGAGCAGCTCCCGGCCGGCAAGCACGAGCAGCACGGCCCGGGGCACTTCGCCGGGCTCTACTCCGCGGAGAACATCGCCGGGACGGAGTTCGTCTTCGGCGCCACCTTCGTCATCCTCGGCGCGTCCTTCGTCGACGTGCTCGTCGGCCTGGCGGTCGGCAACCTGCTCGCGGTCCTGACGTTCCGCTTCGTCACGGCGCCCATCGCCGTGCGGACGCGGATGAGCGTCTACACGTACCTCAGCCGGGTGGCGGGCGGCCCGACGTCGAAGATCTACAACGGCGTCAACGCGCTGATCTTCGCCATCATCTCGGCGGCCATGATCACCGTGTCGGCCACGGCCTTCCGCCTCGTCCTCGACTTCCCGGCGCAGGAGGAGGCGTACCCGACGAGCATCGGCTTCGTCGTCCTCGCGCTCGTCTTCGGCTCCGTCGCCGTGCTCGTCGCCGCCTTCGGCTTCACCGCCCTCGCGGAGTTCGCGAGCACCTGCGGGCCGTGGCTCGTCGTCATGTTCTTCACCGGCGGCCTCGCGCTGCTGCCCCTGGTGTCCGACACCGTGACCGGCTCGACGGTCGTCGACGGGTGGTCCGGCTTCCTCGCCCTCGGCCAGAGCGAGATCTTCACCGGCGAGACGCCCGACGGCACCGCCGGCATCACCCTGCTCGGGATCATCGGCTACTCGTGGGCGGCCAACAGCTTCGCCCACGCGGGCCTCGTCGACATGTCCCTCCTGCGGTACGCCCGCAAGAGCTGGTACGGCTACATGTCGGCGTTCGGCATGTTCCTCGGGCACTACATGGCGTGGATCGCCGCCGGCGTCATGGGCGCGGCCGCCGCGGCCATCGTGCAGACGAGCATCACGGTCATCGAGCCCGGGCAGGTGGCCTTCGAGGCGCTCGGCTACGCCGGCCTCGCCGTCGTCGTCATCGGCGGCTGGACGACGGCGAACGCCAACCTCTACCGCGCCGGCCTCGCGGGACAGGGCGCCTTCCCCCGCGTCGCTCGTAAGCCGATGACGCTGTACATCGGGATCGTCGTCCTCGTGGCGAGCGTCTTCCCGTTCGTCTACCGCGGGTACCTCGACCTCGTGACCTTCGCGGGCATCGCCATCGTGCCGATCGGCGGCGTCCTCTTCGCCGAGCACTGGCTGCTGCCGCGCCTGGGCATGACGACGTCATGGGCCCGGTACCGCGGCGTCACGAACGTGCCGTCGCTCGTCGCGTGGTTCGGGACGGTCGCCCTGGCGGCCGCCGCCGTCGCGACCGGCCTCATGCCCGTCTACATCGCCTTCGTGCCGGCCTTCCTCGTGAGCATGGGCCTCTACCTGCTGCTCGCCCGACGGATGGGTGCGGCCGAGCGGTACCCCGAGGGCGAGGCCGCCGACGCCCTGTGGCACGAGCGGGTCGACGCGCTCCACGCCGAGCAGGCCGCCGCGACGCCGGACGTCGACACGACCGACCGCCGCCCGCTCACCCGCGCGCTGCGCGTGCTGTGGATCGCCACGCTCGTCGCCATCACCGTCATGGCGCTCGTCGTGCTCCTCGGCAGCCCGGACCTCGCGACGTACGAGGACAACCGGTCGGCCTTCTGGACGGTGTCGGCGGTGGGCACGGTCGTCTACTTCGTCGCCGCCTACGCCGAGCTGCGGCTGCGGAAGGCCCACCGGCAGCGCGTGCTCGCGGAGCACGGCGCCCCGGCCGACGCGGCGGAGGGCGCGGCGCCGGCCTGACCGGTGCATCCGTGGCGGCGCGGGTCCCCTTCGCGGGGGCCCGCGCCGCCCACCGTCTCAGCGGGACCGGTGGTCGACCCACGCCTCCCGCGGCGGCACGAGGGCCTCGGCCTCGGCCCACAGCTCCTCGGGGACGTCGGCCGCCGCAGCGGCCAGCACCTGCTCGACCCGCTCGACCCGCGTCATCCCGACGAGCGTCGTCGACACCCGCGGGTCGCGCAGCGAGTGCTGCAGCGCGACGGTCGGCAGGTCGGTGCCGTGCCGCGCGCACAGGGCGCGCAGGTCGCGGATCGCCCGCGCCGTCGCGGGGTGTGCCGGCTCGTAGGCGTAGTCCTCGGGCGACCCGTCGGCCGGCGCCTCCTGCCGCCCGAGCACCCCGCCCCCGTAGATGGCCGCGTTGACGACGGCGAGGCCGCGGTCGACGGCGTCCTGGACCAGCTCCTCGGCGCTGCGGTCGACGAGCGTCAGCCGGTTGTGGACGAGGAGGACGTCGAAGACGCCGAGGTCGAGATAGCGGCGGATCTGGTGGACGTCGCCGCCGGCGAGGCCGATGCGCCCGACGGCGCCGCTCTCCTTCGCCGCGACGAGCGCCTCGACGGCGCCGCCCGGGCCGGACAGCTCGTCGAAGTCCCACCCCTCCGGGTCGTGGAGGTGGACGAGCGGCAGGTGGTCGACGCCGAGCCGCTCGCGGCTCTCGGCGAGCGACGCGCGCACCCGGTCGCCGGAGTAGTCGTCGCCCAGCGGGTCGACCTTCGTGGCGAGCAGGACGTCGTCGGGCAGCCCGCCCTCCGCGGCGAGCGCGGCGCCGATGTGCCGCTCGCTGTCCCGGTAGCCGTTGCTCGTGTCGAGCAGCCGGATCGGGCTGCGGAGCACCGCGCGGACGAGGTCGACCGCGCCGACGCGCTCGTCGCCGGGACTGTAGGCGGCGGGCATGCCGCCGAGCGGTGAGGCGCCGAGACCGACCGCCGTGACGGTCAGGCCCGTGATGCCGAGCGGGCGGGTCCAGGCGGCGTCGTCGGGGGTGAGCACGGGGCGAGGCTGGCACGCGGGGACGCCTGCGGCGCGCCCGACGCCTCCCGCTGCGATCGGTCAGACGTCGCCCTCGAGGGCGGGGCGTAGGTCGGTGGCGGCGAAGTCACGGCCGGTGAAGAGCAGCGCCTCACCCGTCGCCGCAGCCAAGGCGTAGGTGAAGCAGTCGCCGAGGTTGAGCCCGGCCGGGTGGCCGCTGCCCTTGCCGTAGTCGCGGTAGGCCTGCCGCGCGAGGGCGGCCTGCTTCGAGGTGAGCGGCTCGACGACGACGCCGAGCAGGTCGAGCAGCTCGTCGAGACGACGGCTGAGCACCGGGTCGCGGCGCCCGTCGACGACGACCGACAGCTCGACCAACGTGGCGGCCGACAGCCGGAGGACCTCCGCGCCCTCCATCGCCGCGAGGTGCCGGTCGGCGTCCGGCTCGCCGCGGAGGACGGCGACGACGGCGGAGGTGTCGAGGATCACCGCGGCAGACCCCCTTCGTCGTAGAGCTCGGCGGTCGGGTCGCCGGAGTCGTCGCCCCAGCGGGCCGCGGTGTCAGCAGTGAGCCGCCGCAACCGTTCGGCGCGCTGCTCCCGGGCGGCACTGGTGGTCCGCAGCGTCGCCAGCCGAGCGGCCAGGGCCGCCGTCACCGCCGTCGTCACCGGCTCTCCCGTCTCCCGCGCCAGCTCTCGCGCCAGCCGCTCGGTCTCCGCGTTCTTGATGCTGAGCGCCATGGCACCAAGGTACCCGCGTCGTCCACCCAGGTACCTCGAAGAAGGCGGTGTACTTCCGCTCCGAGCGCGGGCACCGGCGTCCTGGCCCGACGATGGTCACCTCACGTCAGCCCACGGACGGCTGTCCTGTCACAGCTGCTCGACGTACCGAGGGCGGCAGCACACCTCGCGGTCGAGCTCCCACGGCCACTGGCCGGCGTCGTCCTGCCACACGAGCTGGAGCAGCGGGACGGGCGGCCCGTCGGCGGCGTACATGGCTTGGAGCACCACCATGAGCTCGGGACGGCTGACGGGCTCGAGCCGGACCGGCACCGGTCCGATGTCGTGCAGCTCGTCACCGGCCTGTAGACGTCTCCCGTCGAGAACCGCCTGCGTCGCCAGGCCGAGCAACGGGAAGGAGACCGCCATCTCGAGGCCGCTGACCACCAGCTCGGGTTGTTCCGGTCGCAGCGAGAGCCCCACGGTGTGGGTCAGCGCCGGGCCCACGGCGTCGCCGCGGACGTGGACCACCGACACCCCGTGCTCGTCGACCAGCCGTCGGTGGTGCTCGACGAGAGTGTCGACGTCGACTTCGCCGTCCGTCGTCATGCCGTCCCCCTCGCCTCGACGCCCGTCGTCGGGCGTGCGCTGGAGACGCTAGGGACGCGCGCTCCTCGACGTCCTGGGGCGCCGACGTCCTGTGGACACCGGAGGTGGTCCGACGACATGTGGACCACCACGCCGCCCGGTGCCGCCGACGACCGCTCGATCTGACGGCGAGCGGGCACCCCTGGGTGTGGACGGGTCGAGGACGACGGCCGCGCCGTCAGCCCCAGGGATCGGCGATGCCGGCGTACACGGTCTCGAGGTACTCCTCGATCCCCTCCTCGCCGCCCTCGCGGCCGATCCCCGACTGCTTGACGCCGCCGAAGGGCGCCGCCGGGTTGGAGATGACGCCGGTGTTGATCCCGAGCATTCCCGTCTCCAGCCGCTCGACGAGGCGCAGCGCCCGCGCCGTCGACCCCGTGTAGGCGTACGCCACGAGCCCGTACTCGGTGTCGTTGGCGAGCGCCACGGCCTCGTCCTCGGTGTCGAAGGTGGCGACCGGCGCGACGGGCCCGAAGATCTCCTCGGCCAGCAGGCGCGACCCGAGCGCGACGTCGGCCAGCACCGTGGGCGCGTAGAAGTAGCCCGGCCCCTCGACCCGCGAGCCCCCGGTGAGGACGCGCGCGCCGCGGGAGACGGCGTCGTCGACGAGGTCGGCGACCTTGGAGCGCCCCTTCTCGTTGATGAGCGGCCCCACCTGGGCGCCGTCCTCGGTGCCCCGCGAGACCTTCACCGCGGCGACCCGCTCGGCCAGCCGCCGCGAGAAGTCCTCCGCCACCGCGGAGTGCACGTAGAAGCGGTTGGCCGACGTGCAGGCCTCCCCGCCGTTGCGCAGCTTCGCGAGCATCGCGCCCTCGACGGCGGCGTCGAGGTCGGCGTCCTCGAAGACGAGGAACGGCGCGTTGCCGCCGAGCTCCATCGACGTCCGCAGCACGCCGTCGGCGGCCTGCTTCAGCAACTGCTTGCCCACCGCCGTCGAGCCGGTGAAGGACAGCTTGCGCAGCCGCGGATCGGCGATGAGCGGCCCCGTGACGTCGCCGGCCCGGGTGCACGGCACGACGTTGACGACGCCGTCGGGCACGCCCGCCTCCTGCAGCACCTGCGCGAAGAGGAGGGCCGTCAGCGGGGTCTCCGCCGCGGGCTTGAGCACCACGGTGCAGCCGGCCGCGAGCGCCGGCGCGATCTTCCGGGTGGCCATGGCCAGCGGGAAGTTCCACGGCGTGATGAGCAGGCACGGGCCGGCGGGCTTCTTGGCCACGAGGACCCGCTGCTTGCCGTCCGGCGCGGGCAGGTAGCGCCCGGCCACGTGGGCCGCCTGCTCCGACGCCCACCGGAGGAACTCCGCGCCGTAGGTCACCTCGCCGCGCGACTCCGCGAGCGACTTGCCCATCTCCAGCGTCATGAGCAGCGCGAGGTCGTCCGTCCGGGCGACGACCGCGTCGAAGGCCCTCCGCAGCACCTCGGCCCGCTCGCGGGGCGCCGTCCTCCCCCACGTCGCCTGCGCCGCGACCGCGGCGTCGAGCGCGGCCGCTCCGTCCTCGACTCCTGCGTCGGCCACCGTCGTCAGCTCGAGTCCCGTCGCCGGGTCCTCGACGGCGAAGCGCTCTTCCGACGACGACGGCACCCACCGCCCGCCGACGAGGAGGTCGGTCGGCACGCCCGCGAGGAGCTTGCTCTCGCGGGCGGCCTGCTCGGACGTGACGGGCCCTCGCTCAACGGTGGTCATGCCCGGCCTCCTGGTCGTCGTCGGACGACGCGGCGTCGTCCTCCCCGAAGAGGATCACCTGACGGATGGCCGCGCCATCGGCGAGGGAGTCCATCGCGGCGTTGACGTCCTCGAGCCGCGTCCGCGAGGAGATGAGCGCCTCGACGGGCAGGCGTCCCTCGCGCCACATCTGCGCGTACGCCGGGATGTCGCGGGCGGGGACCGCGGACCCGAGGTAGCTCCCGACGATGGTCCGCGCCTCGGCGGTGATGCCGAGGGGCTTGATGGTCGCCTCGGCGGTCGGCGCGGGCAGCCCGACGGTGACGGTCGTCCCGCCGACGCCGGTCAGCGCCACCGCCGTCTCGAAGGCCCGGACGTTGCCGGCGGCCTCGACGACGACGGGCGCCTTGAGCCCGGCCGCGAGCGCGTCGGCCGGCGAGAGCGCCTGCGACGCACCCAGCTCGAGCGCCCGCGCCAGCTTCTCGGGGACGGCGTCAACCCCGATGACCGGCCCCCGGCCGAGCGAGACGGCGGTGATCAGGGCCGCCATCCCGACGCCGCCGAGCCCCACGACGACGACGATGTCACCGTCCGCGGGCCTGCCGGCGTTGACCACGGCGCCGCCGCCCGTCAGCACGGCGCACCCGAGGACGGCCGCGACCTCCGGGGGGACGTCGTCGTCGACGGGGACGAGCGAGCGGCGGTCGACGACGGCGTGCGTCGCGAACCCGGAGACACCGAGGTGGTGGTGGACGTCGTCGCCCGCCCCGACGGCGTCGTCCCCGTCGCCGAGCGGGGCCACGGCGTGCAGCCGTCGTCCCCCGCCGAGCAGCTCGCCGGCGTTGTTGGACGCCGACCCCCGCGTGCACGGCAGGCGGCCGTCGGTCCGGCAGCCGTCGCACTCGCCGCAGCGGGGCAGGAAGGCCATGACGACCCGCTGGCCGACGGCGAGGTCGTCGACCTCGGCGCCGACGCGCTCCACCCGCCCCGCCGCCTCGTGGCCGAGCAGCATCGGCACGGGTCGCACCCGGTTGCCGTCGACGACGGACAGGTCGGAGTGGCAGACGCCCGCTGCCTCGATCCGGACGAGCACCTCGGTGGGCCCCGGCTCGTCCAGCTCGAGCTCGACGACGGCGATCGGCCGCGAGGTCGCGTAGGGACGCTCGTCGCCGATCCGCTTCAGGACGGCGCCGCGGATCCTCACGACGCCGCCCGGGCGGGCGCCGTCGCGGCTTCCGCCGCCTTCACCGACGCGACGACGGCGGCCGGGTCGTCCCCGGCGCGCAGCGGTCGGCTCGCGAAGACCCCTTCGTGCGCGAGGACCGGCCGCCGGTCGCCCGCCAGCTCGGGGTGCTTCTCCTCCAACCGCTCCCGGTCGGCGGCGACCCGGTGCCAGTGCGCGACGGTGTCGCGGTCGCCCCGGCCGACGGCCTCCCAGCTGCGCGGCATCTGCTCCCGCGCCACCCCGGTGGACGCCCGGCCGCCGATGTTGAGGCGGCTGGGACGCCGTCGCGACGCCGCCCCGCACACCGGGCAGGCGGGGTCGGCCGCCGCCATGGACGCGAGGCCGGCCTCGAAGCGGTGGCCCGTCCCGCAGACGAAGTCGTGGAGCACCATCAGCGGTACACCCCGTCGGGCGCGTAGCGGAGCTGCTTCGCCTGCTCGCCGTCGTGGCCGAAGATGACCTCGGCACCGGTCCTCTCGGCGATGCCGCGCAGCTTCTCGACGCTCTCGAGCCAGCGCAGGTTGTCCCAGACGATGGCGGCACCGACGGCGGGCGGGCCCCAGGAGTCGCTGAGGTAGACCGCGTCCGAGGTGAAGATCTTCGTGCCCTCCTCGGGCAGGTCGACCTTCAGCGACATGGTTCCCCAGGTGTGCCCCGGGGTCTCGATGACGGAGATGCCGGGGAGGATCTCGACGTCGCCGCTGACGGTCTCGAAGGGCAGGCCCCGGTAGTCGCTGACGATGTGCGCGCCGGCGCTGTACCCCTCGATCGTGGAGGCGCCTTCCAGCTCCTTGTCGTTGACGACGATCCGCGTCCTCCCGTTGTCGAAGTCGCGGGCGTTGGCCGCGTGGTCGAAGTGGAGGTGGCTGAGCACGAGGATGTCGATGTCCTCGGGCCTCAGCTCGAGCGAGGCGAGCGAGGAGTCGAGGTAGCCGGGCCCGTCGACCGGCTCCTTGACGGGGAAGAAGTCGTGGAAGCCCGTCGGCGCCCACCGCTGCTCCCAGTCGCGCGGGACACCGGTGTCCCACAGCACCCGGCCCTCGGGATGCTCGATGAGCACCGCGTGGGTCGGGCAGTCGCCCCAGACGACGGGGTCGTCCTTGTGGTGGCGGTCCCGGATGGTGCGGCCGCCCTTGAGGAGCAGCCAGGTGAGGTCGGTCTCCATCACCCCGGTGGAGAGGACGTGCAGCGTCATGTCGGGGGCGTTGCCGGTCATGTCGGACCCCTGTCTCGCGTTCTGCCCCGCGCCCTCGCGGGACGCGCCGCCCCGTCGCGGCGCGCGCCCAGACTGGGACGGCCGGGACGGTGACGACCATGGGCGTCGCTGACACACTGCGGCCCCCCGGGTGTGGCTGACGCACACCCCGCCGACGGAGGTGAGGGCGTGCTCGACGACGTCGGCCCGGTGGTGGACGGGGGGCACCTGCGCGCCGCGGCCGTGGGCAGCTTCGGGGCGCCGACGCCGGAGGCGCTGCTGCGGGCGGTGCACGACGCCGCCACCGACCTCGCCAGCGTGCGCGACCGGGGCGTCATCCTCCAGGCGCTCGTCCGCCGGACCCGCGCGCTGCTCGGCGCCGACATGGCCTACCTGTCGCTCAACGACCTCGACGCGGGCGAGACGTGGATCCACGTCACCGACGGCGTGCGCACCGCCGCCTACGCCGGCATCCGGATGCCGCTGGGCACCGGCATCCTCGGCGCGGTCGCGGCCGGGGGGACGTCGGTGCACACGGACGACTACCTCGCCGACCGCGACCTCAACCACCTCACGCACATCGACGCCGTCGTCGCCGAGGAGGGCGTGCGCGCCATCAGCGGCGAGCCGCTCCGGGTCGACGGGCACCTCGTCGGGGCGCTGCTCGTCGCTCACCGCACGCCCGTCGCCATGCCGCCCGCCGGGCTGGCGGCGCTGCGGCTCATGGCGCTGCAGGCCGCCGTCGCGCTGGAGCAGACCCGACGGGCCGGGGAGATCGCCGAGCTGCGCGACGCCGCCCGGGCCGCGCGTGACGACGCCGCGCGGCTCGAGCAGAAGGCCGCAGAGGCCGAGGCGCTGCTGGCGCTGGACGCGCGGCTGCTCGCCGCGGTCGAGACCGGCAGCGGATGCCACGCCGTCCTCGAGGAGGTCGCCGCCGAGCTCGCGGCGCCCGTGGCGCTGCTCGACGCGCGGGGCGAGGTGCGGTCGGGGTCACCCACGGCCCTGCCCGACGATGCGCAGCCCCCGGGGAGCGAGTGCGCCGTCGAGGGCGGCCGCGGCTGCCTCGTCACCCCGGCGAGCGGGGCGCGGGCGGACGCCGTCTTGGGGCGCGGAGCGCTGGCCGTCGGCCTCGCGCTGCAGGTCGAGCACGAGCTGGCCGAGGCCGCGGACCGCTCGGCGTCGACGCTGCTCGACGATCTGCTCGGCGACCACCTCGACGACGGGCCCGACGGCGACCGCGCCGCCCGCCGCGAGGTCGCCGAGGCCCGGGCGCTCAGCCACGGGGTCGACCTGCGCGCGCCGGCGTCGTCGCTCGTGGTGCTCGTGCCGGCGGCCGAGCGGCAGCGCGGCGTCGCCGCCCTGCGGCCGCTCGTGGCGCGGGGCGGCCTCGTCTCGGTGCACGCCGGCCACGTGTGCCTGCTGTGCCCGGCCGGCGGGTCCACCACCGACGCCGTCGGCGACCGCGTCGCGGAGGCGCTCGCGACGGCGGGCGTGCCCGGCCTCGTGGGCAGCGCGACCGCCGCCGGCCGCGGCGCCGGCCCGCTGCAGCGCGCGCACGCCGAGGCGGCCCAGGCCGCCCGCGCCGCGCAGGTCCTCGGCTGGCGGCGTGGCCACGCCGACCGGGCCCGCCTCGGCCTCGCGGGCCTGCTGCTCGGCGGCCACGACGAGCAGGTCGTCGACGCGCTCGTCGAGCAGCAGCTCGGCCCCGCCCTGGCGTACGACGCCGCCCACGGCACCCGGCTCGTGGAGACGGCGGCCGCCGTCCTCGAGGAGGGGTCGCGGACGGGCGCGGCGGCGCGGCTATTCGTGCACGTCAACACGGTGCGGCAGCGCGCGGAGCGCCTCGGCGAGCTGCTCGGGCAGGGGTGGGACGTGCCGCCGCGGAGCCTCGACGTGCACGCGGCGCTGCGGCTGCAGGTGCTGAGGGCGGCGCGGGGCGGCACAGGCGGATGAGCTGCCCGGCTCGCCTCGACCGACCTCGTTCGTCAGCCGACGACGAAGACCCTCGCGCCCAGCGCCTCGTAGGTGCTGCGGGCCCTGTCGTCCCGGGTGCCGAGCGGCACCCCGGCCTGGACGGCCGTCAGCGCGACCGCACCGTCGTAGGCCGCGCCCCCGACGACGCCCGCGTCGGCCCGCACCTCCGGCAGCCGGGCGGAGACCGCCTCGGGGAGAGTGACGGGCGGCTCGAAGCGGGCGAGAAGTCGGACGGCGTCCGCCGCGTCGACACGCACGTCACCCGGGAGGCGCGTGAGGACGGAGAAGGTCTCGAGCGCCGCGTGCCCGCACAGGGGGAGGCGGCGCCCGCGGCACCACTCCGCGACGGCCTCGTGCGCGTCGTGCGTGGCGATGAGCACCGGGACGGCGGCGCTCGTGTCCAGCGCCACCAGCTCGTCCGGTGCGGTCAACGGCGCCCGGCGTCGAGGAGGCCGAAGACGGTGTCGTCGTCGACGGGCGTGCTGCCGGTGGCGACGAGGTGGCCTTCCTCCTCGACGAGACGCGCCGTCCGTCCCGCGGGGACGAGCTGCAGCCCGGCGCCGTAGCGCGAGACGTCCACCCCCGCGCCGGGGGCGAGGCCGAGCGCGTCCCGCAGCGCCTTGGGGACGACCACAGGCCCCAGGAACTCCACCGTCGCACGCATGGTGGGACGCTACTGGCGGCCTGCCAGTCGGAGCCGCCCCGACGTCCTCGTCGCGCGGCTCGGGCACAGGCTGTCCGCGGAACCGGGCGTGGTGGTCCCAGGGCTACTCGAGCGCCGCCATCTCCCCGAGCAGTGGTTCGAGGGACGAGAGGTCAGCAGCGACGTCGGCCATCGTCCGCGCCGGGTCCAGGGCGAAGGTCGCGCCGAAGACCGAGGAGCCGTACCCCTCCGAGTCGCCCGGTCCGCGGCCGACGAAGGCCGGGAGACCGACGGCGACGGCCCGCTCGTGGGCTTAACGGTCCTCGGCGGCTCGGGGGCGGGCAGGCTCGCGCTCCCAGTCGTCGCGGGCCGCCGCCATGAGCGGCCACACGGCGGCGAGACGCGACCAGTCGAAGCGCCGGCCGGCGTCGATGTCCTGCCGCAGGCCGACGAGCACGTAGGGGCCGGCCGGCACGACGTCCGGGCCTGCTGTCGCCGGCCGACGCTGAGCCGGCAGCCCGTCGACCACCCTGAGGACGGCCGCATCCCCCGGCCTGGCGGTCGGGACCTCGACGTGGAGGACCTCGCGCGTGCTGGAGCCCGGGGCGAGGAGCGGGTCCCAGGACGTGCTGCGACGCAGGCGGGCCGCGACCCAGGACAGCCGAGCGGTCATCGCGGCGGCGACGTCCTCGCCGTCACGCCATGAGCCCCACGGTGTGTCCGGCGTAAGGCGGGGGACGGCGCGGTCCGCGTGCGCCAGCCATGCCCCCGCCGTCGCCGCCGCCCATCCTCCGCCGCCGGCGGCAGCAGCGAGCAAGTCCCCCAGGCGACGGCACGCCACGGTGCCGGCGGGTCGCCGAGGTGGAGGTGTCGTGACCTCAGCAGCACGTGCGCCATGGCTCCGGGCGTGCGGGACGCCGCGTAGCGCAAGCGGTCGGCGTCAGGCTCGACGAGCAGGGCGGAGGCGACGACGGCCTCGCCGTCGGCCCCGCGGAGCACGAGCCCCGGCTGCCGTCCCAGCCGGCTGACGTCGCGGCGTAGGACGGCTGGGTCATCGAGCGGCGCGCCGAGAAGGGCGCAGAGGGGCGGGGGGTCGGTCGCGAGCAGGACGGCGAGCAGGTCCAGCCAACGCTCGTCGTCGGGCTGCAGCGGCAGGACGTGCTCCACACCCTGCGGGACGCCGCCGGCGTCTCCGTCGACGGCAGGGGCGCTCATGGCGGCAGGAGAGCAGGCACCACCGACGGCCCGTCGCTGCCGGGGCGACGCCTCAAGGCTCCGTGGGTCGAACGGCGAGCGTCGCGACGCGTCGGACGACTCCGCGCGCGTGAGCACTGGTCGGCGACCCGGCGGGCGACGTCCGGGCTCAGCCGGCCGTCGGGAAGCGCTCGGCGAGGTATGCGGCGACAGCCGCCCGCTCCTCGACCGCCATGTCACCGGGCCGGCGGAGCAGCCTGGTGAGCCCCCGTCGCCCCACGAGCGGGACACCCGCGACCGTCTCACCGCCCCACGGCAGCTCGGTCCCGACGAAGCAGAGCGCGCCCCGCACCGGGACGTCGGCGCCCACGCGCTCCAGCTCGGCGGTCACCGCGGCGACCTGCGTCGCGAGGCCGTCGAGCAGCCGTGACTGGTCGCGGCCCCGGATGACGAGCCGCTCGGTCCGAGGGCGAAGGAAATCGCCCGCTCGCCGCACCTCGAGCCGCCCGGTGTGGGTCTTGGCGTCGACCACCCAGACCCCGGCGGGCGTGACGACGAGGTGGTCGATGTTCGGCGTCGACAGCCGCCCGTCGGGCCGACGCAGGCGGCGGTCGTGCAGGCCGACGACGTCCGGCCCCAGCGCGTCGACCGCCTCGGCGACCGCCCTCTCGCCACGCGCCCCTTGCTGCCAGACGCGCGTGCTGGCCGGCTCGTCGGACAGGGCGAGGATCAGCCCGCCCAAGCGTGGGTGTCGCGCCCGGACGCGTGCCTCGCGCGCGGCGACCCGCCGGTCGTGCTCGCGCTGCGCCGACGCCCCCGCCCGTCCGGGCGTCGGCATCTCTGCCGCGCGCGGGTGGGGCACGGCGGGCGGAGCCGCCTCCGGAGCGGCTCCGCCGTCGACGCAGGCGAGACACCGCGTCGTCCTAGCTGCGGCGTCCCAGCCGGCACGGCTCCCGGCGGGGAGCGGCGTCGCGCATGCGGCGCAGGTGTCGTCACGGCGCAGCGTCAGGACCTTCACCACTCGACCGTCGTCTCCCGGCACGGCCTGAGAAGCCGGCGCGTCGATCCGTCACCCGCTTGCTCGAGGGTTGCCCCCACCGACCACGACCGGCACCGCCGACCGGGTGACGGACCGGGCCGCGCCCCCGCTGGGACGCCTCTCCGGCCCTATCGGAGTGTGGGTCGCAACGGCTCACGTCCTCAACGAGACGGAGCCCGATCATGACCATCACCACTCCCTCCACCGACCGCTTCGCCGCCTGGCAGGAGGACGCCGACGTCGACCCCACCGCGGCGGACGACGGCGGCCCGGCGTGGTTCGTCCGGATGACCGTCGTCCGCCTTCTCGACGACGAGCGTGAGGAGGAGCACGTCGAGGACCTCTTCGGCCTCGTCGACGGCGGCGGCCGCTTCCACCACGACGTCGCCGACGTCGCGCTCGAGGACGCCGGCGGCACGTGGCGCCGCACGGGGCGCTGGACGTTCGACCGGCGGCACCAGCAGTGGCGGGCACCGGTGAGTCGCGGCTGAGCGCAGACGCCGGTCGGCTCAGCCTCGGCTGGGCTCTCCGGCCGGTCGGGGCCAGCAGCGGCACGCCAGCTCGGCGAGCTGCTGGCCCCGCCGCCGGATGTCGTCGTCGGTCCATGCCTCGGGGTGCCCGCTCGTCAGCTCGTTGTTGAGGGCCAGCAACGACCACTGCTGCAGCAGAGACCGTTTGCCCTTCCCCGCCAGCTGCCCGCCACCGTCTCGGCACTGCGCCTCGTCGTCGCGCCACGGGCGGTTCGACAGCGACGCGTTGAGCTTCTGGCTGACCAGCGTGAGGTTGCCGAGGGTGTCGACGAGGCGGTCGCGCGCTGCGGCCTGCTCGGACGACCTGCGCGCCGACCTCCCGACGACGCGGGACTCGGCCTTCTGGCCGACCGACGACGACAGCGGCGCTGCCTCCACCGCGGCGCCGGCGCCCTCGACCCCGGCGGCGTCGAGGCGGCGCAGCAGCACGACCATCAGCTTGTTGATGCCAGCCGTCGGGCGCCGGAGCAGCGCCCGCCAGCACCGCCCAGCTCTCCAGGGCGGCCAGACCCGCGTCCACCTGCGCGGTCGGAACCCGGTGAGCGGGCGCCAGAAGCCACAGCAGCACGGGCGTCGTCGACGCCAGCTCGAGCGCCTCGACCACCCGCCCGTAGAAGCGGCCAGCGCTGGTCTCGGCGTCGAGTCCCGAGAGGTCGCGGAAGACTCGGGCGTCCTCGGCGAGGCGGCGGAGGAAGGCGTCGGCGGAGCCGACGTCCGCCATGAGCGGCTTCGCGTGCTCGACGAAACGGCGGAAGACCTACTCCGTCGGCACCTCCTCGCGAGTCCTGGCCGTCAGCCAGTACTGGAAGAAGATGTCGAGGCGGGCCCTGGAGGTGCGGCCCTGCCGCACCTCGTCCCGCCACCAGTCGTCGTCGAGCTCGAGCCACAGCGACTCGGCCCAATGCTCGACGTCGGCGCCGGCCTCGTGACCCCATTGGAACACCCAGTTCTTGACGAGGTCGGCGGAGAGCAGGGGTGTGCCGCGGTCGTTGAGCGTCTCGAAGATGAGCTGGTCGTCGTCGGACTCGTCGAGCGTGATGGCCACCAGCCCGAGGCGGTCCTGCAGCGCCGCCGACAGGGCGTGGGCGCGCTCGTCCTGGCTGCCGACCACGTCGCCGAGGGCCTCGTCGATGTCGCCGACCAGCCACCGCGCCACGCGCTCACGGAAGTACCGGTGAGCCTTCAGCGGACGCGACTCCGGGTCGACCGACGCCGACGACGGCACAGGGTCCATCGCCGCCTCGAACGCCGCACGGTCCGTCCTCGACGGCCAGACCTTGAAGCGCTCCGGCATGCCCGCCAGCCGCCTGGACCGGTTGAGCACGAGGACGGCGAGGTCCTCGGCCTCCTCGTGCCCGTGCTCCTCGGTAGCCGCCTGCGCCGCGTCGAGCAGCAGCTGCAGCGTCGTCATGCGCTGCTGCCCGTCGATGACGGAGTGCCTCGTGACACCGCCCGCTGCGCTGGGGAGCGCCTTCGTGACGACGGCGCCGAGGAAGTGACGGCGCTCGGGCGCGTCCGCGTCGTCGTCACTGCCGACCTGGGCCTCGGCGACCCGCCGGACGTCCTCCCACAGCGGCGCCCACTGCTCCTCCTCGTTCCAGACGTACGGGCGCTGGAACGCCGGGATCTCGTAGTGGTCGCGTCCCTCGAGGATCCCGCGGCGTGACGCTGTCGGCCTTCATGGTTGCTCCCCCGTGACGGCGCTGGTCACCCGACCGGCTCCGGGCCGGCACCGTGCCTGACGGGTCCGACAATCCGCACCTAAGGTCCTGCCGAAGCAAGGTGCCCGAGCACCTTCGACGACAGGGGGCAGCGCGTGGGCGAGCCAGCGACACGGACCGGGTCGACGTCGGACGAGGTCGGGCCCGTCACCGACTCTCCTGCCGACCAGCACCCCAACGGCACGGAGGTCCACACCACGGACGCGGCTCCCATATCACCCGACATGGACGACGACGCTGCCGACGTCGAGGCGCACGTCGCGGAGGAGCAGTCCCGGCAGCGCGCCTTCGTCAAGAGCCTGGCGGCCGACGACATCAAGTCCGGTGGGTGGTTCACGAAGCTGGTGGCGCACGCGCTCGGCTCGTACACCGACAAGGTGGACTGGCAGTACTTCCAGGAGAAGTACGCCGGGGTGCCGGCGGACGCGGTCGTGGACCAGCGCATCAAGATGGCGGCCCGGTACGCGGCGCTGGAAGGCGGCCTCTCGGCCGGGGCGTACTCAGCCGCCGTCGCCGCCACCATCGGGTCCCTGGGCGGCGCCTCGCCGGCGACGCTGCCCGCCGCCGCGACGACGATGCTGGTCGACGTCACGTACGTCACCCAGCTCCAGCTGCGCCTCGCGCACGACATCGCCGTCCTCTACCGCGTCCCGCTGGACACCTCGGACCCGGAGGACCTGTGGAAGCTCATCCGCGTGGCCTTCACCATCAAGGGGGGGGAGGCCGTCGGCGAAGGAGCCGTCAAGGCGGTTCCCGTCGTCGTGCGACCACTGGTCAAGCGCTTCTACGCGAAGGGCACCCTCCAAGCCGCCAAGGGCCTTCCGGTCGTCGGCAAGTACCTGCTGCAGCGCAACGTCATCAAGATCGGCATACCCCTCGTCGGCGTGCCGCTGGCGGCACTCCTCAACCGGTACACCACCTTGGTCGCCGGCCGTCACGCGCGCGCCGTCTTCCGCGAGGAGGCGCGCGTCATCGAGCTCGCGGAGCGGCTCGTCGAGCGGACCGAGCACCCGCAGGCGCTGCTCTGGGTGGCGTGGCTCGTCATCAACGCTGACAAGAACATCTCCGACAGCGAAGCCCTGCTCATGCGCCACCTCGTGCGCCTCGCGCGTGGGCAGCACGAGGTGGTCGACGAGGTACTCGCGCGCCTGGTCGAGGTGGACGCCGCGGACGTGTGGGCCCGAGTCGATGCCGAGCCCGGCGACCGCAGCGGCCTCCTCGCTGCCGCTCATCAGATCGCGGAGGTCGATGGCTCCGTCAACGCCCGCGAGCGGGACGTCCTGGCCGACCTCGCCGAGAGGGCGGCTCGGGCGGACAGCTGACGCCTTCTGCACCGTTGACGCGGCGGCTCGTCGAGCATTTGCGCGATCCGTAATGACGAAAGAGTCCACGCGCCTCCGGTCCGCGGTGTAGACCCGCCCTCATGACGCACGACGACGACGTCGCCCGCCTGTCCGCCCACGTCGAGGAGACGCTGCCGCGCGACGAGTGGGCAGGATGGCCCGGCGGTTGGCGAGGGCAGTCCGAGCTGGCTCTCCTGGACGCCGTCTTCAGCATCAGTGCCCGCTACGGCGGGGAGGACACCGGCGTCCGTCGCGTAGTCAAGGCGTACCGCGATCGCCCTGGCGCCACCGGAGCGGACGACCTCCGCACGCTCGCAGCCTTCGACGCGGAGGAGCTGGCCGCTCTGGTCGGCAACAGGCAGCGGGTCTCCGGTCGCCTGAAGGCGGACGCCGTCGTCGAGGCAGCCGCCCATCTGGTGGCGGCCGGGGCGACCTCGAGCGACAACGTGGACCCCACCGCTCACAAGTCCGCCTACACGAGCGTCCACGGCCTCGGCAGCCAGACCTGGCACTACTTCTGCATGCTGCTCGGCCGCGAGGAGGTGAAGGCCGACCGCTGGATCATCCGCTTCGTCGAGGACGCCCTCGGGCGGCCGAGCACGGCCGACGAGTCGCACCGCCTCCTCCATGCGGTGGCCGAACGGCTCGGCGCCTCACCGACCGCCCTGGACCACGCCATCTGGAGCGCGACGCGGGAGCCGGCGGGCAACGCCGACACCACCGGCGGTCCCGACATGGCGACCCGTGAGGATGGCGCCTGATGACCGCTGAGTGGCTCGGCATCCTTTCCGCGCTCCTCGCCGTCGGCGGTCTCGTCTTCACCGGCATGCAGACGCGTCACCTGTGGCAGCAGCGCGACGAGGACGACCGGCTGGCCGCGGAGGGCGTCTCCCTCAGCTGGCAGCCGCTGCAAGCCCCCAGCCGGCCGGACGCCGATGGGACGGCCCGATGGGTGTACGAGATCGTCATCCACAACCCAGGTCGCTTCCCGATTTCGGTGATCGATGCCGAGCTGACCTTCCCGGTACCCGTCCGCCGCGTGCACTCGACCGGCCAGGTCGACGAGCCGACGACCACGCTCAAGCTCGAGCAACCGGTCATCCACGGGGGCGGCGATCGACGGTGGAAGCGAGCGCTGGTGATGGACATGGAGACGGCTCGGGGACGACTCAACGGAACCAAGGGTGTCGTGACGTTCACCGACATCCAGGGCATCAAGAGGACCACCGTGTGGCCCCGCCGCCCGGGACGTCCCGTCGACTGACACGGGCCTACCCTCGGCAATGTCTGCGCCTGCGTCATCACGGCCGGCGAGGACGAGGGCCACAACGTCGGCGCGATCGCCGGCGGATCAGTACTTCGCACAGCGAACGGCCGCCCCGCGGCGGCAGTGGGCGATAGACACTAGGAGTCACGAACTCCTGCAACAGCCCTTCGGGTTCGGAAGTCAGCGCATGTCACGCTGAGCACGGGTACGCTACTAAGCGTGCGATACATGGACTCTGGGTCGAGAGATCCAGCACAGGCCGTCGGAACCTGGCTGAACGAGACGCTGCATGACGACTCTCTAGTGTCTCTTCGCCTTCAGACGGGCTACGTAGGCCCCGAGCCGCTCGGGTATCTTGAGTACTCACTCTCTAGATTAACGGCGCGCGACGGACTAACGTCCATTTTACTTGGTTCCAACGGGGGTGAAACCAAGCGAGAGACGGTGGAGAATGTACTCCGCCTTGCGGGTGCACCACGAGACAATCTCCATATCGGCGTCGCAGCATTTGCCGATGGGCTATTTCACCCGAAGGTTTATCACGTCACAAGAGCAGACCGATCCATGGCCGCATACGTAGGATCGGCCAATTTCACCTTTTCGGGGCTGAGCGGAAGGAACATCGAGGCCGGCATCACCCTCGACACACGACAGGGCGACGATCCGGCCGTGCTCGCCGAGATCGCTGGCGCCGTCGACAAGTGGTTTCATGAGGGGCGACCAGCCATCTTCACTATCGACTCTACGACCGACATTGATCGACTCGCATCCGACGGTACGCTGGGAATGGCAGCCACGAGAGCCGGACGCCGCGGCGTCGACAGAGCAGGCAGAAAGAGACCTGTGTTGCAGAGACTCCGGCAACTTGTCCGACTTCCCGCCATCGCAACACCCATGGCACCGGTGACAGCCGCCGCCGTCTCGACATCCCTTGATCAGCCCCCATCGGATGCGGCCGCACCTTCTTCTCTGCTTGAGAGTTGGAGTAAATTACTCTCGGCGTCGGACGCCCAGCGGAAGCCTGATGGCAACCAGAGCGGCGTCGTAGCCCTTACCCAGGGGAATCGGCGAGGCAGTATCGACCAGACCTCCTACTTCCGACACGACCTGTTTGGCGAGCTGGTGTGGCAACAAGCGGCGACTCGAACGGGCGGAATGATGGATACCGCGTATGCGCCCATGCACGTCACAGTACTTGGCGACTACCTGGGCATCCACCTCTTTGAGGTGACAGACGATCATGTGCGCGAATCGAGCCAGCGAAATTACACAGCCAAGTTGTCGTTGAAGCCGATCCGGCGACTGTTTGAGGAGGTCGACATGACCGAACGAGTCCTCACGCTGGCCCGCGACGTCGATGGCGACTACTGGCTAAGTATCGAATAGGAGTCGCTGACAACAAGCATCCGTCAAACGGAGTCAGGCCACGTCACTCATCGCCTACTCCGACCCATCCGCCTGCTTCTCATTCGGTGCCACACTGCGCGCATAGAATGAATGTCATCCGGGCTTATGCCTGCCTGCTCGACTAAGACAGTCCGGTCGACCAAGTCGAGCGCGTCATCGACCCGCTGCTCGCGAAGGAGCTCATCGACCTTACTACTCAGGCCATCAGGCACCAAGGCGGGATCGGGCACAGGCAAGTGTGAGCATTCAGACGGCTCCATTTCGAGGAGCCCCCCGCCGTAGCTACGCCCTATCACCTCAGACATCGCCAGCGTGACCGTATTGAAGGCGCCAACCGCCAAGTCTTGAATGCTCACGTTTGGCTTGACGAAAACGCGGTGAACAGTGTCGGTGCTGGTGGCACCTGCCTCGTTTGCGGCGATGCGCAAGTGGGACGCGACCTGACGAAGCATGAAACCTTCAGGCGCACTTACCGACGGCACGACCCACCAGTCATTGCGGATACGGCACTTGAAGCCAGTGTGGACGCCCTCCCCCTCCCCCTCCTCGATGTACCTTGCGAGACTGGGCGCTGCAGTCGGGTCCACACCTGGCGCGACCGCCAGTAGATGGGTGCGCGCGCCCCCTGCAGACTGCTCCGACAAATCACTGGCGCGGTAGGTAAGGCCGCGCATCTGCGCACTTCTAGCAAGAAGGGGCATGGTCCAAGCCCCTAGGCCACGTCGCTTAACGTCCTCCTCGGTAAGGCAGAAGAACGAGTTGCGGCCCGTAACTACCCCTACGTTCACCGCGGCATAGGCGCCGAGCGGCGCTAGGCGATGGTCGTTGCGGAGTCTCCGAACCAGCTCAATCGCCTCGGGCCCTAAGTAGTACTTGGTCCACTTCTCTGTGTCATGCAAGGGCGCGCGAGCAGCGGAGGTCTCGAGTGAGGCGTTGGCGAGAGCCGCGGCATCGGCCACCTCCACCGTGTTGATGCTTGCAGGGCCTTTTCCTCGCACGGCCAGGAGTAGTACCACCTCTTGTAGGATGCCGGGAAAAATGAGCTTTTCAAAGGACACGATAGTTATGTCAGAGCACATATCGACAAGGAAGGCCCGTAGTTGAGCGGCATAACCGACCTGTAAAAGTTCCGCCGGAAGCACAAGGCCGACGCGCCCGCCCTCACGGACAGCCATGACGGATGCCGCGACGAAAGGAACCCAGGCATTGGTCAATTTGGAGGGGCGCATGCCCGCACGCCTCAGAAAGGCGAGAGCCAGGTCGCGGGCCTCATGCTCCCAAGAGCCGAAGCGGATGTAAGGGGGGTTGCCCGCAACGCCGTCGTACGTGCCGTGCCTAAACTCTTCGAACCACCTGAAGAAGTCAGAGTCCACGACAGGGGCGCCAGTCGCGCGCGCCTTTCGCGCTTCATCGGGGAAGAGCTCGATACCTTGCGGCCGCACTCCTGGCCTGATCAGATGGCGCAAAATGGCACCGTCTCCACAGGCGGGCTCCAGCACGTCGGAGCCCGCCTCCAGTACCCAGTCTGCTACGTATCGGGCGATATCGTCGGGCGTATAATAGCCGCCGCGTAATTTGTCTCCTACGGGCTCGGCCTTCGCGGCGAATGTCTGCATGGGCACATCCTCTCTCGCACCACTGACGGTCCGGCGGAGGACGCGCTGCCTGTGGAAGGCGCGCTACTCCGTCCACAGGCAACGAGGTGACGTGCTGCTCTGGTTGCGGGGCGCTGGGGCGCCAGCTAGGGGCGAAGCTCACCGCCTGAGCGCGTTGGCGCACCCTCGACTGTGATCTCATGGCCAGTCCCTTGCCCGGTGGCGCCATAGCGACCACCCGCAACTGCTGGCGGTAGAGGCCTGGGCGCACCTACCTCGAGTCGGCCAAGCAGAGCACCTGTGCCCTGCAGCAGTACGTCGGTCGGCGCTCAGCACCGACCGCCTGCGCGACAAGTGACGGACGTCCTGCGCGTGCGTGGGTAGTCGGGCGCATCGCCGTCGGGCTCCCGAGGTGAGATCGACCTTGGCGTGACGGTTCGAGGGCCCGGACGTCCCGGTGCTCGCCGTCCTGCTTGACGGACCCGCATGGGCGCAGCGCCGGAGACCGGCGAGCACGAAGGCCTACCCTCCGACGCGCTGTCCCGGATGCTGCGCTGGCCCGTCGTCGAGCGCGTCTGCTGCCCGCCCGGTTGGACGGCGCCGTCGCCGTGGTCGACCGTCTCGCGGCCGCCGTCGACTCGGTCGAGACGATCAGCACCGCGTCGCCCATCGGCCCTTCGGCTGCCCGGCTGCCCGGCCGACGCCGCGTGAGGAGGTCGTGTAGCCGACGCCAAGCGCAGAGGTCGGCGGGGTGTCCGCCGTGCACCGGCGACGGCGGGTCTGGGCTACACCTTCGCCGACGCGTCGGGCAGCCATTCTGACGACCTGCCAGTCGTGTCCGGCACCGAGGCGCCCAAAGGCGGCAGTGACCCGCAGGGCGAGCTCCAGGGCTTCACCTTGGGCGCCCCGCCGCTCCTCGCCACCTGAGCACCCGGCTGCTCACCTCCGGCGGCTGAGGGCTTGCGTCCTGCTCGCTGCCTGCCTCCGCCGCCCCGACCGGCTCAACGACACGCGCCGGACGAGTGGTGGGCGGACCCTCACCGTCTCGTCGTGTTACGGGTCGCGCACCGGCGACCGAAGAAGGGCCAGCCAGGGCCGACGAGCAGAGGACGACCACACCGTGCACGGACTTCGCACGACCATCACGCGCGCCGCCGGGGCGGGCGCCTGCGCGCTCCTCGCCGTAGCGCTGCTGCCGGCGACCGCCGGCGCCACCCCCGACGACGACACCGCGCAGGTGCTGCTCGCCGGGCGGGCCGTCGACGTCGTCGTCGAGACGGCCGCCCACGACCACGGCGACGCGGACCACGGCGACCACGCCGAGACGCCCACCGACGCGCCCATGGGCCTGCAGCTCCCCGACGGCACGCTCGTCGGCGTCGAGGGCCTCGCCGAGTCCGGCGCCGCGTCCGGTGAGCAGGTGCGGCTCGTCGTCGACGTCCCCGCCGAGGTCGAGGGCGACGTCGCCGACGCCGCGGGCGAGCGCGCGCTCGCCGGAGCCCGCGAGCGCCCCGCCGCCGCGGGATCCGCGGTCGCCGAGGCCGTCGTCACCGCGGCCACCACGGAGGGCGTCACGCTGGCGACCGAGCCCGGCGCCGTCCGCACGACCGCCGAGGCGCCGCCCGCCGCGACCGCCGCCGCCGTCGGCCCGCCGCGCCCGATCACCGTCGTCGTCGCCGACATGGGCGACGGCGACGAGCACGTCCCCACCGACGCCGAGCTCGCCGCGATGGTCGAGGACACCTCGGACTACTGGGCCGACCAGAGCGCCGGCCGCGTCACCTTTTCCCTCGCCGCCACGCCGACCCGCTACACGACCGCGCTCACGTGCGAGGACCCGTGGGCGCTCTGGGACGAGGCCGGCAAGGCGGCCGGCTTCCCCGGCGGCCGGCGGGCGCACCTCGTCGTCGTCCTCCTCGACGAGGAGGACCCGGCGAAGAAGTGCGGGTACGGCGTCGGCAGCGTCGGCTGGGGCGTCGACGCGGGCGGCGTCTCGTCGATCGCCAACGCCGACGACCTCTCCCTCGTCGCGCACGAGGTCGGCCACAACCTCTCCTTCGAGCACGCCAACGCCCTCGAGTGCACGACCGCGCCGCGCCAGGACTTCGTCGGCAGCGCGACGCAGGACCCGTGTGACGTCCGCGAGTACGGCGACCTGGTCGACGTCATGGCGGCCGCCCTCCCCCAGCCCGGCGCGGTCTCGGCGATGGCACGGGCCCGTGTCGGCTTCCTCGACGCGGACGAGCGGCGCAGCGTCTCGCTGCTCGGCACGTCCGTCGTCGACCTCGCCCCGCTCGCCGGGGACCCGGGCACCGGCGTCAAGGACGTCAGCGTCACCGACCCGCGCACCGGCGTGAGCTACCGGCTCGAGAACCGCTCCGCGACCGGCCGCGACGAGCGGCGGCTCGGGCTCTTCGGCGCCCGGTCCGGCCTCCGGGTCCTGCGTGCCGACGGCGGCGGCAACGCCACGCTCGCCCTCGACGCCACCCCGACGGCGCGCGCCACGGACAAGATCGACCTCGACCGCGCCCTGCCCGACGGCGACGTCTGGCGCAGCGCGAGCGGCGGCGTCGAGGTGCGCACCACGACGCTCGCCGACGGCGCCGTCCGCGCCCAGGTGAGCCTCGCCGGGACCGGCGAGGTCCACGGCCCCCGCACGACGACGCCGGTCGTGACCGTGCCCGAGCTGGTCCGCGGCCGGTCGGCCCGCCTCGAGGGCTCCGTCACCGCGGGCGAGGACTCCGTCACGCCGGCGGGCTCGGTCACCCTCGACCTCGCCGGCGACCGGGCCACGGCTCCGGTCCGCGCCGACGGCACCTTCGCCGTCGACCTGACGCCCGTCCTCAGCGGCAGCCAGACCCTCACGACGTCCTTCACGACGGCGGACGCCGACCGGTGGGGCGACTCCACCGACAGCCGGGCCGTCGACGTGGCCGGCTCCGGCGCCGTCTCCGTGCTGCGCGTGACCCGGTCCGGCGACGACGCCGCCCCGTCGGCCGGCTCGCCGAGCGACCTGGTCCTCGACCTCGGGGCCGACGCCGTCGACGGCACCGTCACCGTGCGGTCGGGCTCCGGGGTGCTGGCGACCGCCTCCGTGACCGGGCGCGAGACGACGGTCCGGCTCCCCGCCCTGCCCGCCGGCTCCTCCGTCCTCGACATCGCCTACGACGGCGGGACCTCGGCCGAGCCCGGCTCGACCGGCCTCCGCCTGGAGGTGGCCCGCGGCGCCAGCACGACCCGCGCCACGGTCACCACGACCGCGACGGCCAGCCGCGCCGCCGTCCTCCGCGCCACGGTGTCCGGGCCGGCGACGCCGACGGGCGCCGTCACCGTCCGCCGCGGCGAGCAGGTCCTCGCCACCGGCACGCTCGCCGACGGCGCCCTCGCGATCACCCTTCCCGTGCTGCCCGTCGGCCGGCAGGAGCTCGTCGTCGCCTACGCGGGGGACGCGAGCTCGGTGCCGTCGCAGGTCGCGCTGCCCGTCGTCATCGCCAAGGACACGGCGACCCTCGAGGTCGTGGCGCCCACGGGGCCGACGACGGCCGGCGGCCAGGCGGTCGTCGTCCGCGTCCGGGCCGGTGGCACGGCCGCGACCGGCGTCGTCCGCCTCAACGTCGATGGCAAGACCGCGACGAAGGCCGCCCTCGTCCGCGGCGAGGTGCGGCTGCCCCTGCCGAAGCTGGCCGCGGGGCGCCGGACGGTGACCGTCTCCTACGACGGCTCCGCCACGGCCAGCCCGGTCGCGCAGCCGCTCACGGTCGACGTCGCCCGCTCCACCGGCACGACGACGGCCCGCCCCGCGGCGACCACCGTCACCGCCGGCCGCACCTCGACCGTCGCCGTCACGGTCACGAGCCCCGCCGGCACCCCGACCGGCGAGGTCGTGCTCAAGAACGCCGCCGGCCGCGTCGTCGCGAGGGCCACGCTGTCCGGCGGCCGCGCCACCCTCACGCAGCCCGCGCTGCGCCGCGGCACCCACCGCTTCGCCGTCGAGCACGTCGGCGACGCCGCCACCGCTCCCAGCCGCTCGGCCGCGTGGACGGTGACCGCGCGCTGACCCGTACGTCCGCCCTTCGACGCCCACCCGCACGGTCCCCTCTGAGGCCGCACTGGTGGGCGTCGTCGTCCGCACCCGCCTCGGCGACGTCGCCGGAGGCGGCCACCCGCCGGTCTCCGACCCAGCCGGGCCGTCATCACCGACACCTGCCCTACGGGCGAGGGCTCTGCGCGCACGGGTGAGTCGGACGAAAGCCCCTCCGCCGACGGCCGCGTCCGTCGATCATCCGTCGACCGCTCCGTCGAAAGGGTGCTCGTGCTCACGTCCCGCCTGGTCGGCCTCGCCATGACGTCCGTCGTCGTCCTCGGCGGCGTCGCCGCGCCCCCGGCCCTCGCCGCCGACGTCGACGCACCGACTCGCGTCGGCCTCGCCGGCGGCGTCGTCGAGGTGGTCGCCGAGCCGGCGCCCGGTGAATCGTCGGGAAGCACGGCCGGGACCACCGCCGGGCTCCTGCTCGCCGACGGCACCCTCGTCGCCGTCGACGGCCTGACGGCCGGGGTGACGAGCGGCGCGCAGGTGGGCGTCGAGGTCACCGGCGAGCCGTCGGACGCCCTCGCCGCGGGTACCGCCCTCGACGTCGTGCCCGGCACCGTCCGCGTGACCGCCGCGGCGCCGCAGCCGACGACGGCGGCCGTCGAGGCACCGCCGCGCCCGGTGACCGTCGTCGTCGCGGACCTCGGCGCCGGGGACGAGCGCGTCCCGACCGACGACGAGCTCACCACCATGGTGGCCACGGCCTCGGACTACTGGTCGGACCAGAGCGACGGCCGCATCACCTTCACGACGGCCGGTCCGCCCGTCCGGTACGGCTCCCGGCTGGCCTGCACCGACGACGTCGGGGTCTGGAACGAGGCGCAGGCCCGGTCCGGCTTCCGGTACGGGGAGGGCGGGCACCTCCTCGTCGTCCTCCTCGACGAGGGCACCGGCTGCCGGCGGGGCCTGAGCAGCCGAGGTCCGGACGTCGGCACCGGGGGCTTCGTCACCCTCAGCACCGTCTCCGACCCCGCGCTGACCGCCCGCGAGCTGGGCCACAACCTCGGTCTCGGCCGGGCCGACACCTTCGAGTGCACCGAGGACGAGCGGCAGGACTACGCCACGCCGAGCGGTCGGCCCGTGCCGCCGTGCTGGGCCGTGGCGTACGGCGACGGCCTCGACGTCATGTCCGACAGCTACTTCTACGAGACCCCGCCGTCGCTGTCCGCGGCCGGCCGCGCCTCGATCGGGCTCCTCCGCCCCGAGGAGCAGCGGTCGGTGGCCGGGGCGGGGACCACGGTGGTCGAGCTCGCGCCCCTGGCCGGCCCGCACCGGGCGGGCGTCAAGGACCTCAGCGTCACCGACCCGCGCAGCGGGGTGGTCTACCGGGTCGAGAACCGCGTCGCCGTCGGCCGTGACGCCTCCACCATGAGGGGCTTCCGCAGCCCCGACGGCCTCCGCGTCCTGCGGACGCCGGGCCTGCCCGGCGGGTCGACGCTCGTCCTCGACCCGACGCCCACCGAGCGGTGGGACCTCGAGGACTCTGCCGACCTCAAGCGCACGCTGCAGCCGGGCGACGTCTGGCGCAGCGCCACCGGCGGCGTCGAGATCCGGACCACGCCGCAGCCCGACGGGCGGGCCCTCGCCCGGGTGAGCCTGGCGCGCGACGGCGAGGCGCACGACGTCCTGCGGACCACGACGACCACGCTCGCCGCCACCACGCTCTACCGCGAGGGCACGACGCGGGTGCGGGGCACCGTCTTCGGCGGACCGGGGGTCATGCCGCCGGAGGGCACCGTGACGGTCGACGTCGCGGGCACCAGCACGTCCGCCGTCGTCGCCCCCGACGGCTCCTTCGCCGTCGACGTCACGCCGCCGACCGGCGGCGAGCAGGTGCTCCGCGCGAGCTTCACGCCGACGTCCCCGGACTGGTGGACGCCGTCGTCGACCGAGCGCACCGTCGCCGTCTCCGAGGCCACGCCCGTCGAGGTGGTCTTCACGACGGCCACGGGCGTGCGGCCCGACGCCGTGACGCCCGCCGTCCTGGACGTCCGGCTGCCGCGGCAGGGCGTCGTCGACGGCACCGTCACGGTGACGGGCGCGGCCGGCCTCCTCGCCACCGCGCCGGTCGCCGACGGCGCCGCCCGCCTCGCGCTGCCGCTGCTGCCCGGCGGGACGCACCCGCTCGTCGTCGCCTACGACGGCGGCCGCGACGCCCGGCCGGGCACCCGCAGCCTCACGCTCGAGGTCCGGCGCGTCGGCAGCACCACCGCGGTCGGGGTGGCGAGCGCGCCCTCCGGCCTGCGCGCCGGCGTGCTGAGTGTCGACGTCGCGAGCCCGCTCGCGGCGACCGGGGTGGTGGACGTGCTCCAGCACGACCGGCTCGTCGCGTCCGGAACCGTCGCCGACGGCACCGCGCTCGTCTTCCTCGGCCGGCTCGACGTCGGCACGCACGACCTCGTCGTCGCCTACCGCGGCGACACGTCGGTCGGCCCGTCCCGCACCTCGCTCCGCCTGCCCGTCGCCCGGACCACGTCCACGGTCCGGGCCGTCGCGCCCCGCGGCGTCACGACCGCGGGCGGGCAACCGGTCGTCGTCCGCGTGCGGGCGGGCGACGCCCCGGCCACCGGGGTGGTCCGGCTCGACACCGGCAGCCGCACCGTCACGAAGGTCGCCCTCGTCGACGGGCAGGCGCGCCTCCTCCTGCCCCGGCTCCCCGCGGGCCGGCAGACGCTCGACGTCGTCTACGACGGGACGGCCACCACCGCGCCGTCCACCCGGCAGGTCACCGTCTCCGTCAGCCGCTGACCGGCGCACGGCCGACGGCCCCCTTCCCTGGAGGAGGGGGCCGTCGGCGTCCCGGGCGGTCGCCGTCGACCGGGTGACGCCACGGCGTCCGGAGCCGTGCCGGGTCAAGTCGGCCCGCCCTCCCGCCGACACCGCTTTCGCAGGGGGCTGCCGAGACGAGGACAGACCGTGGACCGACACCACCAGACCGTGGTGCGCGCCGCGCGGGCCGGGGCGTGCGCCCTGCTCGCCGCCGCGCTCCTGCCGCCCGTGACGGCGGTCGCCGCCCCGACGCCGCCCACGGCGGGCACCGCGCAGGCCGTGCTCGCCGGCCGCGTCGTGGAGCTGGGGGCCGAGCACGCGCCGCCCGCCCCTGCCGACGGGGCGACGCCGTCCGCCGCCCCCGCGGACGCCGAGGGACACCCGCACGCCGGCGACCACCCGCACGACCACACCCACGCACCGGGCACCCCCGCGCACGACCACGCCCACACCCACGCCCCGGGCACCCCCGCGCACGGCCACGCGCCCCTCGCCGTCCCGCGGGGTCTGCGGCTCGACGACGGCACCTTCGTCGGCGTCGCCGGGCTCGAGGCGTCGGACGCCGCCAACGGCGAGGAGGTGCGCCTCGTCGTCGACGTCCCCGTCGCGGTCGAGGACGCCGTCGCCGACGCCGCCGGCGCGCGCCGCCTCGAGGCCGCGCGGGAGCTCCCCGCGGCCGCGGGCTCGCCCGTCGCCGACGCCGTCGTGGAGGCGGCTGCCGCGGAGGGCGTCACGCTGACCACCGAGCCGTCGACGGTGCAGGTCACCGACGAGGCGCCGGCGCCCGTCCTCGCGGAGGCCGTGTCGCCGCCGCGCCCGGTGACCGTGGCCGTCGTCGACATGGGCAGCGGCGGCGAGCACGTCCCCACCGACGCCGAGCTCACCTCGATGGTCCGGCAGGCCTCGGACTACTGGTCCGACCAGAGCGCCGGCCGCGTCACCTTCGCCCTCGCCGGCACGCCGGCCCGCTACGCGTCGACCCTGCGCTGCGATCAGGGCTGGGACCTCTTCACCGAGGCGAAGGACCGCACGCGCTGGGGCGGGGGCGCGCGCGAGCACCTCCTGCTCGTCCTCCTCGACGAGGACGGCAAGGGCTGCAGCTACGGCGTCGGCAGCGTCGGGTGGGACGTCGGCACCGGCGGCGTCACCTACCTCGCCAACAGCCACGACGTCTCGCTCACCGCCCACGAGCTGGGCCACAACCTCTCGCTCGACCACGCCAACGCCGTCGAGTGCACCGCCGACGCCCGCCAGGACTTCGTCGGCGCCGCCGCCCCGGCGCCCTGCCGCGAGCAGGAGTACGGCGACGCGCTCGACGTCATGGCGGCCGCGAACTGGCACCCCGGCGCGCTGGCCGCGATGAGCCGCGCCCGCATCGGCTTCCTCGACGCCGAGGAGCGCCGCTCCGTGACGGCGAGCGGCACGACGGTCGTCGACCTCGCCCCGCTCGCCGGGGCCGCCGGCGCCGGCGTCAAGGACCTGTCGGTCACCGACCCGCGCAGCGGCGTCGTCTACCGCCTCGAGAATCGCCAGGCGGTCGGCCGCGACCAGGGACGCCTCGACATGTGGCACGCCACGTCGGGGCTGCGGGTGCTCCGGGCGCAGAAGGACTCCCGCGCGAGCCTGGCGCTCGACGCCACCCCGACGACCCGGCAGGGCTGGGACGTCGACGTCGACCGCGCCCTCCCGCACGGCCGGGTGTGGCGCAGCGCGAGCGGGGGCGTCGAGGTGCGCACGACCGCCCTCGCCGGCGGCCACGTCCGCGCGACCGTGAGCCTCGCGCGCGACGGCGAGGACCACGGCCCCCGCGCGACGCCGGTCACCGTGACCGCCGGGACGGCCGACGGCGGCCCGCTCGACGCCGCCACGCGCGCCGTCCTCGACGTCCGGCTCGGCGGCGGTGCCACCGACGGCACCGTGACGGTGACCGCCGGCGCCCGCACGCCGGCGACCGCCCCGGTCACCGGCGGGGCCGCCCGCGTCACGCTCCCGCTGCTCCCGGGCGGGACGCACGACC
Source organism: Pseudokineococcus lusitanus (assembly GCF_003751265.1). Taxonomy (NCBI): domain Bacteria; kingdom Bacillati; phylum Actinomycetota; class Actinomycetes; order Kineosporiales; family Kineosporiaceae; genus Pseudokineococcus; species Pseudokineococcus lusitanus. The sequence continues at coordinate 83,270 of NZ_RJKN01000006.1, forward strand.
TCGTCGTCGCCTACGACGGCGGCACGGGCGCGGCACCGGGCTCGACCGGGCTGACGCTCGAGGTCGCCCGCGTCGCGACGACGACGGCCGCCCGCCTGCTGACCCCCGCGACCGCCACGCGCGCCGCGGTCGTCGAGGCGTCGGTGCGCGTCCCCGCGCCGCCGGGTGCGACGGCGAGCGGCGTCGCCGCGACCGGTGAGGTGACCGTCCGGGTCGGCGACCGCGTCGTCGCCGCCGGTCCCGCGTCGACCACCGGGAGGACGGTCACCCTGCCGCTGCTGCCCGTCGGGGCCCACGACGTCGTCGTCTCCTACGCCGGCGACCGCTCGACCCTCCCGTCCGCGACCACGCTGCGCGTCGTCGTCGCCAAGGACGCCGCCACGCTCGACGTCGACCCGCCGTCCTCCCCGACCACGGCGGGAGGCCAGGCGGTCGTCGCCCGGGTCAGCGCCGGCGGCGGGCCGGCCACCGGCGTCGTCCGGCTCGTCGTCGACGGCCGGACGACGACGAAGGTCGCCCTCGCGGACGGCGAGGCGCGCCTGCTCCTGCCGCGCCTGCCCGCGGGCGCGCAGACGGTGTCGGTCTCCTACGACGGCACGGCCGGCACGAGCCCCGTCGCCGAGCAGCTGACGCTCGACGTCGCCCGCTCCGCCGGCACGACGACGGCACGTCCCGCGGCGACCACCGTCACCGCCGGCCGCACCTCGACCGTCGCCGTCACGGTCACCAGCCCCGCCGGCACCCCGACCGGCGAGGTGGTCCTCAAGAACGCCGCCGGCCGCGTCGTCGCCAGGGCCACGCTCTCCGGCGGCCGCGCGACGCTCACCCAGCCCGCGCTGCGCCGCGGCACCCACCGCTTCGCCGTCGAGCACGTCGGCGACGTCGCCACCGCCCCCAGCCGCTCGGCGGCGTGGACGGTGACCGTGCGCTGACCCCTCCGCACCGTCCGTCAGCGCCCACCCGCGCGGCCCCGTCGGGGCCGGGCGGGTGGGCGCCGTTGTCGCCCGCCCTGTCTCGACTGATGAGCCCCCGGGTCTCCCACAACGGGCAGATCCGACCTAACGTCGTCGCCGAGCCGGGGGGCTCGTCGGCCGGACGCCGTCGAGCAGCCGCACGACGACGACACCGCGGAGGCCCCCCGCATGGGAGCGCACGCACGACGAGGACGGCACGCGCGACGCGCCGGCAGGGCGGCCGGGGTGGCCGCGGCCGCGCTGGCCGCCGCGCTGACGCTGACCTCCTGCTACGCCGTCCAGGACACGATCACGACCGTCGACCGGACGGACGCCGTCGGCGAGCCGCTGGGCGACACGCCGGTCCGCGAGGGCGGCGACCTCGTCATGGGCCTGTCCGCCGAGCCGGACGCCCTCGACCCGACGACGTCGTCCTCGCTCTACACGCGCTACGTCATGGCGTCGATCTGCGAGAAGCTCTACGACCTCGACGCCGAGGGCGAGCTCGTCCCGCAGCTGGCCACCGACCTGCCGACGGTCTCCGAGGACGGGCTGCAGGTCGACATCCCCGTCCGCGAGGGCGTCGTCTTCGCCGACGGCACGCCCTTCGACGCCGAGGCCGTCGCGACGACGCTGCAGCGCCACCTCGACCTGCCGGACTCCTCGCGCCGCAGCGAGATGGGGCCGATTACGGCGATCGAGGCGCTCGACGCCACGACCGTCCGCCTCACCTACGAGACGCCGTTCGCGCCCATCACCGCGGCGCTCGCCGACCGCGCCGGGATGATCATGTCGCCGACGGCCCTCGACGAGCTGGGCGAGGACTTCGGCACCTCGCCGACCTGCGTCGGGCCCTTCCGCTTCGCGGAGCGGGTGCCGCAGACGGAGATCGTCGTCGAGCGCGACCCCGGCTACTACGCCGCCGACGAGGTGCACCTCGACTCGATCACCTACCGGATCATGACCGACGCCTCGATCCGCTCGGCCAACCTCCGCTCGGGCGACGTGCAGGTGGCCGACACCATCTCCACGCAGGACGCCGACGCGATGACCCGCGAGAGCGGGCTCACGCTCCTGCAGTCCGGCTCGCTCGGCTACCAGGCGGTGACCTTCAACATCGGCAACGTCGACGGCACCGGGGAGCCGCCCGGCGAGATCGACACCCCCGAGGCGCAGGACGTCCGCGTGCGGGACGCGTTCTCCCGCGCGGTGGACCGCGAGGCCCTCGTCGCCACGGTCTTCAACGGCTGGTTCGACGCCGCCTGCTCGCCGATCAGCCCGGACAGCCCCTTCAGCACCCCGGCGAGCGAGGCGTGCCCCGAGCACGACCCCGAGGCGTCGCTCGATCTGCTGCGCGAGGCCGGCGTCGAGACGCCGCTGCGCATCGACATGCAGATCTCCAACACGCCCGACTCGCTGCGACTGGGCCAGGCGCTGCAGGCGTCGGTGCAGGCCGGCGGCTTCGACCTCGAGATCGTCCCCGTCGAGTACTCGACCCTCCTCGACGTCCAGACCCGCGGTGACTTCCGGATGCTCCAGCTCGGCTGGTCCGGCCGCGTCGACCCCGCCGCCAACACCTCGAACTTCCTGTCCACCGGCGCGGGCAACAACTACTCCGGCTACTCGGACGAGGACATGGACGCGCTCCTCGCCGAGGCATCCCAGGCCACGGACCAGGCCGCCCGCGCCGAGACCTACGGCCGCGTCGTCGAGAAGGTCCAGGAGGACGACCCCGTCGTGTACCTCTACCGCCAGCGCAACCTCACCGGGCACACCGACGAGGTGGCCGGCGTCCAGACCTTCGCCGACGGCGTCGTCCGGCTGTCCCGCGCCGCCTTCGTCGCGGACGACGACACCGTCGAGGAGCGCTGACGCCGTGGGCCGCTACCTCTTCCACCGCGCGTGGCAGTCGCTCGTCACGCTCGTGCTCGCGTCCGTCGTCGTCTTCCTCGGCGTGCGGGCCCTGCCCGGCGACCCCGCGCTGGCGCTGGCCGGCGAGGAGGCGACGCCGGAGCAGCTCGCCGCCGTCCGCGCCGAGCTGGGGCTCGACCAGTCGCTGCCCGTCCAGTACGGCCGCTACGTCGGCCAGCTGCTGAGCGGCGACCTCGGTGAGTCGAGCCGCACCGGCCAGCCCGTCGCCGACCTCGTCGCGACGACGCTGCCCGTCACCGCGTGGCTGTCCCTCTACGCGCTCGTCGTCGCCGTCGTCCTCGGCGTGGGCGCGGGCGTCGTCGCGGCAGTGAAGCGCGGCCGCTGGCAGGAGTGGGCGGTGTCGACGACGTCCGTCGTCCTGCTCTCCGTGCCGAGCTTCTGGATCGGCATCCTCGCCGTCCTCGTCCTCGCCGTGTGGGCGGGCCTGTTCCCCGCGTCCGGCTACGTGTCCCCGCTGGAGGACCCCCTGCGCGCCCTGTGGCACCTGACGATGCCCGCCTTCGTGCTGGGGACGGCGATCGCCGCCGTCGTCATGCGCCAGACCCGGGCGTCGATGCTCGAGACCCTCTCGGCCGACTTCGTCCGCACCGCCCGCGCCAAGGGGCTCTCCTCGCGCCGGGTGCTCGGCCGGTACGCGCTGCGCAACAGCCTCGTCGTCGTCGTGACGGTCGTCGGCCTGCAGCTCGGCGGCCTCATCTCCGGGGCCGTCGTCACCGAGCGGATCTTCGGCCTGCCGGGCCTCGGGCGGCTGACGCTCGACGCCGTCTTCACCCGCGACTACGCGGTGATCCAGGCGGTCGTCGTCCTCGTGACCGCCTTCTACGTCGTCATCAACCTCGCCGTCGACGCGCTGTACTCGCTGCTCGACCCGCGCGTGCGGGTGGACGCCTGATGGCCGCCGAGCAGCCGGCCACCCCGGCGGCCGTCGGCGGGACCCCAGACGTCCCGACGCCGACCGCCGGCGACGGGCTCGGCGGCGGCCGCGGCCGGGTGCTGCGGAAGGTCCTCGGCGACGCGAAGGGTGTCGTCGGCCTCGTGCTCCTGGCGCTCGTCGTCCTCGGCGCACTCCTGGCGCCGGTCCTCGCGCCGTACGGGCCGACCGAGGTGAACTTCGAGACGCCGTTCCAGCGGCCGCTCACCGTCGGGTACCTCCTCGGCACCGACGACCTCGGCCGGGACGTCCTCTCGCGCATCCTCTTCGGTCTCCGCGCGTCGCTGCAGGTGGGTCTGCTCGCCGTCGGCCTCGCCGTCGTCGTCGGGGTGCCCCTGGGCCTCGTCGCGGGGTGGTGGAAGGGCGTCGACGCCGTCGTCTCCCGGCTCACCGACCTGCTGCTGGCCTTCCCGTTCCTCATCATCGCCGTGGGCCTCGCGGCCATCGGCGGCGCGAGCCTCGGCAACGCCGCGGTCGCCCTCGGCATCGCCGCGGTCCCGACGATGGTCCGGGTCGTCCGCGCCGAGACGCTGCGGGTGCGCTCGCGCCCCTTCGTGGACGCCGCGCGGACGATGGACGCCTCCGGGCCGCGCATCCTCGCGACGCACGTCCTGCCCAACGCAGGCTCGGCGATCATCGTCCAGGCGACGATCATCATGCCGACGGCCGTCATCGGCGAGGCCCTGCTGTCCTTCCTCGGCCTGGGCATCCAGCCGCCCACCCCGAGCCTCGGGATCATGCTGTCGGACGCCCAGCAGTACCTCCTGCGCGCGCCGTCGGCCGCCGTCCTGCCGGGCGTGGCGATCGCCGTCATCTGCCTCGGCTTCAACCTCCTGGGCGACGCGCTCCGCGACGCGCTCGACCCCCTCACCGTCCCCGCCCGGCGTCGCCGCCGGGGGAAGGCAGCCGCCCGATGAGCCCCTCCCCGTCCTCGGCCTTCGTCACGCCGCCCACCGCGGCCGAGCAGCCCACCCGGCCGACGCTGCAGGGCACCTTCGGGATGGCCGCCTCGACGCACTGGATCGCCTCGTCCACCGCCATGTCGGTGCTCGAGCGCGGCGGCACGGCCGTCGACGCCGCGTGCGCCGCGGCCTTCGTCCTCCACGTCGTCGAGCCGCACCTCAACGGCCCCGGCGGCGACGTCACCGGGCTCGTGGCCACCGCGGACGGCGCCCCGCCGCAGGTCCTCATGGGGCAGGGCCCGGCCCCGGCCGCCGCGACGCCGGAGCACTTCCGCGCCGAGGGCCTCGACCTCGTGCCCGGAGCCGGGGCGCTGGCCGCCGCCGTCCCGGGCGCCGTCGACGCGTGGCTCGTGCTGCTGCGCGACCGCGGGACGTGGGAGGTGGCCGACGTCCTCGCGTACGCCGTCGGGTACGCCCGCCACGGGCACCCGGTGCTCGCCCGCGTCGGCGCCACGATCACCGGTGTCGCCGAGCTCTTCGCCGAGCACTGGCCGACGTCGGCCGCGCTGTGGATGCCCGGAGGGGTCGCGCCGACCGCGGGCGCGAGCATCGAGAACCCCGCGTACGCCGCGGTGCTCGAGCGGCTCGTCGACGCCGGCCGCGGCCGCCCCAGCCGCGAGGCGCGCGTCGACGCCGCCCGCGCCGCGTGGGGCGAGGGCTTCGTCGCCGAGGCCGTCGACGCCTTCGTCCGCGCGCCGCACCGGCACGCCAGCGGCACCGACCACGCCGGGGTGCTGCGCGGCGACGACATGGCCGCCTTCTCCGCCGGCTTCGAGGACGCCGTGACGCTCGACGTCATGGGCGTCACCGTCGCCAAGACGGGCGCCTGGGGCCAGGGACCCGTGCTGCTGCAGGCGCTCGCGCTGCTCGAGGGCTTCGACCCGGCCGACGTCGACCCCTCGACGCCGGACGGCGCGCACGTCGTCCTCGAGGCGCTCAAGCTCGCGCTGGCCGACCGGGACTGCTGGTACGGCGACCCGGGGCCGGACGAGGAGCAGGTGCCGCTGGCGACGCTGCTCTCCCCCGCGTACACGGCCGAGCGGCGGGCGCTCGTCGGCGACGCCGCGAGCCACGAGCTGCGCCCCGGCTCGCCCGACGGGCGCACGCCCTTCGTGCCGCCGCTGCGGGAGACGTACGACGCCGGCGCGGCGGGCGGGGCCGCGGGCGAGCCGACGGTCGCCCGCTCCGGCTCGACCCGCGGCGACACGTGCCACCTCGACGTCGTCGACCGCTGGGGCACCGTCGTCACCGCGACGCCGTCCGGCGGGTGGCTGCAGTCCTCGCCGACCATCCCCGAGCTGGGCTTCTGCCTCGGCACGCGGCTGCAGATGACGTGGCTCGAGGAGGGCTCGCCGTCGACGCTGCGACCGGGCCGGCGCCCCCGGACGACGCTGACGCCGACGATGCTGCTGCGCGACGGCGTCCCCGTCGCGGGCCTCGGCTCCCCCGGCGGCGACCAGCAGGACCAGTGGCAGCTGACGTACCTCCTGCGCACGCTGCTCGGCGGGTACACGCCGCAGCAGGCGATCGACGCGCCCGCGCTGCACACGACGTCGATGGCCGGCTCGTTCTGGCCGCGGACGTGGACGCCGGGCGGCGCCGTCGTCGAGGACCGGCTCGGCGAGGAGGTGGTCGGGTCGTTGGAGCGGCGCGGCCACGTCGTCACCCGCGCCGGCGGCTGGACGCTCGGGCGCCTGTCGGTCGTCACCCGCGACCCGGCGACGGGCCTGCTGCAGGCCGCGGCCAACCCCCGCGGTGACCAGGGCTACGCGGTGGGGCGGTGAGCGGGTTGGGCGACGACGGGGCCGACGGGAGCGGCAGCAGCCTGCGGGGCCGCGCGGCGGCCGGCGCGGGCAGCGCCTTCCGGGCGCTGCGGGCGCGCGTCGCGGGCGGGCGGCCGGACGACGACGTCGCCGGGGCCGCGGCGGAGCCCGTGCCCGAGAAGGTCTTCGGCCCGCCGCTGCTCGAGGTCCGCGGGCTGACGGTGACGTACCGCACCGGTGCCGAGGAGGTGCCGGCCGTCGTCGACGTCGACCTCACCGTCCGCGAGGGCGAGCGCGTCGCCGTCGTCGGGGAGTCCGGCTCCGGCAAGTCGACGACGGCGGCGGCGCTCATCGGGCTGCTGCCCGGCAGCGGCCGGGTCGCCGCGGGCACCATCTCCTTCGCCGGCGAGGACGTCACGCACGCCTCCGACGCGCGGCTGTTGCGGCTGCGCGGGCGCGAGGTCGGTCTCGTGCCGCAGGACCCGATGAGCAACCTCAACCCCGTCATGCGCGTCGGCGCGCAGGTCGAGGAGGTGCTGCGCGCGCACGGCCTCGCCACAGGCCGGGCGGCCAAGGACCGCGCCGTCGAGCTGCTCGGGCTCGCCGGCATCCCCGACGCCGCCCGCCGCGCCCGGCAGTACCCGCACGAGTTCTCGGGCGGCATGCGGCAGCGCGTCCTCATCGCCATCGCCCTGGCCTGCGAGCCGCGGCTGCTCGTGGCGGACGAGCCCACGTCCGCGCTCGACGTCACCGTGCAGCGGCAGATCCTCGACCACCTCGAGCACCTCACCGAGGCGGCCGGGACGTCGATGCTCCTCGTCACCCACGACCTGGGGCTCGCCGCCGACCGCGCCGACACCGTCGTCGTCATGTCCAGGGGGCGGGTCGTCGAGAGCGGTCCTGCCGCACGGCTGCTCACCGACCCGCAGCACGAGTACACGCGGCGGCTCGTGGCGGCCGCGCCGAGCGTCAGCGCCGCGCGGGCGCAGGTGCGCACGGCCGCGCGCCCCGACCGCGACGCCGTCCCCCGCCGTCACGACACCGCGGACGGCGTCCCCGTGCTGCGCGTCGAGGACGTGACGAAGACCTACCGGGTCCGCGGGCGCGGCGCGGGCGACGTCACCGCCGTCGACGGCGTCTCCTTCGCCGTCCCCGCCGGGACGACGACGGCCGTCGTCGGCGAGTCCGGCTCCGGCAAGACGACGCTGTCCCGCATGGCCCTCGGCCTCGAGGCGCCGACGTCGGGGCGGCTGCTCGTCGGCGACGACGTCGTCGGGGAGGCCACCGGCGCGCGCCGCCGCGCGGTGCGGCGGGCGATGCAGCCGGTCTTCCAGGACCCCTACGCGTCGCTCGACCCGACGATGAGCGTCGAGCGGCTCGTCGACGAGCCGCTGCGCGTCTTCGGCGAGGGCGACCGGGCGTCCCGGCGCCGACGGGTCGGCGAGCTGCTCGACCAGGTGTCCCTGCCGCGCGACGCCGCCCAGCGCCGCCCGGCCGAGCTGTCGGGCGGGCAGCGCCAGCGCGTCGCCATCGCCCGTGCGCTGGCGGTCGAGCCGCGCCTCGTCGTCCTCGACGAGGCGGTCTCGGCGCTCGACGTCCTCGTGCAGGACCAGGTGCTGCAGCTGCTGCACGAGCTCCAGGAGGACCTCGGCGTCGCGTACCTCTTCATCACCCACGACCTCGCGGTGGTCCGCCAGGTCGCGCACGCGGTCGCCGTCATGCGCCGGGGCCGGCTCGTCGAGCACGGGCCGGTCGACGCCGTCATGGGCGCCCCGCGCGAGGAGTACACGCGCGAGCTGCTCGCGGCCATCCCCGGCGCCGACTTCTACGCGGCCCGCGCGGGGTGAGCGGTCGAGTCCGACGTCTCCCATGATCCCCGGCCGGGGATCATGCGGGACGTCGGACTCGAGGGCCGCCGTCAGCGGGTCGTGCTCGCCGGCGCCTCCGCCGGGCCGGCGACCGTCGCCCGCACCGCCTCGTCCCACGGCGTCGCCGTGAGCCCGAGCACCGCGGTGGTCTCGGTGGCGTCGAGGACGAAGTCGCCGTCCCACTGGTGCCGGATGCCGACGATCTCGCCCATCTGCGGGACCGCCAGGCCGACGGCCCGCAGCACCGGCCACGGCATCCCGCTGACCCTCGGCGTCCGTGCGCCCATCGCCGCGGCGACGTCGGTGAGGGCCTGCCGCTGCGAGCGCGGGTCACCGCTCGGGACCATCCACGCCCGGCCCCACGTGCTCGCGTCGGTGGCGACGCGGACGAGGAGCTCGGCGACGTCGGGCACGTACGTCCAGCTGTGGAGGGCGTCGGGGTCGCCGACCACCCACGCCCGGCCGCCGCGCCGCAGCGTCGCGAGCTGCCGGGTGAGGTGCGACTGCGGCGTCGGGACCGCGCCGACGAAGTCCGACGCGCGGACCTCGACGACGCCGCGCACGCGGCCGGCCTCCTGCGCGGCGAGCGCATCGCGCCACATCCGCGCCCGCAGACGGCCCTTCGCGTCGGTGGCGGCGAGGGGCGTCGACGCCGTCATCGGGCCGTCGGGCCGGCCGTACCCGTAGAGGTTGCCCATGACGGCGAGGACGGCGCCGCTCTCCTCGGCCGCCCGCAGCAGCGCCGCCGCGACCGGCGGCCACTCGCGCGCCCAGCGCGTGTAGTCCTTCGGGTTCACCGCGTTGTAGAGGGCGTCCGCCCGCCCCGTCGCCGCGGCGAGCGCCGCGCCGTCCGCGGCGTCGACGGCGACGTGCCGCACCTGCGCCGTCGACGTGCCGCCGCTACGGGACAGGACGACGACCTCGTGCCCCTCCCGCACGAGCACCTGCGCGACCGCGGACCCGACCGGCCCCTTGCCCACCACCACGTGACGTCCCACGACGACCTCCTCGACGAGTGCACTGCTCTGTTCCGAGAGCACTGTTCTCCTCTCGGTCCTCACCTGTCAAGAGCGGTGCTCTCGTCTGCGAGCAGCGCTATGGTCAGCGGGTGGTGAGCACGGCGAGGGAGCGCGCCCGGGAGGCGCTGACGGCCGACATCGTCGACGCGGCCCGCGGCCAGCTGGCCGAGGTGGGCGCGGCGGCGCTGTCCCTCCGGGCGGTGGCGCGGGAGCTGGGCCTCGCCTCGTCGGCCGTCTACCGCTACGTGCCGAGCCGCGACGACCTGCTGACGCGGCTGCTCGTCGCCGCGTACGAGTCCCTGGGCGCGGCCGCCGAGGAGGCCGACGACGCCGCCCTCGCGCCGCGCGACCGCTGGGTCGCCGTCTGCCGCGGCGTCCGCGCGTGGGGGCTGGAGCACCCGCACGAGTGGGCGCTGCTCTACGGCTCCCCGGTGCCGGGGTACGCCGCGCCGCAGGACACCGTCGCCGCGGCCGGCCGCTCGGCGGCCGTCTTCGGCGGTGTCCTCGGCGACGCCGCCCGCTCCGGCCGGCTCGCCGAGCGTCCGCCGGCGCCCGGCCGCGTCGACGTCGTCGGGGAGGACGTCCGCCCCGTCCTCGGCGGCGAGCACCCCGCGCTCGACGACGACGTCCGCGCCCGCGCCGTCCTCGCCTGGAGCTCGGCCCTGGGCCTCGTGAGCTTCGAGCTGTTCGGCCAGCTCGTCGGCGTCGTCACCGACCCCGAGGCCTTCTTCACCGAGCAGGTGGGGCGGCTGGCCGACGTCGTCGGGCTGGGCGCCTGAGGGCGCCGCGCCCACGACGCCGACCGCGCCCGGGTCCTACCCTCACCGTCATGGGCACGACGGCGCTGCAGGCGCTCGCGACGCTCCGCGCCGCCGCGGACGACGGCCGGCTCGCCGCGCTCTGCCGCCGGCACGACGTCGACCTCGTCACCGCCTTCGGCAGCGCGGTCCGCGTCGACCGCGCCGGCGCGGAGGAGCCGGCGCCGCGCGACCTCGACGTCGCTGTCCGCTTCGCCGGGCGGCGCGGTGACCTCGTCGCCGTCGTCACCGACCTCGTCGACCTGCTCGGCCTCGCCGCGGTCGACGTCATGGACCTCGGCCGCGCCGGCGTCGTCGCGCGGAGCCGGGCGCTGGGCCCGGCGGCGGAACCGTTGCACGAGGCGGCTCCCGGCCTCCACGCGCTGGCGCAGATGGCCGCGCTGACGACCGAGATGGAGACAGAGCGCCTGCGCCGGTGGGACCTCGACCTCCTCGCGAGCCGATGAGCCCGCCCGCCCTCGACCACGGCGTCGTCCACGCGAAGCTCGCGCTCATCGAGTCCTCGCTGCGCACCCTGGCCGGGGTGGGCGACGTCGACGCCGACCGGCTGCGGACCGACGAGCTGCTGGCGGCCGGGGTCGAGCGGCTGCTCAGCCGGGTCGTCGACCTGGCCGTGGACGTCAACAGCCACCTCGCGGTGGCCGAGCTCGGCCGCGCGCCCGCGGACTACCGGTCGTCCTTCGAGGCCGCCGTCGAGGCGGGAGCACTGCCCCGGGAGCTCGGCGAGCGTCTGGCGCCCTCGGCGGGGCTGCGCAACGTGATCGTGCACGAGTACGCCGCCCTCGACCTCGAGCGCGTGGCGGCGGCCGTCCCCCTGGCTGTCACGGACTACCGCGAGTACGTCACCGCGGTGGCGGCCCACCTCGTCCGACGCCGGCCCTGACGCCCGTCGACGACGACCGCCCCTGACCCGGGCGGGTCAGGGGCGGTCGCGGTCGGGCGGTCAGGCCTGCTGCACGACCACCCGGTGGGTGCCGTGGTCGTAGACGAACGTCACCGGGCCGCCGGGGTGGTCGAGCGTCATGTTCGGGCCGTCCGGCACGCCACCCGCCCCGTAGTTCTCCGTCCACGCGCGGTCGATGGCGACCTTGTAGGAGTAGCTGCCGGCCGGGAGGTCGACCGTCAGGGCCCACCGCCCGGTCGTCTCGTCGAGGGTCATCTGCGCCTGGTCGCACGCCGGCTGCCAGTCGGCCGTGCAGCCGATCTCGCTGTTGAGGTCACCGGCGAGGGCGACCTCCCCCGGCTGCACGACGGTCTCCTCCGCCGCCGTCACGAGGTGCGTGCGGGTGTCGTAGGTGAAGGTCACGGCACCGCCGCCGGTCGTCAGCGCGATGTTCGCGCCGCCGGGCTCGCCGCCGGCGCCGTAGTTCTCGTCCCAGGACCGGTTGACGGCGACCTTGTACTCGTACGTCCCGGCGGGCGGCGTGACGACGAGCGTCCACAGCCCCGTCGCCGGGTCGTAGGTCATCTGCGCCTCGTCGCAGTCCGGCTGCCAATCGCTCTCGCAGCCGATCTCGGAGTTGAGGCTGCCGGCGACGGCGACCGCCGTCGGCTCGCCGCCGACGCCCGGCCCCGGCTCGGGGGTGACGACGGCCGTCGTGCCCGCCCCCGCGACGTTGCCGGAGTGGTCGCGCACGACGGCGCGGTACTCCAGCTCCTGGCCCTCCTCGAGGCCGCGGACGTCGTGGAACACCCGGTACGGCGCGTTGTCGTCGGTGCCCAGCACCTCCCAGTCGTCGCCGGAGCCGGCGTCACGGACGGCGAAGGTCACCTGGTCGAAGCCGCCACCGGGGACGTCGACGGACACCTCGGCGCGGCCGCTGACCTCGGCGCCCGTCGTGAACACCGGCGTCGGCGCCCACCGCGCGGGCCGCATCGCCTTCGTGGCCCGGTAGACGACCGCCTCGAGCGGCGGCACGGTGACCTTCGCCGTCCGGGCGTTGCTCGCCCAGACGTCCTTCGTGCCCGCCGGCCAGACGCCCTCGTAGCGGGTGCGCTGGGTGAAGGTGTCGAGGGTGACGGTCCGCGGCTCGTCGCTGTTGTTGACGGCCACGAGGTACTCGACGTCGTCGTCGTCGCTGATACGGCTGAAGGCGTAGACGCCCTCGCCCTCGTCGGCGTACCGCTGGACCATCGCGCCGTCGGCGAGGGTCGGGTGCTCCTCGCGGAGCGCCGCCAGGTCGGCGAGGGACGTGTACAGCGGGTGCGACGGGTCGAAGTTGTCCTCGGCCGTCGTCGCGTCGGTGCCGATAAGCTCGTCGTCGTTGTAGGACGCCACCTGCGACGGGAACATGTCCTGCCGCGCGTCCTGGTCGCCGCCGTCGCCCGTGAAGCCCTGCTCGTCGCCGTAGTAGACGACCGGCTGGCCGCGGACGAGGTACATGAGGGCGTGCGCCATCTGGTCGCGCTTGAGCAGCTCGTCGCCCTCCGCGCCGGCGTCCCGCAGGAACATGCCGATGCGGCCCATGTCGTGGTTGCCGAGGAAGGTCGGCAGCGAGTACGCGTTGCTGTCGGCGTCGGTGTACATGTCGTCGAGCTCGAAGAGGTCGGCGAGCTGCTGCGCCGACCCGCCGCCGCCGAAGGACTGCGCCCGGGACTGGAAGCCGAAGTCGAGCGTCGACTGGATCCCGCCCTCGGTCGTGAAGCGCGAGAGGCGCGCGGGGTCGGCGTCGTAGACCTCGCCGAAGGAGAAGAAGTCGTCGTTGCCGACGGACGCCGCGTGCTCGGTGATGGCCGGCGCGAACTGCTGCCAGAACTCGATGTTGACGTGCTTCACCGTGTCGATCCGGAAGCCGTCGATGCCGAGGTCCACCCACGCCTTGTAGATGTCCTCCATGCCCGTCACCACCTCGGGCCGGGCGGTGAAGAGGTCGTCGAGGCCGGAGAAGTCGCCGTAGACGTCCGACTCCCCGCCGTCGAAACGGGCGTTCCCGCGGTTGTGGTACATCGTCGGGTCGTTGAGCCAGGCGGGGACCTTGACCGTCGCGTCGCCCGGCTCGGGGAAGACGGGCGTGTACGGGAACGACGTCGCGGCGTCGAGCGCGGGGAAGTCGTCGGTGCCGGCGTAGTCGCGGTCGTCGAAGGCCTGGCCCGCTGCGTCGCGGAAGGGCTCGGCGTCCTTGGAGATGTAGGTCTGCGACCCCTCCGCGTACTGGATGACGTCCGCGGTGTGGTTGGTGATGATGTCGAAGAAGACCTTCATCCCGCGGTCGTGGGCCTCGTCGATGAGCCCCTCGAGCTCCTCGTTCGTCCCGAGGTGCGGGTCGATCTGCGTGAAGTCGGTGATCCAGTAGCCGTGGTACCCGGCGGACACCGAGGCGCCCGTCCCCTGCACGGGGCGGTTGAGGAAGGACGGCGTCAGCCAGATCGCCGTCGTCCCGAGGCCCTCGATGTAGTCGAGCCGCTGGCGGATCCCCTCGAGGTCACCCCCGTGGTAGAAGCCCTTGTGGGTCGGGTCGAGGCCGCTGACGAGGGGGTCGTCGCCGTACCCGCCGTCGTCGTTGGTGGTGTCGCCGTTCTCGAAGCGGTCGGCCATGACGAAGTAGAAGCGCTCGCGCGTGAGGTCCTCGCGCAGCGAGGTCGCCGCGAGCGCCTCGTCCTCGGCCTGCTGGGCGGGCGGGGTGGTGGGCGGCCGGACGACGGACGGCCGCGCCGTCGCGGCGGTCGGGGCCAGCAGGAGCGCGGCGGCGACGGCCGCGGCCCCCGCTCCGGACAGGACGGCGGACGGACGACGCACGGGGCCTCCTCGACGGTGAGTGACGCCGAGGAGCGTAGGCCCGGGCGGCGAGCCCGTCGTCGTGAGGAGGCTCACGACGACGGGCTCCCGGTCAGGCCGAGGGCGCCAGGCCCTGCCGCAGCTCGCCGAGCGCCTCGTCCTTCGTCACGCGTGGCGCCCAGCCCCACGCCCGGGCGCGGTCGGTGACGAGGCGACCGGTCCACACCGGCTCGTCGCTCCACTCGGGCGTCGCCCCGACGGCCTCGGCGACCGTGCCGAGGTAGTCGCGCCACGTGCCGGCCTCGGCGGCGACGAGCACGGGCGTCGTCGCCCCCTCGACGGGGCCGCGGTCGGGGTCGTCGGACGTCGCCACCGCGCCGACGGCGACGTCCGCGACGAGGTCGGCGAGGTCGTGCACGTGGACCCACGCCCACGTCTTGTCCGGGTTGGCGGGCGGCTCCGAGCCCTCGCGGACCTCGGCCGGTCGCAGCGCGTTCCACACCGAGCTCTCGCCCGCGCCGAGGATCGCCGGCGGGCGGACGAGGACGGTCGTCAGCCCGCCGACCTCGGCGAGCGCGACGTCCGTGGCGTTCTTCGTGTCGGGGTAGTCGCCGCTGCCGTCGGGCAGGAGGGCGCCGTCCTCGGTGACGTCCCCGACGCCGGCGGTCCGGTCGTAGACGCCCGCGGTCGAGAGGTGGACGAAGCGGGGGACGCCGGCGTCCCGCGCGGCGCGGGCGATGACCGGCGTCCCGACGACGCCGACCTCGTGCTGCACCTCCCGCGACGACCCCATGGGGTGCACGGTCGTGACGACCGCGTCGGCGCCCTGCACGACCTCGCGGGCGAAGGCCTCGTCGGCGAAGTCGCCGACGTGCTCGGTCACCCCCTCCAGCACCGGGGCGGCGCCGGCGCGGCGGACGACGGCTCGCACCTCCGCCGACCGCTCGCGGAGCGCGCGGCACACGGCCTGCCCCACGAGCCCGTTGGCACCGGTCACGACGACGACGGCAGCAGCGCCCTCAGGTGTCTCAGCCATGCCCGCCACCCTGCCAGCGGGGGGCGGGCGGGGCAGGTCGGCCCGCCCGCGGCGCGAGCGCGCCCGTCGCCGCGAGCTGCTCGGCGGCACCACCATGGGCGCGTGACCCGCCGACGTCGTCCCGCCCCCCGTCGCGCGGCGACGCGCCGCCCTGTCCCCGCCGCGCCCGCTCCCGACGCGCCGCCCGTGGTCGCGCCCGCCGCGGACGACGACGACGCCCCGCTCGCCCCGCTGCTGGCGGCCGCGCTCGTCGTCGGGGTCGGACGGGCGCGCACCGGGCTCGACGCGGAGCTGGAGGTCAGCGGGCTCCTCGGGCCCGTCGCCGTCGCGGCGGCCGCGCACCGGGACCTGCTCGCGGCGCTGGAGGGGGTCGACGACGAGGAGGCCGGGCGGACGCGGGACCGGGGCGACGCCCCGCCGGACGAGCGCACCACGACGCTCGACGTCGTCGAGGTGCTCGGCGCCTCGGCGCACCCCGACGCGCTGGCCGCCCTGCGGGTGCTGGCCGCCGTCGGGCTGCCGGACGTGCGCGACGCCGCGGCCGACGCGGCCGACCGGCTCTCCGCGTCGGGCCTCGCCGACCGGCCGTGGGCCCGGACGGTGGGGGCGCCGCCGGCGCAGGGCGCGTGGGCGTGGTCGGACGACGAGACGGGCCTCGACAGCCTCGCCGTCCTCTACGCCGAGCGCGGCCGTGAGCACGTGCTCCTCGTCGTCACCCGCGACGGCGCCGTCGCCGACCTCGGCCTCGTGAGCGACCGCCGCCGGCTCGACGACGTCCTCACGAGCCTGCGGACGGCGTCGCCCGGCACCCCGGACACCGTGCGGGTCCCCGTCGAGGAGGTGCCGGAGCGCCTCGACCGCGCCCTGGCCCTCCCGCTGGCGGCCTCGGACGAGACGGTCGAGGACGTGACGGCGCTCTGGCCGCTGGTGCGCGCCCGCGCGCGGGCGGTGGGCTGACGTCGAGTCCGACGACAGCGCCCGAGTCCGACGTCGCGCACGCCGGTCGCGCCCTGCGCGGTGCGGGGCGTCGGACCCGGGACGCGACGTCGGACTCACGCGCCGACGAGGAGCCCCCCGAGGAGCCGCAGCAGCTCCTCGGGCGCGGCGAGCACCCGCGCGTCGACCTGCAGGACCGTCCACCCGAGCGCGCGGAGCCGGTTGTGGCGGGCCAGGTCGCGGCTGTGCTGCCGGGCGTCCCGGTGGTGCGCGCCGTCGTACTCGACCGCGACGCGCAGTGCCGGCCAGGCGAGGTCGAGCCGCGCGACGAAGCGGCCCTCGGTGTCGTACACCTCGTGCTGCGGCACCGGCGGCGGCAGCCCCGCGTCGAGGAGCAGGAGCCGGAGCGCCGTCTCGCGCGGTGACTCCGCCCGCGGGTCGAGCAGAGCCAGCCGTCGACGGGCCTGACCCAGCCCTCGGGCGCCGCGCTGGCGTGCCAGCTGCGCCGCGACGTCGTCGACGCCCAGCCCGAGGCGGTGCGCCAGCGCCTCTGCGACGCAGAGCGCGCGCGGCATGGGGAGCGACCGGAGGAGGTCGACGACCGTGCGGGTCGGCGACGTCGCGGCGCCCCACCGCGTGGCGACGACGTCCGCCGGCGGGAGGTCGGCCTGCTGGACGACGAGCAGGGGCGGTCGGGACCGGGGCGCCGGTCGTGGGCACAGGACGAGCACCGGCTCGTCCGGCCGCGCCTCGGGGACGCCGTGCACCCACGCCGCCGACAGACCGCCGAGCACGGCGTCGCCGCGCAGGGCCCTCAGCGCGGCCGTCGCACGGACGCGGTGGTCGTCCGACGTCCCGGCGTTGACGTGGACGCCGCGCACGACGCTGCGGAACGCGGGGCCCGCCACCTGCCGGCGGCTCACGTGGGCGAGCAGCTCACCGGTCCTCAGCGGCACCCCGACGAGGTGCTGCGGCAGCGGCGGGCGGGGCACCGGTGCACTCTGGCGGCCTCGCGCCGCGCCCGCTGACGGCCTGTGGACGACGGCCCGGCCACCCCAGCTGCGCCGAGTCCGACGTCCGGCCTCGAGTCCGACGCCGGGCACGCCGGACGACCTGCGGGCGGTGCGGGACGTCGGACTCGGGGCGCGACGTCGGACTCGAGGCGCCTCAGGCGGTGACCGTGATCGTCTGCGTGGCCGACGTCGCGGCGGTCAGCTGGGTGCTGCCGCCGTAGACCACCGTCAGCGAGCGCTTCCCCGCCGGGAGGGTGCTCGGGACGGTGAGGGTGGCGGCGCCGTCGGCGAGCGTCGTCCGGGCGAGCACCGCGGAGCCGGAGCGCAGCTCGACCGTCCCGGTCGGCGTCCCCGCCGGGGAGGCGACGACGACGGACACCGTCGCGGTCTCGGAGGTGCGCTTCGTCGTCGTGCTGAGGGTCGCGGTGACCGTCGGGCGGGCCGGCGCGACGACGAGCTGCGCCGTCGCGGAGCCGCCCTCGGTCGAGCCGCCGCCGTCGTGCGTCACGACGAGCGGGCCGGAGCCGGCGGGCTGGCGCGGCAGCGTGACGCTCGCCGTCCCGCGGGACAGCGTGCCCGTGCCGAGGACGACGTCGCCGCGGCTGACCGTCACCCCGCCGGTCGAGGGTCCCAGCGTGCTCGACACCCTGACGGTGACCACGGGCTGCTGCGCGGTCGTCGCCTTCGCCACCGCGGCGGTCACCCGCGAGCGCGGCAGCGACGTCACCTCGAGGCGGACCGCGGCGGACTCGGAGGCCAGGGCCCGGGTCTCGCCGCCGTACGCGACGACGAGGTCGTGGAAGCCGACGGGCAGGCGCGGCAGCGTCACCGTCGCGCGGCCGCTCACCAGCGTGGCGGTGGCGAGCGACGTCGAGCCCTCCCGCACCGTGACGGTGCCCGCGGGCGTCACCCCGCCCGGCGCGGTGACGGTGACGGCCACGCGGCCGTTCTCCGTCGTCGCGACGTCGGCGGCCGGCAACGAGGCGACGACCTTCGAGGCGGCGGGCGCCACGGTGACCGTGGCCGTCGTCGTCGAGGCAGCCGTCGTCGGGCCGGTCGACGGCGTCGCCGGCGCGAAGGTGACCGTGAGGTCGTGCCGCCCGCCGACGAGGACGGGCAACCGCGGGGCGGCGGACCCGCCGGACAGCGTCGCCGTCGCGAGCTTCCGCGTCCCCTCCGCGACCGTCACGGTCCCGGCCGGCACGAGGGAGCGGCCGGTCGCGGCGACCTCCACCGGCAGCGTGACGACGGCGCCGGCGGCGACCGCGCCCGACGGCGAGGTGGCGGTCGTCGTCGTCGGCGCGACGACGGGGACGGCGAGGTCCTTGCTGCTCGTGACGAAGGCGTCGTCGTCCGGCGCGTAGGTGAGGCGGACGGTGGCACGGCCCAGCACCGTCGGCGTCCAGACGACGGCGAAGGTGCCGTCGGCACGGACCGGGCCGGACGCGGTCGCGCCCGCCGGGGACGTCGCCGTCACCGTGCCCGTCGGGACCCGGCCAGGGGTGCCGGTGACCTTGCCCGTCAGCGTGACGGCCCGGTCGACGGGCGCGGACGCGACCGCGGTGGGCGCGACCGTCGTCGTGAAGGGGCCCGTGGCCCAGTGCGTCGCACCCGCCGGGGCGACCGAGACGGACGCGACGACGGCGCCGTCCCGCCCGAGCCGGGTGCGCACCTGGACCCCGCCGCCGGCGGAGACGAAGGTCGTCCCGGGGGCGACGACGACGTCCGGGTCGCGCCCGCCGCTGGTCGGGGTCGCGTCGAGGACGAGGGACTTGGCGCCCGTCCCGGCCTTGAGGACGCGCAGGCCGAAGGTCTGGCCGCTGCGGCCCGCCCAGCCGTAGGTGTCCCGGCCGCTGCTCTGCCGGTTCTCGAGGTAGTAGGTGACCTTGCTCCGGGGGTCGACGACGGTGGCCGAGCGGACGCCGGCGTAGGCGGACAGCGGCGCGAGGGTCACCGACGTGACGCCGGCCTTCGTCACCGCGACGCGGTCGTCCGCGGCCAGCAGGCCGAGGCGGCCGAGCGCGTAGGCCGAGGCGTTGCCGGCGGCGGCCGGGGTCGAGGTGGAGGACATGACGTCGGCGAGGTCCCCGTAGGGCTGCTCGGTGCAGCTCGTCGCGTCCTGCGCCGTGCCGCAGACGCCGCGGTCGGCGTGCAGGAGCGACATGTTGTGTCCCCACTCGTGCGCCAGCGCCGGCCAGCTCGTGTCGGACACGTAGCTGTAGCCGCCGGACGACGGGCCGCCGCCGATGGTCCCCAGGCCGTACGCGCAGCCGGGGCCCGAGGGCAGGAAGAGGACGAGGTACCGGTCGGCGCCCTGCGTGAAGCCGGCCCGCTGGGCCGCCTCGGTCCACAGGTCGAAGGGCTTGTCGCAGCCGATCGAGCTGGCGTAGCGGACGGTCGCGCCCTCCTGGGCGTACGTCATCGACCCGCCGCTCTGGTCGGCCCAGAAGTCGCTGCCGGCGCCGATGATCCGCGCCACCTCGGCATCGGTGTACCGGCTGTCGGTCCGGCCCTGGTGCGTGACGACGACGGCCGTCACCTTCTTCGGCGCACCGGTCGCGGCGACGCGACGGGGTTCGCTCGCGGCGACGACGCGCGCCTCGGAGGGCTGGTCGGCCGTCGCGAGGGCGACGGCGGCCGCCCCGGCGAGGTCGGAGCGCACGGGCGCGGGGGCGCCCGCCGCGTCCTCGAGCGCCTGCGGCAGGACGACGACGCGCTCGGTGGCGGCGCTGCCGTCCGCGGCGGCGGGGGCGCCGACGTCCGGCACGTCGACGCGGCGGCCGGTCTCGACGGCGTCGACGACGGCGTCCGGGACGGGCACCTCGACGGTGACGCGGCTGCCCGCGGTGGTGCCCTCGACGTCGTGCGCGTCGACGGGGACGACGAGGCCGCCCGTCAGCCGGACGGCGGCGAGGAGGTCGTCGGCGTGCTCGTCGTGCGCGGCGTCGGCGACGTCGTCGTGGTGCGCGCGGTGCGCGTCGGCCGCGAGCAGCAGCTCCCCGGCGAGGAGCGCGGTCGGCTCCAAGGGCGCGGCGGAGGCCGGCAGCGGCAGCAGGGCGGCGGCCACGACGGTGGCGGCGAGCGCAGGGCCCACGACGGCACGGGCACGGGACCCGGCAGGGCGACGCGGCATGGGGATGCTCCTCGGTGACGAGTGGTCACCGTCCGGTGACGACGGAGCATCGAGCGGTAAGGCCGAGTCGCTGACGGGGCGCGACGCCCGGCCACCCGTCCGGCCCGCGCGTCACCCGCGTGCCGCGGCGGTCGGGGGAGGCGACCGATCCGGGCGGCCACCCGGACGGGCCAGGGGGCCGTCCTAGGGTGGCGCGGACCACCACTCCCCCCGGTGCAGCCGAGACACCCGGCCACCGGGCGCGACCCGAGGACGGACCCATGGCACGCCAGTCGCTCGTGGCGGCCACCGTCGAGCGCTTCTCCGACGACGTGCTCGAGGGCCGCTTCCCGCCCGGGACGCAGCTGCCGCCCGAGGCCGACCTCGCCGAGCGCTACGGCGTCAGCAGGCTCACCGCCCGCGAGGCCATCAAGCTGCTGCAGGCGCAGGGCGTCGTCCGGGGCGTCCCCGGCCGGCGGAGCGAGGTGGCGCCCGTCGCGCAGTGGACGGGCCTGGAGATGCTCGTGCGCAGCGTGTCCCGCGCGGACGACGCCGGGCCGGTCGCCCTCCAGCTCGTCGCCGTGCGCCGCATGATCGAGACCGGCGCCGCCGCGCTGGCCGCCGAGCACCGCACCGACGACGACCTCGCCGCCCTCGAGAGGCACCTCGGCGGCATGCGCGACGCCCACACGGCGGCGGACGTCGACGCCTTCGTCCGCGCGGACATCGCCTTCCACGACGTCGTCCTCCGCGCCGGGGGCAACGTCTTCCTCGCCGTCGTCATGGAGCCGCTGGGCCGGGTCCTGCAGCACGCACGCCGCGACACCTCGAGCCACGAGCCGGTGCAGCGGCACGCCATCGCCGAGCACGGGCACGTCCTCGACGCCGTCCGCGCCCGCGACGCCGAGCGGGCCCGGGACGCGATGGCCTCCCACATGGACCAGACGGAGGCCGACCTGCGGCACTTCGTCCTGCGCCAGACCTGACCGCTCCGCGTGAGGCGTCTCACGTCGTCTTGACGACAGGCGGGTCGTTGCGCTCAGATATCTGATATCTGACGACGAGGAGGAGCGATGACGCTCGACGACGTCCTGACCGCCGCCGGCCCCGAGGCCGACGTCACCACCGCGCAGGTGGCCGAGGCCGTGCGCGCCGCCGGCACCACGCTCGTGGTGCTCGACGACGACCCCACCGGCACGCAGTCGGTCGCCGACCTGCCCGTCCTCACCCGCTGGGAGTCCGGCGATCTCGCGTGGGCGCTTGGCCGGGGCGCCGCGCTCTACGTCCTCACCAACTCCCGCAGCCTCGACGCCGCGGCGACGGAGCAGCGCACCCGCGAGGTCGTCCGCGCGGCCCTCGCGGTGGCCGCCGAGCGCGGCGAGCGCGTGACCTTCCTGTCCCGCAGCGACTCCACGCTCCGCGGGCACTTCCCGCTCGAGACCGACGTCGTCGCCGAGGAGCTCGCCGCGGCGGGCCACGCCCGGCCCGACCTCGTCCTCCTCGTCCCGGCCTTCCCCGACGCCGGTCGCGTCACCGCCGGCGGGACGCACTGGACCCGCGAGGCCGGCGCGATGGTGCCCGTCGGGGAGTCGGAGTTCGCCCGCGACGCGACGTTCGGCTACCGCAGCTCGCACCTGCCCGCGTGGGTGGAGGAGAAGACGGACGGCCGCGTCGCCGCGGAGGACGTCGTCGTGCTGGACCTCGCCACCGTCCGCCGCGGGCCGGACGCCGTCCTCGACCTGCTCCGCGCGGCGCCCACCGGCGCCGTCGTCTCCGTCGACGCCGCCACGCAGGGCGACCTCCAGGTGACGGCGCTCGCCTGCCTCCGCCTCGAGGGCGAGGGCCGCACGCTGCTCTACCGCACGGGCCCCGCCTTCGTCCGCGCCCGGGTCGGCCAGGACGCCCCCGCCGTCGTCGAGCACGTCGACGTCGCCGACCGCAGCGGCGCAGGCGGTCTCGTCGTCGTCGGCTCCCACACCGGCCTCACCACCCGCCAGCGCGACCGGCTCGTCGCCGAGCGGCCGGCCACCGAGGTCGTCGAGCTCTCCGTGCCCGTCCTCGTCGACGACGCCCGCCGCGCGGCGCACCTCGACGAGGCCGTCGCCCGCGTGGTCGACGTCCTCGCCCGCGGCGACGCCCTCCTGCAGACCAGCCGCGACCTCGTCACCGCGGACGACGCCGACGCGAGCCTCGCGCTCTCCCGGTCGGTCTCGTCCGCCGTGGTCGAGGTGGTCGCCCGCGTGCTGGCCGAGCGACCGCCGCGCTTCGTCGTCGCCAAGGGCGGCATCACGTCGCACGACGTCGCCGTCCGTGGGCTCGGCATCAGCCGCGCCACCGTCGTCGGCCCGATGCTGCCCGGCCTCGTGTCGCTCTGGCAGCCCGCCGACGGGCCCGCCACCGGCGTCCCCTACGTCGTCTTCCCCGGCAACGTCGGCGACGACGACGGCCTCGCCCGCGTCGTCACGCGCCTGGCGGGCGCCGCCGGCTGACGCCGGTCCCCCGACCGCACCACCGGGCCGTGTCCCCCCGCCGGCCCGGTGGTGCGCCCCACCTCTTCTCCCCCACCGTCGCCGAGGAGCGCCATGACCACCCCTACCACCGACCAGGGCTCCGCCCCCGAGGTCGTCCGCAGCGTCGCCGTCCTCGGGCTCGGCGCCATGGGCCTGCCGATGGCCACGCGCCTGTCGACCGGGCTCGAGGTCCGCGGCTTCGACATCGCCGCCGAGCGCCTCGAGCTCGCGGGCGCCCAGGGCGTGACGCCGTGCGCCAGCGCGGCGGAGGCCGTCGACGGCGCCGACGCCCTCCTGCTCGCCGTGCGCGACGGCGCCCAGCTCGACGACGTCCTCTTCGGCGAGCGCGGCGTCGCCGCCGGTCTCAAGGAGGGCGCCGTCGTCGTCCTCACGAGCACCGTGGGCACGACGGCGCTCGTGCCCGTCGTCGAGCGGCTGGAGGCACAGGGCGTGGACGTCGTCGACGCCCCCCTGTCCGGCGGCCCCGCGCGCGCCGGTGCCGGGGACCTCCTCGTCGTCGTCGGCGCCACGCCCACCGCCCGCGCCAAGGCGCAGCCGGTGCTGGACCTCCTGGCGAGCACGCTGACCGTCGTCGGCGACCGCCCCGGCGACGGCCAGGCGCTCAAGACGGTCAACCAGCTGCTGTGCGGCGTCCACATCGCCGCGGCCGGCGAGGCGCTGGCCCTCGCCGACGCGCTCGGCCTCGACCTCGAGCGCACCCTCGACGCCCTCATGGCCGGCGCCGCCGCGAGCTTCATGCTCGGCGACCGCGGCCGCCGGATGCTCGAGGCGCACACCGAGCAGGGCGCCGAGGTCAAGAGCCGCCTCGACATCTTCGTCAAGGACATGGGCATCGTCGGCGACGCCGCCCGCGCCGCCCACCTCGCCGCCCCCGTCGCGGCCGCCGCCGAGCAGCTGTTCCTCCTCGGCGCCACGCAGGGCCTCGCGACGAGCGACGACTCCGCCGTCGTCAAGGTCGTCCGCCCGGAGCGCACGACGTCCTGACCCGCCCGCGGCGGGGCGTGACGCCCCGCCCGCCGCAGCACCTCCCCGCACCACCTCCCCCGCCAGAGCCCCACGTCACCGTCGACGGAGCCTCCCCATGCCCGAGTGGTCCCTCCCCCTCATCGGGGCAGCCGGCATCGCCCTGCTGCTCGTCCTCGTCATCCGCTTCAAGGTGCAGGCCTTCGCGGCCCTGCTCGTCACCGCGCTCGTCGTCGGCCTCGTCGCCGGCCTGCCGCTCGCCACCGTCCCGGCCGAGGGCGACACGCCAGCGCAGCTCGGCGTCGTCGACGCGATCATCGCGGGGATGGGCGGGACCCTCGGGTCCGTCGCCATCCTCGTGGCGCTCGGCGCGATGATCGGCAAGATCATCGAGCTGTCCGGCGGCGCCGAGTCGCTCGCCGGCCGCTTCGCGCACCTGCTCGGCCCGCGCCGGGTGGCCGGGGCGCTGACTGCCGCGGCCGGCGTCCTCGCCATCCCCGTCTTCTTCGACGTCGGCTTCATCATCCTCGTGCCGATCATCTACGGCTTCTGCAAGGCGACCGGCGTCTCGCCCGTGCGCTACGGCCTGCCCGTGGCGGGCCTCATGCTCGCGGTCCACGTCGCCGTCCCCCCGCACCCGGGCGTCGTCGGCGGGGCCGCGGTCCTGGGCGCGGACGTCGGCTGGCTGACCGTCCTCGGCCTCGTGATCTGCGCGCCCGTCGGCGTCGTCGCGCACCTGCTGTCCAAGCGGATCAACCGCGCCGACATGGAGATGCTCCCGGCCACCCGCGAGCAGTTCGAGTCCTTCGGCTCCGCGGGCGGCACGACGACGGCCGCCGTCGGCGGGGGCACCACCGCCGTCGCCGAGCGCACCGCGACCGGCGGGACCGGCGAGGCCGGCGGGTCGGCGTCGGGCGGCCTGGCCCCCGGCGAGCGCGCACCCGGCGCCGGCACCGTCCTGACGATCGTGCTCGTGCCGCTGCTGCTCATCATGCTCGGCACCGTCGGCGCCACCGTGCTGCCCGAGGGCAGCACGCTCCGCGGCGTCGCGGGACTCGTCGGCGCGCCCGTCGTCGCACTGCTCGTCGCCCTCGCGCTGGCCGGCGTCCTCCTCGGCATCCGCCGCGGCTGGGGCGCCGAGCGGCTCGGCGAGGTCATGGAGAGCTCGCTGCCGCCCGCGGCCGTCGTCATCCTCGTCACCGGCGCGGGCGGCGCCTTCGCCCGCGTCCTCACCGAGAGCGGGGTCGGGACGTCGCTGTCGGACCTGCTGACGTCGCTCGGCCTGCCGCTGCTCGTCGCGGCGTACCTCATCTCGCTGACGCTGAGGGCGGCGCAGGGCTCGGCGACCGTCGCGATCATCACGGCCGCCGGCCTCACCGCCGGCGCGGTCACGCAGGCGGACCTCGGCGTCCTCCACACGGCGCTGCTGACGCTGGCGATCTGCTTCGGCGCCCTCGGCCTCAGCCACGTCAACGACTCGGGCTTCTGGGTCGTGACGCGCTACCTCGGCATGTCGGTCGCGGACGGCCTGCGCCGCTGGACGGTCCTCACGACGGTGCTGAGCCTCGTCGGCTTCGCGATCGTCGGCCTGCTGTGGGTGGTCGTCCCGGGCTGACTCCGCTCGCCCCGTCGCGGCGCCGTCCTCTCACCCGAGGGCGGCGCCGCGGTGCGTCCAGCGACCGCCGACGAGCGTGCCGAGCACCTCGGGACGGCGCAGGGCGTCGGCGCCGTCGCGGGCGAGGACGGCGGCGGGGTCCTCGGCGAGGAGGACGAGGTCGGCGACGTCGCCGACCTCGACGGCGGAGCGGCCGCCGCTGCACGCCCGCAGCGCTTGGCGGAGGTCGAGGTGCTGCTCGGGGTGCCAGGCGCCGCGGTCGTCGGCGGAGCGGTGGACGGCGCTGGCGACGGCGTCCCACGGGTCGAGGGGGGCGACGGGCGCGTCGGAGCCGAGGACGACGTCCGCGCCCGCCGCGACCAGTGCGCGGTAGGGGAAGGCGCGGTCGGTGGCGCCGGCCCAGTGGTGGTCGGCGAGGTCGCGGTCGTCGACGGCGTGCCGCGGCTGGACGCTCGCCGTCACCCCGAGCGCGGCGAATCGGGGCAGGTCCGCGGGCAGCACCTGCTGGGCGTGCTCGACGCGGCCGCCGCAGCCCGCGGCCTCGAAGCCGTCGAGCGCGGTGCGGACGCCGGCGTCGCCGATGGCGTGGACGGCGGCCTCGAGCCCGCCGGCGGTGGCGCGACGGAGCCAGCCCTCGAGCTCGGCGGCGGGCAGCCGCAGCATCCCGTGGTCGCCGCCGGGGTAGGCGTGGGTGCAGTAGGCCGTGCGGGTGCCGAGCGAGCCGTCGACGAAAAGCTTGAGCGGGCCGACGCGGACGCGGTCGCGCGCCGTCGGGTCGACGATGCCGGGCAGCGGGTCGCCGCTGCGGAGGCCCGCCGCGAGCGTCGAGTCGAGGTGCTCGGGCCAGACGCCCGCGCGGACGCGCACCGACGGGCCGGGGACGCCGAGCCCGCCGGGGTGGTGGACGTCGGCGCGACGGGCCCAGTCGGCGAGCGGCGCGAGCTCGAGGTCGACGACGGACGTGACGCCCCGCGCAGCCGCCGCGGCGGTGGCCTCGAGGACCCACTCGTCGTTCGTCGCGGCGTCGACGGCACCCGCCCGGGCGAGGAGGTCCATGGCCTCGTCCTCGACGACGACGCCGTCCGGCGCCGTGACGCCGAAGCGCACCGCCGCGGCGGTGCTCACCCAGAGGGTGTGGAGGTCCTGGCTGACGACGACGACCGCGCGTCCCGGCATCGCGGCGTCGAGGTCGTGGCGGTGGGGCGGGCGGGACCAGAGGCCGTCGCGGAAGCCGCGGCCGAGGAGGACGTCGGCGCCGTCGTCCTTCGTGCTCAGCGTGCGGGCGACCTCCTCGGGGCTGCCGGCCGCCGACACGTCGATCCGCCGGCGGGTGGCCGCCCACTGCGCGAGGTGGACGTGCTCGTCGTGGAGGCCGGGGAGGAGGACGGCGCCGTCGGCGTCGACGGTCTCCGGGCGGTGAGTCCGCGCGACGTCGTCGGGCAGGTGGTCGGCGACGGCGGCGACGCGGCCGTCCCTGAGGAGCACGTCGCGCAGGCGTCGGGGGTCGGGCGTGCCCGCCAGCCGGGCCCGCCGCAGGAGCACCGCCGTCGGCGTCGTGTCGTCCACCACGGCGGGCATCGTGCCCTGCGCGGCGGCCCCCTCCTCGTCTTCGCTGCCGAAGTCGTCCGATGGGTGTCTCCTAGGCCCACTTCGCTGCCGAAGTCGACGCACACGCGCCGTCTCCGCCCACATCGCTGCCGAAGTGAGCGGGGGTTCGGCGTCCTAGGGGCGGCTGTCCTCCGCGGACGGCGTCGGTCGGCTGATGTCGACGAGGATCCGGTAGCGGTCGCCGCGGTAGACGGAGCGCACGAACTCGACGACGCGGCCCGTCGTCACGCGCGTGGTGCGCTCGAAGAGGAAGGCCGGGACGCCCTCGTCGACGTCGAGCGCAGCGGCCTCGCTCTTGCGGACGAGGACGGGCTCGATGGTCTGCGAGCCGCGGGCGATGGTGAGGCCGTACCGGTCCTCGAGGAGTTCGTAGAAGGAGCGGCCGGCGAGCTCGTCGCCGGTGAGGCCGGGGACGAGGTCGGCGGGGACGTGCAGGTCCTCGATGGCCATGGGGAGGTCGTCGGCGAGCCGGAGCCGGACGACGTGGAGGACGCTCGCGGTCGGCTCGACGCCGAGGCACGCCCCGACGGCGACGCCCGCCGGCCCGCGCCCCGCCCTGAGCGTGCGGGCGCTGGGGCGAAGGCCGCGGGCGCGCATGTCCTCGGAGAAAGAGCTGGCGTGCAGCCGCTGCGCGACCTTGGGCGGCGCGACGAAGGTGCCCGCGCCCTGGCGGCGGACGAGGCGCCCCTCGGCGACGAGGTGGTCGACGGCCTTGCGGAGCGTCATCCGCGCGACGCCGAGCTCGGCCGAGAGCTGCCGCTCGGTGGGCAGGGCGGCGCCGTACGGGAGGTGGTCGAGGCGCGCGGCGAGCTCCTCGCGGACCACGAGGTGCTTCGGCCGGGCCGGCGACGCCGTCGGCTGCATGCCCCATTGGTACAACACTCACGCAAGGCGGGCCGCTGGTGTCCACCCCGCGGCGCTCACACGAGGCCCGTCAGCCGCCGGGCGTCCCCGCCTGCACGGGCCCGACCGTCAACAGCGTGACGTCGTCGGACGCGCACGCCTCGACGTCCGCCGCGGCGAAGGCCGCCGCCGTCTCGCCGGGCGGATAGACGCGGAAGCCGCGGGCCGTCGTCGGCTCGCACTCGTCGGCGTCGTAGTTGCCGGCCGCGGAGACCTGGAGCAGCGCATACGCCTCGGCGCCGGGGGCGAGCTCCACTGTCGCAGCGGTCGCGCTCTTGTCGCGCACGGCCGCGGCGCCGACCTGCTCGCCGTCGTCGCCGGTGACGGTGGAGACGCCCGGATAGACCTCGAGCGCGCAGGCCGCCGAGCCGGTGTTCGTGAAGGAGACGACCTCGCAGGTGGAGCCGGCCGCGCCGCCGCCCTCGGCGGGGGCGACCGCGACGTCGAGCTGGTCGGTGGTGCAGGCGCCCTCGGTGGCGTCGGCCGGCGCCGAGGTGGTGGGGGCACCGGTCGACGCCGCCGACGCGCTTCTCGTCGCGGTAGGGGACGGCGACGGACCAGGTGACGTCGAGGCCTCCGCCGTGGGGGCCGTCGAGGTGGCGCCCGCACTGGCGTCCGGCGCGTCGCCGGCACCGGCGTCGGAGCAAGCACTGAGGAGGAGAGGTGCCGCGAGGAGCAGCACGGTGGCAGCACTCCGCATCGTCGACATGACGATCACCATAAAAGTGTCCTTAGGCAACCGCCCGTCGGTGGCTCAGTCGCTCCGGGGAGCCGGAGCCGCGGCGCTGGACGGTGGCGCGCCGCGCTCTCGCCATGCGTCCTTCACTGCACGGGCTGCCTCGTCCATCTCCTCGTGCTCCCAGAAGCGCAAGGCCAGCCACCCCAGCGCACGCAGGTGCTCGTCGGTCGAGGCGTCACGACGACGATTCGTCGCCAGCTTTCGGCCCACCACTCGACGTTCAACATCGGCGTGGTCGCGTGGACGGGGCACCCGCGCCAGAAGCAGTCATCGACGAAGACCGCGATGCGGGCCCTGGTCAGCAGGAGGTCGGCCCTTCGACGCGGCATCCCCGGCAGCGGGCTGTCGACCCGGTACCGGAGGCCTCGGGCGTGGACGGCGCGGCGCAGAGACATCTCGGGGGCGGTGTCGCGGCGACGCTAATTCCTCATGCGTCCAGCAACGTCCGTCGTTGACGGGGGAGGTGCGTGCATCCCGGCATGGTGGGGCGACTGTCGAACCGGCTCCAACGCCTATGGATGAGCCGTAGTGCGTCCGCACCGTGGAAGACGCGCACAAGCTCGCCATCGGGTCCAAGCTGTCACCGTGGCAACCCCGTACAAGAGGCTCGTGCGCTCGACCCTGACCGCCGCCGAGCAACGCGAGATGATCGACGTCGACGTCAGAGCCGCGGATCTCGCGCGCTTCCTCGATGACGAGAGCGATGCCATCGACGCAGCGCACATCTTCAACGCCGGCAGCATGTCGATCCAGAACATTGTCGGAGAGCTGTTGCGAGTCCTCATGGGCTTCCGTGAGGAGGTGGTCATCACTCCGGAGGACGG
Source organism: Pseudokineococcus lusitanus (assembly GCF_003751265.1). Taxonomy (NCBI): domain Bacteria; kingdom Bacillati; phylum Actinomycetota; class Actinomycetes; order Kineosporiales; family Kineosporiaceae; genus Pseudokineococcus; species Pseudokineococcus lusitanus. Next base: position 112,511 of record NZ_RJKN01000006.1, read on the forward strand.
CCTGGTGACTAAGGCCCGACCCGACTTCTACCACTCCCTGGGACCGGGGCGCGGCATTCTCGCTGAGGTAGAGAGGGGAGGAACAGTCAACAACAATCACGACCTGAAGGATGTCTGGAAGGCGCACATTGCGCCGGACGCACACCACCTCTTCCTCATCGTCCCGCAGCAGAACATCGCCGGGAACGGTAAGGGGCGGGAACGGCCCTTCATGCGAGTGTCCACCCGGGTGAGCGCCTTCTTCGGCGACACTCGGCGGGAAGTCGACATCTTGAGCGCCCACATCTTCGGATACGGCGAGCTCGTCGACGCCGGAGCGTCGGCGCCTACTGCTTCCGGACCAACGCCTGCAGCGCTGCGCGCTCAACCCGCGGGTGAAGCCTGACGCTCCCAGTGCTGGTCCAGGAAGGCCGACCTCGTCGCGGCCGGTAGTGAGTGCGGACCAAGGGCGCGGCCGCCCATCAGCCGGGCGTCGCCGTCTCGTCAGCGACGGGCACAGGCTCGTCTGGGCATTCGCCGAGGACACGGGCCATCGCGGCCCGCTCGGCCGCGGTGACCCACGCGCCATAGGTGGCCTTCACCGCGACCTGCCGGGCGACGTATGCGCACCAGACGGTGCGGTCGGGGGGGAGCCAGGTAGCGGCGTCGCTGTCCCCCTTGGCCTCGTTGGTGGGGCCGTCGACGGCGAGGAGGTTGAGCGGGTCGTTGGCGAAGGCCTCGCGGGTCTCGGCGTCCCACTCCCGGGCGCCCTTCTGCCACGCGTCGGAGAGCGCGACGACGTGGTCGATCTGCACCTCGGGGCTCGTCTCCGGGCCGCGGACGAAGTCGACGACCACGCCGGAGTAGGGGTCGTCCAGCACGCCGGCCCAGACGAGGCAGCCGTTGCGGCGGTCGACGTCGACGTCGTCGAGGTCACGCCGCAGGACGTCGTTGCGGGTGTCGCAGCCGTTCCCGTCGACGTCGGCCCAGGCCCCGCCGAAGAGCTCGCGGTCGTAGCCAGCGCGCGGGGCGCGGTCGCGGACCTCAAGTGAGGAAAGGACGTCGAGGGCCGTGCCGGTGGCTGCTCGGCGGCTGGTCGCCTCGGGCTCGAGCAGGCCGCATCCCGTCACCAGCGCGAGGAGGACGACCAGCGTAGGGACGAGGCGGGCCGCGGGCACGGGATCACTCTCCCGCCCGGGCGGCATGCGCGCCGTGTCGCGGCGGTCGAGGTGAGTGCAGGTGGACGTACTCATACACCGGCAGCACGATCGAGATTCCCCGCGGCGCCGACAAGAGCGGCCCCGTCCAGGTCGACCACGTCCTGGCCCGCTCGGACGCCTTGCAATGCGGCGCACATCTGTGGGACGCCGCTACGCGGAAGGCCTTCGCCAACGACCCCGAGGAGAGCCCAAACTCACCCTGCAGAAGAGCCATCGAAGCAGTTACTTGCAATAGGCCCAGCGAGAGAAAATTGCCGGACTTACTCCCGACTCATGTAATACGTCATACAGGCACTACACATCTCCGCCTCATCTAAGGCGCCCTCCTCAAGAGCACCGCAAGCGGAGCATTGAGCGAGGCCGTGAGCACTGGCTGAGAACCCGCAAGAAAAGCACACCCAGTTGATGTCCCGACGCCCAACAACAATGACACCGCCCACGAGAGCCTGCGCCATACAGTGGATGCAATCATGAACGGGCCACTCGCCACCGTGCTTATAGGTCCGATACTTGTCCTCGCCCAGGGACGCACTGGCATACTCTTCGGCACCCGTTTCTCCGTCGGTAGCCAAGTACAAGCAGAAGTGGCAACGCACCATCGCCCCCGCAATAGCCAGCGCGTCCTGGTCGCACCGAGGACACGCCACCACCAGATCTAGCGCGGCGAGCGTCTCCACCAGCGCCTTGGTACGCGCCTCGACAAAGCTCCGTATCTCTCCCAGCTTGGTTGAGATGCCGTCCAAAAGGCCATCTATAGCCGCGCTTTCCTCGGGCAGAGCCCCAGGCCTCAAGTGTTTATCGAGAAACCAGAGCAGAAACTCGAGTCCACGCGCGAGCGTTGCCGCGACCGCTTCGGGAGGCTCACCCCCGAGCGCAAAGTGCGCAGTCCTGTTGCGCAACTTCTCGACGGCTTGAACGTCCTCGACGTGGTGCTGGGCCAGCTTTAGGTTGGACACGAGATTCAATCGCTTGAGTCCCTGAACCGCACCTACGCTACGCAGACGACCGCTTTTGAAGTCTTCGAAGTCTGCCTTGTCCGCGTCGGCCACTGTCAGCGTCCAATGCTCGCGCGCCAGCCGACTCTTGACCAGTATCTCGATACTGGCAAAGAGATGCAGGGCCGCATATTTTTGCCGGTTGAGCCTTTCTCCAGCCATGTCCTCTACAGCACTAGCTGCAAAGTCGAGCCCGTTCTCGATGGCGGCTGTTGAGGCAATAAGCTCGTGACTATTTAACGTACCCATAAGCCTCGTCCCTTGCCGGCCGGTCCTACAGGTAAGCCGCCCGGGCCACGATCCAACAGGAAGCAACTGGGGAGCCGAAGCTCTCAACTACACTAAGGGTTGACCTGGACCTCCTGAGGATAATCACCGAACGGCGGGTGGACGCGAACCATGGTGGGCGTCACTAGCACACGACGGCTACCGCCCTTCAGTGCGGCAATTACAGTTTCACTGCCCGCCATACGGTCTACGGCGACGACCACAGCCTGACCGGGACCAATCTGTGGCGCCTCGGCGATCACTGACCGAAAGTCGTCGTGCTGCACGTAGTCGCTCACGGCCTCGACGGTCAACGCACACGCCCGGAGCAAGGCCAACGCCGTGCTCGAAAATCGAACCACATCCGCTGGGCGATCAGCGCCCCTCCAAAGGCTTAGCCACGCCGCACACTCCAAGGCTTCGAGATCCGCTCCCCCAGGTGGCGGTCCGACATCTTGCATCTTTCCAGCCGATGGTAGATCGGCGAGCACGGAATCAAGCATCTCCAGTGCCGCTCGAGTCTGTCCGACCGCTCGACGAACCCCCCAAGGTTGAGCTAAAGCCTCGGGGCCTCCCTTATAGAGTTGGTCGTGTGTGGCACGCCACCATGCATATTGCAGTCCTGTGCGAACCTGAACTTCGAAGTCTCGATCGATCACTTCGGCAACCACAGACCGTGGCGGGATTCTCGACCCCAGACGCACTCTGAGGTGGATGTCATCGTACTTGAAGGCTTCCGGCGAGAGGGTCCTCGGCGGCTTTATTTCTCCATCAAAGCGTTCGAGCACAACACCGACCGCCGCATTCAGGTGCTCGCGTGTAGGAACTACCACTTGAGTCGCCCATAGGTCAGGCATACTCTTCAATGGCTCACCACCCGCCTCAAGCTTAGACAACGCGCTTTCAGGCGATTTGATACGTTGGTCGAACAACCAGCCGTTCTCCTCGCACAGAATACGGAGTCTCGGTTCGGCCGTCGTCTTAAGCACGTCGATAACGGCCAGAGCCTCTTCATAAGCCGCTAGCACATCATCGGGCACTCTCATGCGACCGACGCCGATGCAGGAGCCTCAGCCGTCTCCCCCAACAGAACGTCCCGGAGAATCTCCGCTCGCAAAAGCCGCGAGGCCTCCTTGTTCGAACCTTGGCGCACGGCGTCGTAATACTCGCGAACCATCGACGTATTATCGAATCGATTAATGGCAGACTCGAAGTCGTTAAGCCGTTCCGCCGCCTCCTGAGCAGAAGGGAGATCGTCGGACGGCACGAGCAGGACTGCCGCCCACAAACCATATAGGTCGGACAGATTCTTCCATCGCGAGTATCGCCACTGCAGAGGAAGAGACTCAAGGAAGGACAGTGTCCGCACGTATGCGCGATCATGCTCCTGCTCGTCAGGAATCTCGGCGTCGTAGTCGGCGTAGGCATCGTCCATCACGTAGCCACTACCGTCTTGGACGCCCTTCATAGTCAAGAGGTAGAGATCAGACACAAACTCCACGTCGAGCATGCGTTGCACTCGCGCCCTCGTTGCGACAGTGATGTCCTCCCAAAATGGAGCTGCCGCCAGTTCGGTCATCTTGGAAATGAACGCTCCCTCGTACTGAGCCTTCCGCAACTCTTGGCGATTAAGTTTCGCCACGTTTCGGTTCAGCCGGTCGAAGGCCACCTTCAGCTCGGCATCTTCCGCACGGTCGATATTCTCGACACTGAGCACGTAATCAGCGAAAGCGTCTTGTTCCTCTTGCCTAAGGTCCTCGTAATACGGGTCGCTCAAACCGGCGTCGTCGAAGTAGGCGGCGAGGTGAAATTCGCCCTTACTGAAGCGAATAAGGGCTTCCAGTCGCTGCTTGCCGTCAATAACGTGGTAGACAGTAGGCGCTCCCGCTCGCGTCTCGACTTGTAAGAAGATTGCCGGAGACGGGTAGTCGCGGAGAACCGTGTCAATATAAAATCGGCGATAATCATCATTCCAGACACTACGCCTTTGATAAGCGGGGTCTAAGTCTAGTTGCCCACTTGCGGCGATCTCGAGAAACCACTGCACAGTCTGAGTGTTGGGGCGCCTACGCATGCGTCTTCCTCCTACGTGGTTAAGTCGACGCGCGCCAAGCTACGCCGTCGCCAGCGAGCCTAGCCAGCTTCCCAGCGCCTGCACCCGCTTCTCGGAAATCCGCCGAGAAGCTCTCGCCTGACCACCCTCAGTCTTCGCGTTAGAGCCTCGATCTGAGTACGCAGCAAGCACCCCTTGCGGATTGACGTGAACGACGTCCGTGAAAAGGGGGGCATTCTGCCGGCGCATATCGCAAGCTGCGGCCAGGCGGGCAGGGTCGAACTCATTAGTGACAAGAACGTAGCTGAAGTCTTTGCCAGCGTCCTCCAACTCGGCGTAGTCGCTAAAGTCGCTGGCGAACTGCTCCTCTCGGTCGCTACGCACGCTCCACTTGCAGGACACGAGGGTGCGGTAGCCGCTGACACGGTGAACGAGGGCGAGGTCGACCTGACGCTTCTTACTCCCGGCCCGCGGCGGGCGAAAGCCGGGCAGGTCATGCAGGGAGGGACGTACGTAGATGTCATGGACGTCGGGGACGCCGGTCACGCGGCGCAGAAGCGCAGCAATTGCATCCTCGAAACCTTCGCCGACGAGATTCTTTCGCTTATTTTCCTGACCAACGTGAGCTTGAATGCGCTCGGTGAGGTTCCGCATGACCTCAGCCGGCGGCGGCGTGACGAGGTAGGGGTCGAGGACAGCGGTGACAATTTCCTCGAGCTCAGGGTCCTCCCCAGGCTCGGGCATCCCGCGTCCGAGGTAAATGGAACGCTGCTTTCGTGCGCTCTCTGCAAGTCGCGCACGACGATTGGCTGCAGCGGCGGCGAGGTCGGCGCTGGCGCGACGGAAGAGGACATCAATGTGCTCGCCGAGGTCGCGAGGGTCTACGTCGAGAGATGCGCTCACCCAGTCGTGAAACGCGAGGCTGCGGGCGTACCAGGGTCGACCGGCTTGGCTCTTGTCGCTCTCGTAACAGTGCGCTAGGCCAGTGGTGCGGTCGAGCCAGAGCAACAGTCGGTAGGTGTGCTTCCAGGCGTTTCCCGGTTCAACGGTGCCGTAAGGGGCGAAGTACTCCTCTAGTAGGCGAGCGCGGTTGTCCTGGCCGAAGGCGCGATCGACCGCGACCGGCGCCACTGCGGGAGGAGGGCTGTCCCCTTCAGGCGCTGGGTTGCTAATGCCGTCAAGCTCGAAGGGCTGGTCGCTCATGAACGCAGGGTGGCGTCGCGGCGAGCCCGGGCGGCCAGGACGGTCTCGCGTAGAACCGTCGCCGCAGCGGCGGCGAGCAGCGGGGGTACGGCGTTGCCGGCCTGGCGGTAACGGGAGTGGGCGGCGCCACCGTCGATGCGCCCGGTCAACGGGCCGCGGCGGGCGTCAGTTGTGAAAGTGAAAGAGTCAGGGAAGGACTGCAGGCGGGCGAACTCGCGCACGCTGAGGCAGCGGGCGCTCGACCAGTGGTATGCCGAGTCGCCCTTGGTGTTGAGGGTCCAAGCCCACATCTCCGGGTGCAGGCGGCGGTATGCGTAGTAGTGCGCCCGGCCGAGTCGGCCGCTGCCGTTGCTGGGTCCCCACTTCGCGCCGGTGAGGTACCGGGCTTGCAGCTGCTCGCTGAGGTCGCGGTGGTTACCGCCTGCAGGGATGCCCGCTAGCCGCAGTGCAGTATCGGCTTGCATGCGGGGGACGCTGACGTTGCCCAGCTCGTCACGGTGCCCGTCACGCATCATCCGTTGGTAGGCCGACGTCGGATCCGGCAGCTCGCTAGTGCTAAGGGTCTCCGCACGGCGCCCGGTCTGCAGGGCTGTGAGATCACCGAGGGCCTGCTCGACCGACACCACGGACGGGTCGAACGGGTCGGCAAGCGCGAGGGCGACCCGCTCTCCGCGGGCGTCGGGCCGGGCGGTGGGCACATAGCCGGGGATCGGCGCGTCCGCGGACACCGTCGTGCCGCCGACGGCGGCGCTGTGGTCGGCGAAGCGGACGAGCTGCACGGCCCCGGTGGCGCCGGTGCCGACCAGGGTCGGCGGCTCAGCGCTCAGGGCGGTGCGGACACCGAGGAATAGTAGCCGCTTGCGGGTCTGTGGAACACCGAAATCGGCGGCGTCGACGAGCTGGGGCACGACGGTGTACTCACCGTCCAGGCTCAGGTCGGTCATAACCTGCTCCTTGACGCCCATCTGCGCCATGCCGGGGACGTTCTCCATCATGAAGGCGTCCGGCAGGGCAGCTCCGACCGCAGAGACGAACTCTCGATAGAGAGAATTTCGTGGGTCATCGATTAGTCGGGTGTGATTGCGGACCTGGGAGAAGGCCTGGCAGGGCGGGCCTCCAACAAGGACGTCAGCACCGGCGGCGGCCTCGTCGAGCTGCTCACGCAGCTCAGCGTCGCGGACGTCGCCGCACAGGGCGACGGCATCGGGGAAGTTGGCCGCGTAGGTGGCGATCGCGTCGGGGTCGTGGTCGCTGCCGGCGGTCACCTGGTAGCCGGCGCGGCGAAAGCCTTCCGACAAGCCACCAGCGCCGCAGAACAGGTCGACCACGGTGAGCGCGCCGCCGTCCGCGTCGGAGCCGACCGGGACGACGTGGTCGCCGAGGACGTTGACGACCGTGCTCATCGGGCAGTCCGGTCCTGGTGCGATAGGCCGGCGCGGATGAGCGTCTCGGCGGTAGCCGTCAGCGACTGGTCCCGGCGGTCGGCCTCGGCCTGCAAGCGGTCGGCGAGGTCGACCGGCATCCGCACGAGGACCGCCCGCCGCTCCCCTAGCCAGTGCTTGCGTCGCGCCCGGGCATGGGGCGCCAGAGTCGCAGGGGCGGGTTCGGTCGTCATAGGCAACTTGTATCAGCATCGACCGGGGTGGCCCGTGACCGGGGCTGCGACGCGCTGAGCCCGCACCCCCTCCACCACTCAACTCGTCGACTAATCAGCTCGCCGGTCAAGCGCTATGGCGTCATAGGCCTCGAAATGCTCATCAAAGACACTACCGCGCTCGAAGGCGGCGTGGCCGTCGTCGCGGGCCTAAGCACGGACGGCGCCGAGGTCGCCCGCTTCACCGTCCAGGGTGCCCGGCTGGTGTTGAGATGGTCGGCCGAGCCAGAGCTGCTGCGACGTCCGACCTTGAAGGGTGCCCGTTCGGCGACTAAGGAGCCTTCGGCGAAGGCGCTGTTGCTGTTGCTTGGCCGCGCCGGGCATGGGCGCTTGCCCGTGCGCATCGGCAGCCCGAGGTCGGGGGCGTCCCTCAAGCAGCGAAGCCCGCGGCGATCAGCAGCGACGCAGCTCCGACGGGCCCTACGGGTCAGGCCCACCGATCGTCGGTAGGCACGGCCTCGCGCCATGGACGGGTGATGCTGCTCGCCCAGGCCGGCGATGCCCCAGCGACCGACCGCACCCTGACGCGGGGCTACGGTGACCGCACCCCCGGGGAGCGCAGCAGCGCTGAGAGTGCGGATGGTCCGCAGACCCGTCAGACCTGATCCGGTTCGCACCGGCGTAGGGAGCTGGGCACGCGACGTCGTGCGGGTCGGCGACCCGTCGGCCCCGCCCGCGTCCGCGTCTCGACGTACCCGCGGGCCCGGAAGGGACCGCCCTCATGAGCACCACCACGGAAGAGACCCGGCGTACCGCCGCGGTCACCGAGCTGGGCGTCGGCGCCCGCGTCTCCGTGCACCCGCACACGGACGCGTTCGTCGACGTCATCACCGGCGCGCTGGACGACGTCCGCGCCGCCGGCCTCACCGAGGGCCTGCAGCTGCAGACCGACGAGGTGAGCACCTGGGTCGGCGCGCTCGAGGCGCCGGCCGAGCAGCGGATCGCCGCGTACGTCAGCGGCCTCGTCGCCGCGACGTCGCGCCGCAGCGGCGGCGGGCACGTCGTCGCGCACGTGCTCCTCTCGCGGGGCTGCCCCGGCGAGGCGACGTGCGACCTCAGCCTCGGCAGCGGCGTCGGCCTCCCCGTCGCCGCGCCCGTCGAGCTGGCGCCCACCGGCGTCGATGCCGTCGCGCAGTGGTCGCTGTACCCGCTCATGGACGCCGCGACCACCACGGCCGAGGGCGTCAGCGGCGAGCACATGGCCCACATCGAGGCGGCCATCGCCGCGGCGCAGCGCCGCGGGACCGCCTCGGCGGCCGCGCACTACGCGACGGTGCTGCGCGGCGACGTCGCCGACGTCCTCGCGACCGCCGTCGACGCGTGGGCGTCGGTGGGCGCCGTCGTGCCCCACGTCGTCACGCACCTCACCGTGTCCACCGGCTCGCCGACGCCCGCGGGCGGCCCGCGATGACCGCCCCCGCGCCCACCGACCGCCCCACCGCGCGCGGCCGCTGGCAGCTGCGCGACATCGTGCTGCTCGTCGTCCTCGGCGTCGTCTTCGGCTTCGTCTACTGGGTCTTCGTCCAGGCGTACTACGGCCTCGCGATCGTGCTCGGGCCCTTCGCCGACCTGTCGGCCAACGTCCTCCACGGCAGCTGGTTGATCGTCGCGCCCATCGCCATCGCCATCACCCGCAAGCCCGGCGCCGGCGTCGTGGCCGAGGTGCTGGCCGCGGCGGTCGAGGTCTTCCTCCTCGCGTCGCCGTTCGGGGCGCCGCTGCTGCTCACCGCCGTCCTCCAGGGCGTCGGGAGCGAGCTCGCCTTCGCGCTGTACCGCTACCGCCGTTTCACGTGGAGCGTCTACGCGCTGTCCGGGCTCGGCGGCGGCTTCGTCGTGTTCTGGTACACCGCGCTGACGAGCGGCTGGTACGGGCAGGACATCTTCGCCGTGCGCCTGGGCATCCAGCTCGTCTCCGGCGTCCTGCTGGGCGGGCTGCTGGCCAAGGTGGTCGTGGACGCGCTCCTGCGCACCGGCGTCCTCGACGACTTCGCCATCGGCCGCGACCGGCGGCGCGTGCGCCGCTCGTGACCGCCGCCCGTCCCAACGACGCCGCCGAGGTCGTCCGCCTCGACGGCGTCGCCGTCCACCACCAGCGCCGCGAGGAGCCGCTGCTCGCCGGGGTCGACCTGCGCGTCGCCCCGGGCGAGCACGTCCTCGTCGTCGGGCCCTCCGGCTCGGGCAAGTCCACGCTCCTGCGCGTCGTCTCCGGCGTCGTGCCGCACACCGTGGCGGCCGAGCTCGAGGGGACGGCCGTCGTCGCGGGCACCCCGACGGCGGGCTCGAGCGTCGTCGAGCTGTCCCGGCACGTCGCGGTGCTCGCCCAGGACCCGGCGTCCGGCGTGTGCCTGCCCGTCGTCGAGCAGGAGCTGGCGCTGCCGCTGGAGAACCGGGCGACGCCGCCCGCGGCGGTCGACGGGCTGGTGGACGCGGCGCTGGACGTCGTCGGGGCGGGCGCGCTGCGGCGTCGTCGCACGGCCGAGCTGTCGGGCGGCGAGGTGCAGCGCGTCGCGCTCGCCGCCGCGCTCGTGGCGCGGCCGGACGTGCTGCTCCTCGACGAGCCGACGTCGATGCTCGACCCGGCCGGGGTGGCCGCCGTGCGCGGCGCCCTGGCCGGGGCGCTGGGCCCGGACGCCGACGGGGCGGGCCCGGCGGTGCTCCTCGTCGAGCACCGCCTCGACGAGCTGGCCGGCGGGGACGGCGTCGCCGGGCTGCCCGCGCGCACCGTCGTCCTGTCCGCCGAGGGGCGCGTGGTCGCCGACGGCCCGACCACCGAGGTGCTGCACGCGCACGCCGCCGCGCTCGTCGCGGCGGGGTGCTGGCTACCGCTCGAGGTGGAGCTCGCCGCGCTGACCGGCCGGCGCGGTGGCCTGGCCGACGTCGGCGTCGTCGAGCGCCTGCGAGAGGCGCTGCCGCGAACGGCCGTCGACGACGCCGCCCCCGAGGAACCCGTGCTCCGCGTCCGCGGCGTGGCCGTGCGGCACCGCGGCGAGCGCGCCCGCCGTCGGGCGCCGGGCTGGCTGACGCCCTGGGTCACCCCGGCGGCGCGGCGGCGACGCGACGAGGAGACGGCGGCCGCGCTGCTCGACGCCGCGCTGCTGCGCGACGTCGACCTCGACGTCCGCGCGGGCGAGGTCCTCGCCGTGCTCGGGCCCAACGGCGCGGGCAAGTCGTCGCTGCTGCTGACCCTCGCGGGACTGCTCCCGCCGGCCGCCGGGACGGTCGAGGGCGCCCGGCCGGCCATGGTCTTCCAGGAGGCCGAGCACCAGCTCGTCGCGACGTCGGTGCGCGCCGAGGTCGAGGCCGGGCTGCCCGCCGCCGCCCGCGAGGACGGCCGGGTCGAGCGCGCGCTGGCCGACCACCGCCTCGCGCACCTCGCGGACGCCGACCCGCACCGCCTCTCCGGCGGCGAGATGCGCCGGCTGTCTCTCGCGGCGCTGCTCGTCCACGACCGCCCGTGCCTCCTCGTCGACGAGCCCACGCTCGGGCTCGACCGGCGCGCCGTCGCCGAGCTCGTCCGCGCCCTGCGGCGGGCGGCGGCGGAGGGACGCGGCGTCGTCCTCGTCAGCCACGACCTGCGGACGGTCGCCGCGGTGGCGGACCGCGCCGTCGTCCTCGGCCGCACCGGCGCGGGGACGACGGGCGTCGTCGCGCAGGGGCCGCTGACCGACGTGCTCCGCGACGACGCCGCCCTGGCCGCCGGGCGGCTCGAGGTGCCGCCGCTCGTGCGGTGGCTGCTCGACGAGGGCCGCGACCCGGCCGGGGTCCGCGCCGCGCTGGCGGCGCTCGACGAGCCGGTGCTGGCCCGCCCCGTCGCGGCGGTGGCGGCGTGACCGCGCTGCTGGCGGCCGGGGAGGACCCGCGCCCGTCGCTGCTCGCCCGGCGCGACCCGACGGCGAAGCTGCTGCTCGTCCTCGTCGTGACGACCGCCGTCGTGCTCGTCCTCGACCCGGTGACGCCCCTCGTGCTGTGGGTGCTCGCGCTCGTCGGGCTGCTGCTCGGCGCGCGCGTCCCGGTGCGGACGGCGGCGCGGGCGCACGTGCCGTTCCTCGTCCTGGCGGTCGGCCAGCTGACGGTCAACCTCGTGACGCGGCCCGGCGAGGTCATCGCGACGCCGGGACCGCTGCGGCTCACCGCGGAGGGGCTCGAGGTGGGGACGGCCATCGCGCTCCGGACGCTCGTCATCGGCGTCCTCGCCGTCGCCTTCATCACGACGACGAGCCCCGTGCGGCTCATGACGAGCCTCCAGCAGAACGCCCGGCTGAGCCCGCGCGTGACGTACGCGATCCTCGCCGGCTACCGGATGCTCCAGGAGATGCCGCGGGAGTGGGCGTCGCTGCGGGCCGCGCACGCCGTCCGCGCGCCGCTGCGGCCCGACGGGACGCCCACCCGCTCGCCGCGGGTGCTGCTCGGCGCCGCCTTCGGCCTCCTCGTCGTCTCGGTGCGCAAGGGCGAGCGGCTGTCGCAGTCGCTCGAGTCCCGCGGCCTCGGCCTGACCCCGCGGACGACGTGGCGCCCGTCGCCGTGGACCCGCGCGGACGCGGTGCTCGTCGTCGTCGTGCTCGGGGTGCTGGTCGCCGTCCTCGCGACGAGCGCGGCGCTCGGGGTGCTCGCGGGACCGGCGGTGCTCTTCGGCTGAGGGCCGCCGGCCCCGACACCCCGCGACGTGTGCCCATGTGCGCCCTCGGGCGGACTTCGAGGCGGCGTCATGGCCACACGTCGCGGGGTGAGGGGGCGCGGCGGGGCGCTCATGGCCACACGTCGCGAGGGAGGCGCCGAGCCCTCGGGGGGACGGAGGCGGGCGTCTCAGCCGAGGAGGTCGGAGGCCCCGCGCGCGGCGACGGCCAGGGCGCCCAGCGAGGCGACGACGACGAGGGCCGTCCGGGCGCGGGCGGGGCTCGTGCGGCGGGCGAGCAGGTCGCCCGCCGCGACGCCCACGAGCACCGCGACGACGACGGCGACGAGCGCCGGCCATCCGACGTCCGGGACGGCACCGGGGTCGAGGACGAGCTTCGTCGCCGCGGAGGCGGCGCCGGTCAGCATGAAGAGGGGCTGCAGCGTGGCCGCGAGGGAGCGCTGCGGCCAGCGGCTCGCGACGCCGTAGACGCTGAAGGCGGGGCCGCCGACGCCCGCGGTCGCGTTCATGACGCCCGCGAGGAGCCCGGCGCCGACGGCGGGACCGCGGCCGGTGACGGCCGGGGCGCGGCCGGCGAGCAGCGTCGTCGCCAGCGCCACGAGCACGAGCACCCCGACGACGAGCTCGAGCCAGGCGCTCGGGACGCTCAGCGCGAGGACCGCGCCCGGCACGATCCCGACGAGCGCCGCGCCGCCGAGGAGGGCGAAGCGGCGCCAGTCGACGTCCCGGCGGACCCGCGTCAGCACGAGCCCGGCGGTGAGGACCGCCGTCGCGTTGACGAGGACGACGCCCTGCACGGGCCCCAGCAGCAGCGCCATGACGGGCGCCGCGAGCAGCCCGAAGCCGAGGCCCGCCACGCGCTGGACGCAGCACCCCACCGCGAGGACGAGGAGGACCAGCGCGGCGACGAGCACCGGCGGAGCCTGCCACGCGGCGTCCGGTGCCCCGGACGCCGCGCGGCCGGGTCAGGCGCGGCCGCCGACCTCCGCGACGAGGGCCGGCAGGTCCGCCTCGCGGACGGGGAAGCCCGGGAAGCGGGCCAGCCGCACGAGCGGGATGGCCCGCATCATCTGGCCGTGCTGGGGGTCCTCGAGCATCGCCATGGCGTCGCCGAGCAGCTCCCGCAGCCGGGGCCCGGCGACGGGGTGGGCCAGCCAGCGCTCGGCCTCGTCGCCCGCCGCGAGCGGCGCCGTGAGGTCCTCGCCGTCGAGGCGGACGACGGCGCTGGCCCGGACGTCGCGCGACGAGGCGCCGACGCGCACCTCGTACCGGCCCGGCTCGAGGACCCAGCGGCGGTGCTCGGCCGACCAGTGGCCGAGGTCGCGCGCCGTGAGGGTGACCGTGACCGGCGTCGACGCGCCCGGCTCGAGCTCGACGCGGGCGAAGCCGACGAGCTCCTGCGCGGGCCGGTGCACGCTCGCGTCGAGGGGCGCGGCGTAGACCTGGACGACCTCGGCGCCCGCCCGGTCCCCGGTGTTCGTCACGGTGAGGGAGACCTCGACCGTCGTCCCGGGGCCCTCGCCGGCGGGGGCGAGCGCGAGGTCGGCGTGCTCGAACGTCGTGTACGACAGGCCGTGCCCGAAGGGGAAGCCGACGGGCGCGCGGCGCGTGTCGTACCAGCGGTAGCCGACGAGCAGGCCCTCGCCGTAGCGGACGACGCCGCTGTCGCCGGGGAACGCGCCGAAGGCGGGGGTGTCCTCGAGGCGCAGCGGGACCGTCTCGGCGAGCCGGCCCGAGGGCGAGACGACGCCGTAGAGGAGGTCCGCCGTCGCCGACCCGCCGGCCTGGCCGAGGAGCCACCCCTCGAGCAGCGCGGCGGCGTGGTGCTGCCAGCTCGCCGTCGCCACGGCCGAGCCGTTGGAGAGGACGACGACGACCCGGTCGGTCACCGCGCGGACGGCCTCGAGGAGCGCCACCTGCGGCGCGGGGAGGTCGAGGTGCTCGCGGTCGTAGCCCTCGGACTCGAAGGACGCCGGGAGGCCGAGGAAGAGGACGGTCACCTCGGCCGAGCGCGCGGCCTCGACCGCCTCGACGACGAGGGCGTCGTCCGCCTCGACCGACTCGGTGACGTACCCGGCGGCGAAGACGACCTCCCGGTCGGTGCCCTCCTGCAGCGCGGTGAGGGCGTCGTCGAGCCGGGTGGGGACGACCTGCGAGCTGCCGGCGCCCTGGTAGCGCGGGCTGCGGGCGAGCTCGCCGACGACGGCGATGCGGCCGCCGGAGCGCGGGTCGAGCGGCAGGACGCCGTCGTTGGTGAGGAGGACGGCGCTCTGCCGCGCCGCCTGCCGGGCGAGGGCGTGGTGCGCGTCGACGTCGAGGGCCTCCCCCGAGCCGAGACCGGGCAGCGCCCTCGCGACGAGCTCGAGGTTGCGCCGCACCGCGACGTCGAGCTGCGCCTCGGTGAGGTCGCCGGCCGCGAGCGCCGCACGGATGCTCGCCTCGCCGGCGCCGTCGGACGACGGCATCTCGAGGTCGAGACCCGCGGCCACGCCCTTCCACCGCACGTCGACGGCGCCCCAGTCGGAGACGACGAGGCCCTCGAAGCCCCACTCGTCGCGCAGCACCTGCGTGAGCAGCCACGGGTCCTGGCTCGCGTACACGCCGTTGACCTTGTTGTAGGCGCACATGACCGTCCACGGCTGCGCCCGCGTGACGACGCGCTCGAAGGCCGGGAGGTAGATCTCGCGGAGCGTGCGCTCGTCGACCTCGGCGGAGACCGTCATGCGGCCGGTCTCCTGGTTGTTGGCGGCGAAGTGCTTGAGCGAGGTGCCGACGCCACGGCTCTGCACGCCCAGGACGAGCGCGGTCGCGAGCTCGCCCGCGAGCAGCGGGTCCTCGGAGAAGTACTCGAAGTTGCGGCCGCACAGCGGGCTCCGCTTGATGTTGACGCCGGGGCCGAGGAGGACGGCGACGTCCTCGGCGCGGCACTCGTCGCCGAGCGCCTCGCCGACGCGGCGCAGCAGGTCGCGGTCCCACGTGGACGCGAGGCCGGTCGCGGGCGGGAAGCACGTGGCGGGGACGGACGCGTGGAGGCCGGCGTGGTCGGTCGAGCCCTCCTGCTTGCGGAGGCCGTGCGGGCCGTCGGTGACCATCACCGCGGGGACGCCGAGCCGCTCGACGCCCTGCGTGTGCCAGAAGTCGGAGCCCGAGGCGAGGGAGATCTTCTCCTCGGTGGTGAGCGCGGCGAGGACGGCGTCCACGTCGAGGCTGCGGGGGTCGGTGCTGGTCATCGGTGTCCTCCTCGACGTGGCCGGGTGCCGGGCCGACCGTAGCGCCGATCCCGACCGAGCGGTAGGTTTTCGGTCCGGCGACCGAGGGGGACGGATGAGCGGCACGGACGGGGCGCGGCGGGGCGGCTACGCCAAGGGCCGGGCCGCGCGGGAGGCGGTGCTCGACGCGGCGCTCGCCCTCTTCGGCGAGGCCGGCTACCGCGGGGCGTCGCTGCGCGACGTCGCCGCCCGCGCCGGGCTCAGCCACCCCGGTCTGCTGCACCACTTCCCGCGCAAGGAGGCGCTCCTCGAGGCGGTGCTGCAGCGGCGCGACGCGGAGGACGCCGAGGCGGTGGGGCTCGCGGGTGCCCGCGGCCGCGCGGCGCTCGAGGGGCTCGTCGACCTCGTCGAGCGCAACGCGGGGTCGCCCGGCGTCGTCCGGCTCTTCACGGTCCTCGCCGCCGAGGCGACGGACCCCGGGCACCCGGCACGGCCGTGGTTCCGCGAGCGCTACGCCCGCACGGTCGCCGACCTCACCCGGGCCTGCCGCGAGGCGGCGGAGGACGGCGAGCTGCGGGACGGCGTCGACCCCGCCGCAGCCGGTCGGGGCCTCGTGGCGCTGCTCGACGGGCTGCAGGTGCAGTGGCTCCTCGACCCGGACGACGTCGACATGGCCGCCGACGTCCGCGCGCACCTCGCGGGGCTGCTGCGCGCGGGGTGAGCGGGCGGACGGACCTGCACAGCTCAGGGCGTGCTGGCGTCGTCGCAGGTGGAGGGCTCGTCGGCCGGGAGGGGACGGGGTTGTGCAGGTCGGTGGGACCGACGTGTGCCCGGGCCGAGCGTGCGACTTCTCCTGCGGTCCGGTCAGGCGGTGAGGACCAGGGCCAGGCCCACGACCCCCACGACGAGCAGCGAAGCCGTCAGCGCGAGGACCGCGGCGCCGGGCGACAGGAGCGCGCCCGTGGCGTCGAGGCCGCGGGCGACCTGCCGGTAGCGCAGCGAGGCCCCGACGAGCGCTGCGGCGCACAGGGCCACGCCGAGGACGCCGGCGACGACGGCGGGCGCCCCCAGCGTCGGCGCCCCCAGGCGGACGACCGCGGCGGACGCCACGGCGACGGCGAGGAGGGTGCGGCGCCAGGCCAGCAGCGTGCGCTCGGGCTGCAGGCCGCCGTCGCGCGGGAGGGGGACGTCGCTCACACGACGAGACCGACGAGCAGGAGCGCGGCGGCCACGACGACCCCCGCGGCGACCGCCGGCCCGAGGACCGGCGCCGGCAGGGGACGCCGCAGCCGCAGCGACAGCTCCGCGCGGGCCCAGCCCCACCCCGCCTGGACGGCGGCGAGGAGCCCGAGGACGACGAGGAGGACCGCCGCGGTGAGGCGCAGCGGCGCGGGCACGGGGACGTCGAGGGCCTCGAGCGCGACGCCGGCCGCCAGCAGCGCGAGCGCCGTGCGCACCCACGCGAGGAAGGTGCGCTCGTTGGCGAGGCTGAAGCGCACGTCCGGCTCGTCGCCGACCCCGTAGACGCGGCGGGGCACCCGCCGGTCGCCGACCGCCATGCCTCCTCCTCGTCGTCGTCCGTCCCGACGCACCCTGGCACGGACGGGCGGGGCCGGGTGCGGTCGAGGGTCGGCGTCCGCAGCGCCGACGCGGCGACCGGGGCCGCGACGTCACGCCCACCTCGGACGGTGAGGTCGGCGTCGACCTCGCGTCCTGAGGGCACCTGGGGGTGAAGCCGGCGTCGACTGCTCGTCTCGGTGGCGCCCGGGGTGACGTCGGCGTCGACGTCACCCCCGGGGTCCTCAGGCGGACGGGCGCCGCTCGCCCGCGGCGACCGCGGCGGCGCCGCCGACGACGAGCACCCCGCCGAGGAGCTGGACCGGCGCGGGGAGCTCGCCGAGGAGCAGCCACGCGACGAGGACGGCGAAGAGCACCTCGGTGAGGCCGACGAAGGACGCCGTCCGCTCGCCGAGGCGGCGGGCGCCGACGATGCCCGTCGCGTAGGCGAGCGCCCCCGCCACGAGGGCCAGCGCGAGGACCGCGACCCACCACGGGACCTGCGCGCCGGCGAGGGCGACGTCACCGCGGGCCGTCTCCAGCGGGAGCACGCCGACCGCCCCCGCGACGGCGAGCGCGAGCGCACCGACGAGGAGCCCGCCCGCGGCGAGCGCCAGCGGCGGCAGGCCGGCTCCGGGCCGCGCCGAGAGCGCGAAGTAGACCGCGAGCCCGCAGGCCGCGAGCAGCCCCCAGACGACGCCGACGGCGTCGACCCGCACCGAGCCGGTGAGGTCGAGCACGAGGACGAGGCCCGCCAGCGCGGCCACGGTGCCGGCGAGGACGAGCGGCGCGGGACGCCGTCCGCGCGCCCAGGCGAGGAGGACCAGCAGCGCGGGCGCCAGGTACTCGAGCAGGAGCGCGACGCCGACCGAGAGCGTCTGCACCGCCGAGAAGTACGCGAGCTGGCAGCCGGCGACCGCGACGAGCCCGTACGCGACGACGGTCCGGCCGTCGGCGCGCAGGAGGTGCCAGCGGCCGCGGAGCTGCAGGGCGGCGGGCACCGCGAGGACGAGCCCGCCGACGAGGACGCGGGCGAGGACGACGGCGCCCGGCGACCAGCCCGCGGTGAGCAGCCCCTTGGCGAGCGTCCCCGACGTCGCGAAGACGAGCGCCGACAGCAGCGCGACGGCGAGGCCGACGAGGCCGCGCGCCCCCGCGAGGGAGGTCCTCGCGCGACGTCGACGGGACGCCCACCGCTGGGTGGCCCCGAGGGCCACCGGCTCCGCAGCCGCCACGCCGACCTCCTGTGTCATGAGTCATCACGTCGTACGCTGATGACGCTACGCAGCCCCGATGTCAGGAGTCAACATGGTCTTCACCCATGACACGGAGATCTCCCTCCGGGCGGTGGCGGCGCTCGTCAACACCGACCCGGAGCACCGGGCCGACGGCGCGGACCTCCTCGCGACGGAGGAGGAGCTCGAGGCCTTCGTCGACGAGTGGCAGTACTCCGGCTCCCGCACGCACGACGCCGCCGAGCTCGACGCCGTCCGCGGCCTGCGCGCCGAGCTCCGCGCGCTGTGGACCGCCGCCGAGGACGAGCAGGTGGCCGGCGTCAACGCGCTGCTGGCACGGGAGCGGGCGCTGCCGCAGCTCGTCCGGCACGACGGGTGGGGCTGGCACCTGCACGCGACGACGTCGGAGGCGCCGCTCGCGGAGCGGATCGCGGTGGAGACGGCGATGGCGCTCGTCGACGTCGTCCGCTCCGGCGAGCGCTCGCGGCTGCGGACGTGCGCGGCGGACGACTGCGAGGACGTCCTCGTCGACCTGTCCCGCAACCGCTCCCGGCGCTTCTGCGAGGGCGGCTGCGGCAACCGCGCCGCCGTCGCCGCCTACCGCGCGCGGACCGCGGCACGGTAGGCAGGGCTCAGGCCGGGGGCGACGGCGCCCCGAGGAGGACCGACGCCCGGGCCGCCGCCGCCGCGACGCGGGGACCCAGCGCACGGGCCGCGTCCTCGTCGACCCGCTGCACGGGGAAGCCGAGCCCCAGGACGCCGGCGAGGGCGCCGACGTGGTCCAGGACCGGGGCGGCGACCGACCCGACGTCGAGGTGACGCTCCCCGAGGGCCGCGCACCAGCCCTGCGCGCGGGTGGCGGCCGCCTGGGCGTCGAGGTGGGCGAGGTCGACGGGCGTCCGGGGCGTGAAGGCCTCGAGCCGGCCGTCCACCAACGCCTCGCGCGCGCCGGGGTCGAAGGCCAGGAAGACCTTGCCGGGCGCCCCGGCGTTGAGGGGCATGACCTGGCCCACGCGGAAGGGACGCATGACGACGTGGCGGGTCTCGGCCACGGCGACGACGGTGCGGAACGCGCCGTCACGGACGTACAGGCAGGCCGTCTCCCCCGTCGCGTCCCGCAGCTCCGCGAGGACGGGGGTCACGAGCCGGACGACGTCGAGGCCGAGCGTGCCGGGGGTCGCCCAGCGGACGAGGCCGATGCCGATGCGGTACCGGTCGCCGACGCGGTCGAGGAAGCCCTCGCGGACGAGGTCCTGCACCAGCCGCTGGCAGGTGCTGCTGGGCAGGCCGGTCCGGCGGGCGAGCTGGGCGAGCGTCGGCTCGGGGTCCTCGACGGAGAAGGACGCGAGGAGGCGGGCGATCTTGCCGAGGACGAGCGTGGTCGACCGCGCCTCGCCGGCCCCCGGCCGCGGGTCGTCGTCGGTCACCGCCCCACCCTCCCGCGCCGGAGCTCCCGGCGACGCGGCGTGATGCTAGGCGGCGGCCCTCCCCGCCCGGGGGCGGGGAGGGCCGCGGCCCACGTCAGAGCCCGACCTGCACGAAGAGCAGCCAGGCGACGAGCGGCACGACCGCCACCATGGCGATGGCCCACAGCAGCAGCGCCCGGAAGAAGCGGCGCTCCTCGTCGGGCCGGGCGCTGGCCATGAGCAGCGCCCCCGAGGTCGACATCGGGCTCGTGTCCACCACCGACGAGCTGATGGCCACGGCCGTCACCACGCCCACCGGCGTGAGCGCCGGGTCGAGCGCCACGGGCACGACCACCGGGCTGATGACGGTGAGGGTGCCGGTCGTCGACGCGAAGGCCGAGACGACCGCCACGACGTAGCCGGTCACGAGCGCCGCCACGGACCCGCTGCCCAGGCTCTCGATGCCGCGCTGCAGCTGCTCGAGCGCCCCCATCTCCTCGAGGACGCCGACGTACGTGACGATGCCGGTGACGAGGAGGACGGCCGACCACGGCACCGCCTCGACGGCGGGCTTCTGCAGCCGGGGGCTGACGACCACCAGCACCAGCGCGATGGCGAGCGACGCGACGCCCACGTCGACCCCGAGGACGGTGGTCAGGACGAGCAGCGCGACGAGCCCGAGGAGGGACAGGGCCCTCACGGGGGTGAGCCGGACGGGCTCCTCCGTCGCGGCGGGCCCCGCGGGGGCGACGTCGACGGCGGTCGCCGTCGTCGGGGACGCCAGCACCGCCGTCCGGGAGCCTCCGGACGTCGCGGCACCGTCCGGGAGGGCGACGCCCGCCCCGCTCGCCACCGGGGTCGCCCCGTCCGAGGACGCCCCGTCGTCCCGGCGCGCGGCGCGCCGGCCCAGGAGCACCTGCACGAGGACGTAGGCCACGACGGCGAGCACGGCGTTGAAGAGGAAGCAGGCCACGTAGAGCCGGAGGGTGCCGTCGGCGGCGCCCGCCTCGCGGAGCATGAGGTTGGCGACGACGCCGAAGGGGTTGACCGGCGAGAAGCCGCCGGCGTTGGCGCCCTGCACGACGACGAGGCCCATGGCCAGCGTGCTGACGCCGAAGCGCGAGCCCAGGGCCAGCGCCACCGGCGCGACGATGGCGATGGCGGCGGGCGTGAAGGCCCCGGCCGAGGTCAGGACCGCGGTGAGCAGGAACATGAGGACGGGCACGAGCAGGCGCCGTCCGCCCGCGAGCCGCTCCGCCCACGCGGCGAGCAGCTCGACCGTCCCCGTGAGGCGCACGACGCCGAAGAGCAGCGTCGCGCCGACGAGGATGAGGAAGAGACCGGACGGGAACTGGGCGACGACGTCCTCGACGGCCTGCCCGGCCAGCAGCGTGCCGACGACGAAGGCCGCGACGAGGGCCACCAGGCCCGCGCTGACCCGCGTGAGCGAGCCCACGACGAAGGCGCCGACGAGCACGGCGAAGGCGACGACGGAGAGCACCACGGCGACCGCCTCAGGAGACGGCCGGCACGAGGCCGCCCGCGAGCAGCCGGCCGGCACCGGTGACGGCGGGCTCGTGACCCAGCGCCCGGAGGACCTCGTACGCCGTGGCCGTGGCCGCCGTCAAGACGGGCAGCCCGAGCTCGTCCTCGACCACCTGGACCGCGTCCAGCGACGGCATCTGCACGCAGGCCGACAGCACGAGGGCGTCGGCGCGGGAGAGGTCGAGGCCGCGGGCGATGCCCGGCAGCTGCCCGGCGTCGAGGCAGCCGACGGCGAGGTTGTCGGACACCTCGAGGCTGACGGCCTCCAGGACCTCCACCCCTCCGCCCTCGACGTACGCGGCGACCATGTCGGTCAGCGGACGCATGTACGGGGTGACGAGCGCGACCCGGCGTGCGCCCACCTCGCGGAGCACGCGGGTGAGCGCGCCGGCGCTGCTGACGACGGCGGCGGGGTGGCCGTTCTCGGCGGCGGCGCGGGCCATGACCTCCTCGGAGGAGGTGTGGGCGCCCGGCCCCTGCGCCATGACGGCGACGAGGCACGCGTAGGCGATGACGTCGACGTCGGCGTCCGAGACCGCCGTGGCGCACTCGGCGGCCCGGTCGACCATCGCGAGGAGCTCCTCGTGCGTGACGTTCTTCAACGCCGCCCGCGCCGAGTGGAACGTGTAGCTGTGCCCCGTGGCCTCGGTCTGCCGCCGGAAGAGCTCCGGCAGCTCGGTCTCCATCGTCGTGTTCGAGCTGGGCACCACGAGCCCGATGCGCGACCGGCCGGGGCGGCGCGGCTCGGGCGCGTGCTCCTCGGCCGCGGCGGCGGCGGCGCCGTCCGCGACGAGGTGGGGGGTGCTGGGTCCGGATGGGGTGCTGCTCATGGGTCCTCCACGTCGATGTGTCGGCATATCCCGCGATGCGGGTCGTGTCCCCACCATGCGGGATCCGCGTCCTCGCCGTCAACGCCCTCAGCCGCCGCGCCCTCCCGCCGTGCGCCCCGGTGGCACGCCGCGGGAGGGTGACCCCGCCGTCGTCCCCGCCGCCCGCCCGCCGAGGAGTCCCGCGTGACCTCCCCCCGCCCCGCCGCCCCCCGGTCCCGCCCGCCGTACCTCGAGGACCCCGCCCCCGGCACCGGCCGCCGGTGGGCCCCCCGCGCACGGGTGCGCAGCGACGCGCCCGAGCTCGACCTGTCGGGCACCTGGCGGTTCCGGCTGTGGCCCACCGCCGTCGGCGGCGGCGAGGACGACGACGCCCTCGCGGCGCTGTCGGTGCCCGGCGCCGTCCCCGCGGACGGCCCGGCCGCGGGCTGGGACGACCTGCCCGTCCCCTCGCACTGGGTGCTCCACGGCGACGGGGCGTACGGCCGCCCCTGGTACACGAACGTCCGCTACCCCTTCCCCGTCGACCCGCCGCACGTCCCGGACGCCAACCCGACCGCCGACCACCTGCGCGCCTTCACGGTGCCGGACGAGGCCGCGTGGACCGGCGCCGCGCGCCACCTCCTGCGCCTCGACGGCGTCGAGAGCGCCTGGCGCGCCTGGCTCAACGGCACCGAGGTCGCCACGGGCACCGGCAGCCGGCTCGCGCAGGAGCTCGACGTCACGGGGCTCGTGCGGCCCGGCGCGAACGTCCTCCTGCTGCGCGTGCACCAGTGGTCGGCGGCGTCCTACCTCGAGGACCAGGACCAGTGGTGGCTGCCCGGCGTCTTCCGCGAGGTGCACCTGCTGGCCCGCCCCGCCGGGGCGCTCGACGACGTCGTGCTGAGGGCCGACTACGACCACCGCACCGGCGCCGGCCGCCTCGACGTCCGGCCCTCCGCCCCCGCCGACGCCTACCCCGTCGTCCTGCGCGCGCCCGGTCTCGGCGTCGAGGTGACGTGGGCGACGCCGGCCGACGTCGCCCCGGTCGACGTCCCCGACGTGGCGCCGTGGAGCGCCGAGGTGCCCGTCCTCCACGACGTCGAGGTCGTCGCGCGGGGCGAGACCGTCTCCCTCCGCGCCGGTTTCCGGACCGTGGAGATCGACGGGGACCGCTTCCTCGTCAACGGCCGCCGCGTCGTCCTCCGCGGCGTCAACCGCCACGAGGTCGCCGCCGACCGCGGGCGCGTCTTCGACGAGGCGCACGCCCGCGAGGACCTCGCCCTCATGAAGCGGCACGGCGTCGACGCCGTCCGCACGAGCCACTACCCGCCGCATCCCCGCCTGCTGGACCTCCTCGACGAGCTCGGCTTCTGGGTCGTGCTCGAGGACGACCTCGAGACGCACGGCTTCGAGCTGACCGCCGGCGAGCCCTGGCGCGGCAACCCCAGCGACGACCCGGCGTGGGAGGCGGCGTACCTCGACCGCGTCGCCCGCACCGTCGAGCGCGACAAGAACCACGCGTGCGTCGTGCTGTGGAGCCTCGGCAACGAGGCCGGCACCGGGCGCAACCTCGCCGCCGCGGCCGCCGAGCTGCGCCGCCGCGACCCGAGCCGCCCCGTGCACTACGAGGGCGACCACACGGGCGCGTACACCGACGTCTACAGCCGGATGTACCCGACGCTCGAGGAGGTGGAGGCGATCGGCTCCGGCGTCGGCCCGGTGGCGTGGACGACGCCGGCGCAGGCGGCCGTCGTCCGCTCGCAGCCCTTCGTCATGTGCGAGTACGTGCACGCCATGGGGAACGGGCCGGGCGCCGTCGCCGAGTACGACGCCCTGTCATGGCGGTACCCGCGCGTCCACGGCGGCTTCGTCTGGGAGTGGCGCGACCACGGCCTCGCGCACCGGACCGCCGACGGCACACCGTTCTTCGCCTACGGCGGCGACTTCGGCGAGCCGCTGCACGACGGCAACTTCGTCACCGACGGGCTCGTGCTCTCCGACGGGACGCCCTCGCCCGGCCTCGCCGAGTGGGCGGCCGTCGTCGCGGCCGTGCGCCTCGACGTCCTCGCCGACGGCGACGAGCGGGTCCTCGCCGTCACCAACCGCCGGCACTCCGGCGCCACCGACGACCTGACCTTCGCCTGGCGGCTCGAGCGCGACGGCGTCGCCGTCGCGGCGGGCGACCTCGCCGTCCCGCCGGTCGCGCCCGGCGACGACGCCGTCGTCGCGCTGCCGGACGTCGCCGCCGCGGCCGGGCCGACGCCCGCGGGGTCGGAGGACCACCTCACGGTCGAGGCCGCCCTCGCGGCCCCGACGGCCTGGGCCGGGGCGGGGCACGTGCTGTCCCGCACGCAGGTCGACCTCACGCCGCCCCGGGCGGCCGCCCCGACGACGCCCGCGGCGGCGCCCGTCGTCGTCGCCGGGGACGGGCGGACGGCCCGCGTGGGCGACGCCGTCCTCGACCTCGTCACCGGACGGCTCACCGCCGTCGGCGACCTCCGCGTCGACGGCCCCGTCCTCGACCTGTTCCGCGCGCCGACGGACAACGACCGCGGCCGCGCGCCCCACGGGTACGAGGACGTCGGCCCGGCGGAGAGCCACGGCGAGGGCACCGACCACCCCTCGTCCGCCGAGCGTTGGGCCGCAGCGGGTCTCGACCGGCTGGAGCACCGCCTCCGCGCGGTCGAGGTGACGGACGACGCCGTCGTCGTGCGGGTGCGGGCGGCGGTCGCGGCCTCCGACGTCGGCGTCGACGTGACGTACCGCTGGACCGCCGCGGCGGACGGCGCGGCCTCTCTCGCCGTCGGCGTCGTGCCCACCGGCGCGTGGACGGGCACCTGGCCCCGGGTCGGCGTCCGTCTCGACCTGCCCGGCTCGGTGGGGACGGCCTCGTGGTTCGGCACGGGGCCGGCGGAGTCCTACGCGGACTCGAGCCACGCGGCGGTCGTCGGGCGCTTCGAGAGCGCCGTCGACGACCTCGTCGTCGCCTACAGCCGGCCGCAGGAGAGCGGCCACCGCCCCGACCTGCGCGAGCTCCGGCTCACCGGTCCGGACGGCGGCCTCCACGTCACCGCGGACGCCGACCGGCCGGGCGAGCGGCGGGTCGGCTTCACCGCACGGCGCTGGACGCCGCAGGAGCTGGCCGCGGCGGCGCACGACCACGAGCTGCCGCCGAGCGACCGCGTCGTGCTCCACCTCGACGCCGCGCAGCACGGCCTCGGCTCGCGCGCCTGCGGCCCGGACGTGCTGCCGCAGCACGCCCTCCGGCCGTCCGCCCGCACGTTCCGGGTGACGTTCCGCCCCGCCTGAGCCGCCCCTCCGGACGACGACCGCCGTCGGGCGGGGCCACCACCGGCCCCGCCCGACGTCGTCCTGCCCCCGTCCGCCGAGGTCCTTCCGCCTTCAACGGGACACAAGAACGTCACAGACCTCGCTCATCTCGCGAAACACGTCGCCAACAGGCTCCTCGCCCATCGCCTCCGTGACCGGGTGTCACGCAGCGCGAGACCCCGCTGCGTCCGCGTCCTGCGCGCGCCCCGAGCCCGAGGAGCCCCGTGCCCACCACCCGCCGCCAATTCCTGCAGTCCGTCGGCGTCGCCGGCGGCGCCGGCGTCATGTACTCGACGATGGGCGCCCTCGGGCTCGCCCCGACCGCCGCCGCCGCGCCGTACACGCCCCCGCGGTCGGGCGACTTCACGCTGGCCGGCCGCAGCGCCGCCCGCGTCGTCGTCCTCGGCGCCGGCATCGCCGGGCTCACCACCGCCTACGAGCTGCAGAAGGCGGGGTACCAGGTCACCGTCCTCGAGGCCCGCGACCGGCCGGGCGGCCGCAACTGGACCGTCCGCGGCGGCACCCGCGAGACCGACCTCAAGGGCGAGACGCAGCACGCGCGCTTCGCCGAGGGGCAGTACCTCAACGCCGGTCCGGCCCGGATCGCCCAGCACATGGTGACGCTCGACTACTGCCGCGAGCTCGGCGTCCCCGTCGAGGTCTTCACCAACGTCAACGCCGACTCGTACTACTTCGACGAGGGCACGACGCCGCTGTCCGGCACGCCCGTCCGGCACCGCACGACGAAGGCCGACACCTACGGCTACGTCTCCGAGCTCCTCGCCCGCGCCACGGACTCCGGCAGCCTCGACGGCTACCTCACGGGGGCCGACAAGGAGGCGCTGCTGTCCTTCCTCGGCGGCTGGGGCGCCATCGGCCGGCGCGTGGAGGGCGACCCCGCCGCGAGCTGGAAGTACACGGGCACGAGCCGGCGCGGGTACGAGGTGCTGCCGGGCGCCGGGACGCAGGCGGGAACGCCGCTCGGCCCGCCCCCGTCGCTCTCCGACGTCCTCCAGAGCAACCTGGGTCGCAACATCTCCTTCGAGTTCGGCTTCGACCAGGCGATGCTCATGTTCCAGCCGGTCGGCGGCATGGACCGCATCCCCTACGCCTTCGAGCGCGCCGTCGACCGCCGCAACATCGTCTACCGGGCCGAGGTCGGCGGGATCACCAACACCCCGACCGGCGTCGACGTCACGTACACGACGCGCGGCCGACGTCGCACCGTCACCGCCGACTTCTGCGTCTGCACCATCCCCCCGATGGTGCTCAAGAAGATCCCGACGAACTTCGCGCCCGAGGTGGGCACCGCCCTCGCGTACGCCCAGGCCGCGCCCGCCGGGAAGATCGCCCTCCAGTACGACCGCCGCTGGTGGGAGACCGACGAGAACATCTACGGCGGCATCACCAACACCAACATGGACATCGGCACCATCTGGTACCCGTCGTCCGGGTACCACGGCGACCGGGGCACGGTCGTCGGCTACTACAACTTCGGGAACAACGCCCTGGCCTACGGGCGGCTGTCGCACAAGGAACGCCTGTCGCGGGCCCTCGTCCAGGGTCAGAAGGTCCACGGGCAGAAGTACGCCCGGGGGATCGAGGCGTCGTTCTCCGTCTCGTGGGAGAACACCCGCTACAGCGAGGGCGGGTGGGTGAGCTGGCCGTCGCGCGAGAGCGCCGAGTACCGCCGCCTGCTGCAGCCCGAGGGCCGCACGTACTTCGCGGGCGACCACCTCAGCCACTACACGTCCTGGATGTCCGGGGCCATCGAGTCCGCCCGCGCGAGCGTCACGGCGCTGCACCAGCGCGCCCTCGCCGGCTGACCACCCCTCTCCCCCATCCCGTCCCGGAGGACACCCGTGCCCACGACCAGCCCCAGCCCCCGCCCCGCCGACCGACGCGCCCGTCGACGTCGCCTGCCCGCCCGTCGGGCGCTCGTCGCCGGCGCGCTCGCGCTGACCCTCACCGGCGGCGCCGCCGTCACCGCCGTCGCCGGCGGCCGTACCCCGGCGCCGCCGTCGCGCGGCGCCGTCCAGAACCTTCCCGCCGGGTCGGCCAACCCGATGATCGCCAACGGGACGACGATCGGGCCGCTCGTCACGACGTACAAGAGCAGCGGCACCGGCCCCGGCCGCCTCAACCCCGCGGGGGCGGCGGGCACGCCGGAGTCCTACGTCGACGCGTCCTTCTTCCCCGGCGGCACGCTGCCGGCCGGCGTGACCATCACCGAGGCGCAGGGCCTCAACGCCCTCGCCCGCATCGAGGCCAACCTCGCGTCCGTCGGGCTCGGGCTCGACGACGTCATCACCATGCGCGTCTTCGTCGACGCGCCCCCCGGGGCCGCCGTCGCCGACTACGCCGGCTTCAACCGCGCCTACCGGCAGTACTTCGCCAACGTCGACCTCGTCACCGGCGCGACGTTGCCGCAGCCCGTCGGCTCGGCCGCGCCGACGCCGCCCCTCGTCGTCAACGCGCAGCGGCCGTCCCGCAGCCTCATGGAGGTCGCGTCGCTGCCCGTCGCGGGCTGGCTCGTCGAGATCGAGGTGGACGCCGTCGTCGGGCGCCGCTGAGCGCCCCGTCCCCGGGCGGGCGTCCCTGCGTCGCAGGGGCGCCCGCCCGCGCGCGTCAGCGGCGGCAGTCGAGCGAGCGCAGGTCCACGGCCGCGGCCATGGCCGCGTACCCGGCGTCGCTGGGGTGCAGGTCGTCGCCGCTGTCGTAGGCCGGCAGCAGCTTGTCGGGGTTGGACGGGTCGCGCGTGGCCGCGTCGAAGTCGACGACGGCGTCGAACTCGCCGCTCGTGCGGATCCACTCGTTGACCGCCGTGCGCTCCGCCTCCCGGGCCGGGCCGGCGGACTCGAAGGCGGTCAGCGTGCCGCCCTGGATGCAGACGCCCGCGGCGTGCGTGCGGGCGATGAGCTGCCGGTACCCCGCGATGACCTCCTCCGCCGTCGCGCCGCCGGAGATGTCGTTGATGCCCTCGAGGAGGACGACGGTCTCGACGCCGGGCGACGTGAGGACGTCGCGGTCGAGCCGCGCGAGCGCGCTGACGCCGGCGCCGTCGGACAGCACGCGGTTGCCGCTGATGCCCTCGTTGACGACGCCGGTGCCGTCGTACCGCGGGGTGGCGAGGAGGCGGCGGGCCAGGTGGTCGGGCCAGCGCTGGTCGCCGTCGACGGTCGCGCCGTAGCCGTCGGTGATGGAGTCGCCGAGCGCGACGACGGTCCCGTCGCCGCGCGCGCCCGTGACGACGAGCCCGTCGACGACGTGCCAGCGCGTGAGCGCCGTCGTGAAGGCGTCGGCGCCCTCCTCGGCGGCGACGTCGCCCGGCTCGGAGACGTACGACGTCGCGACGGCCAGGTTGTGGCCCGTCGCCACGCCCGGGTCGCCGTCGACGTGGACGGACACGGCGAGGTCGAGCTGCTCGGCCCACCGGCCCGTCAGCGGGTCGCTGAGGACCTCGGCGCCGGGCGGGACGAGCACGGAGGTCTCGCCGCCGCCGAAGGTGAGGCCGCGCAGCGAGCCGGGCTCGACGGCGCCGCCGCCCGCCGAGACGCCGACGGTGCCGGAGTAGGTGACGGCCGCCGTCCCGACGACGTTGGACAGCGAGACGCGGAGGTCCCGGCCGCCGACGTTCGTCCGGACGACGTTGCGCACCGTGCGGCCGGCGACGTCGCTGTCGGTGCGGTCGGCGCTGGCGCCCCACGTGCCGACGAGCGCGGGCAGGCGGCCCGCCGTCGACGCCGCGGGCGCGGCCGGCGCAGCGGGGACGGAGGGGTCGGCGGCCACGGGCCCGGCCCCGCCGGCGGCCAGCAGGCCGGCGAGCAGCAGGCCGCCCGCGGCGGTGGCGGCCACGGCGCGCAGCCGGCCGGGCGGCGTCCGGCGGTCGGGCGAGGGGTCGGACGGGGCGGGGCTCGCGGGCATCGGGTGACCTCCGGGGTGCGCCGGCCGGGCCGGGTCCGTCGCCGTCGACGGGCACGACGACGGTACGTCCGGTTCGTCCGGGTGGCGAGGGTCGGTCGGGCGCCGGTCCCGCCCGTCACCGTGCCTCTCGTCCGCGACGTGTGGCCATGACGGGTCCCGCCGGGCGCGCGATGCCCCCTCATGGCCACACATCGCGAAGAGGGGAGGCAGCAGGCGGGCGTCGGGGGGCGGGGTCAGAGGGCGGCGACGTCCGCCCGGACGTGGTGGCGGCCGATGGGGAGGACGAGGGGGCGGCCCGAGACGGGGTCGACGACGACCTGGCTCTCGAGGCCGAAGACCGCGCGGATCACCTCGGGGGTGACGACCTCCTCCGGCGGGCCGGGAGGGGCGGCGAGGCCGCCGCCGGCCATGGCGACGAGGTGGTCGGCGTAGCGCGCGGCGAGGTTGAGGTCGTGGAGCACCATGACGACCGTCGTCCCGCGGGTGCGGTTGAGGTCGGTCAGGAGGTCGAGGACCTCGACCTGGTGGGCGACGTCGAGGAACGTCGTCGGCTCGTCGAGGAGCAGCAGGTCGGTGCGCTGCGCGAGCACCATGGCGATCCAGACCCGCTGCCGCTGACCGCCGGAGAGCTCGTCGACGGGGCGGTCGGCGAGGTCGCCCGTGCCGGTGAGGGTCATGGCGTCGGCGACGGCCTCGTCGTCGGCCGCGCTCCACCGCTGCAGGAGGCGCTGGTGCGGGTGGCGGCCGCGGCCCACGAGGTCGGCGACGGTGATGCCGTCCGGCGCCACCGGCTGCTGCGGCAGGAGGCCGAGGGTCCGGGCGAGCTCCTTGGCCGGCACCTTGTGCACGTCGCGGCCGTCGAGGACGACGTGCCCCCCGGACGGGGCGAGCAGGCGCGACATCGAGCGCAGGAGCGTCGACTTCCCGCAGGCGTTGGCCCCGACGACGGCGGTCACGCGGCCCGGCGGCACGACGAGGGAGAGGTCCTCGACGACGGTGCGGCCGCCGTAGCCGAGGGTGAGGCCGGCGGCCTGCAGGCGGTGGGCGTCGGTCACAGGGAGCCTCCGGTCCGGTGCGTGCGGACGACGAGGTGGACGAGGTAGGGGGCGCCGAGGACGCCCGTGACGACGCCGACCGGCAGGCGCGTGCCGAGCAGGTTCTGGCCCACGAGGTCGGCGGTCAGCACGAGCACGGCGCCGACGAGGGCGGCCGGGACGAGCACGGGCGTGCCCGGCCCGACGAGCCGGGCGGCGATGGGTCCCGACAGGAAGGCCACGAAGGCGATGGGCCCGGCGGCGGCCGTCCCGAAGGCGACGAGACCGACCGCGGCGACGAGCAGGAGCAGGCGGGTCCGACCCACCCGCACGCCGAGCGCGGACGCGGTGTCGTCGCCGAGCTGGCCGGCGGCGAGGTCGCGCTGGAGGAGCAGGAGCACCGGCGCGAGCACCGCGAGGGCGAGCGCCAGCGGCCACGCCTGCTCCCACGACGCGCCGTTGAGGCTGCCCGTGAGCCACCGCGAGGCGGCCTGCTGGTCCCAGACGGCGGCCTCGGAGAGGAGGTACGTCGTCACGCTGTCGAGCATCGCGGCGACGCCGATGCCGACGAGGACGAGCCGCGTCGTCGCCGACGTCCGCCCGGCCGCGAGCGCGTAGATGACGAGGGCCACGGCGAGGCCGCCGGCGATGGCGAAGGTCGACACCCCCGTCGCGCCGAGGCCGAGGGTGACGATGCCGAAGGTCGCCGCCGCGCTCGCCGCCGAGGTGATGCCGATGACGTCGGGGCTGGCGAGCGGGTTGCGGAGCATCGTCTGGAACGTCACGCCGCCGAGGCCGAAGGCCAGGCCCGTGAGGACGGCCAGCGCGGCCCGCGGCAGGCGCAGCGTCCCGACGGTGAACGAGGCGCCGTCGACGTCCTGGCCGAGGACGACGCGGAGGACGTCCGCCGGCGGGTAGACCGTCCGGCCGACGACGAGGCTGACGCAGAAGAGCACGACGACGAGGACGGCGAGCACCGTGACGACGGTGCGGCGGTGCCGGGTGCGGCGTCGGCGTCCGCGCGCGACGTCCGCGGGCGTGACCCCGGCGGACGGGCCGGCCGTCGGGGCGTCCGCGTGGACGGGGACGGCGGTCACAGCTCGCGCACCTTCTGCCGCCGGACGAGGGCGACGAACAACGGCGCCCCGACGAGCGCCGTGATGATGCCGACGTCGATCTCCGCGGGGCGGGCGACGACGCGGCCGAGGACGTCCGCGCCCGTCAGCAGCGCGGCGCCCGCGACGGCGGAGAAGGGCACGAGCCAGCGGTGGTCGACGCCGACGAGCAGGCGGCACGCGTGCGGCACGACGAGGCCGACGAACGCGATGGGTCCGGTGACGGCCGTCGTCGCCCCGCAGAGGACGACGGCGCCGAGCGACGCGACGCCACGGGCCACCGCGACGCGCTCGCCGAGGCCCGCGGCCAGCTCGTCGCCGAGGGCGAGGGAGTCGAGCGAGCGCGCGGTGAGGAGGCAGACGACGAAGCCGGCGACGAGGAAGGGGGCGACCTGCTGCACGGTGGGCCACGTGGCCCCGCCGACGCCGCCGACGAGCCACGACCGCACGCCGAGCGCGATGTCGTTGCGCGGCAGGACGACCGCCGTCGTGAGGCTCGTCAGCGCCGCGGCCGTCGCGGCCCCCGCGAGCGCGAGCTTGAGCGGCGTCGCGCCGCCGCGGCCCAGCGAGCCGACGGCGTAGACGAAGGCGGCCGTCACGGCGGCCCCGGCGATGGCGACCCACACGTACGAGCCGGGCGCGGTGAGGCCGAAGAAGGCGATGCCGACGACGACCGCCAGCGCCGCCCCGGTGTTGACGCCGAGGATGCTCGGGTCGGCCAGCGGGTTGCGCGTGACCCCCTGCATGACGGCGCCGGCCACGCCGAGGGCCGCGCCGGCGACGACGGCGAGCAGCGTCCGCGGCAGCCGGACGGCGACGGCCGCCTGGTCGAAGCCCTCCACCGAGCCGCCGAGGGCGGCGAGGACGTCGCCCGCACCGACGCTCCGCGAGCCGACGACGACCGAGGTGACGACGAGCGCGGCGAGCACGACCGTGCCGAGGCCGAGCCACAGCGGCCGGGCGCCCGGCCCGGGCCGGGCGCGGACGGGCGGGGGCGTCGCGCGCGACGCCCCCGCCGTCGTCGGGGCGGCAGGACCGCCGGAGGGGTCCGCCGGGGGACGGACCTCCCCCGGCGCACCTCCTCCGGTGGTCATCGGGGGCCTCAGCGCGCGGTCGGCGCCGCGGCGTCGGCGAGCAGGCCGACGTACTCGTCGAGGATGTAGGGGATGGCGAGCGTCGTCGGGTTGGACGCCGTGCCGAGGGGGCCGTCGCCGGGCAGGCCGACGATCGCCCGGTTCTGCACCGCGGGGATCTGCGACAGCAGCGGGTCGCCCTCGAGCGTCGCCACGAGGTCCTCGCCGCCGTAGGTGACGATGACGTCGACGTCGGAGAAGACGTCCGCCTGCTCGGCGCTGACGCTGCCGGAGAAGCTCTCGTTGCCCTCGGAGGCGTCCTGGACGCTCTGCGGCGTCGTCATCCCGAGGTCCTCGAAGAAGGCGACCCGGGTGTCGAGCGGCGTGTAGAAGTTCACGGTCGACAGGTCGGTCGTGTCGACGTGCGTCATGAACATCGCCGAGGCGCCCTGCACCTCGGGGTGGGCCTCGACGGTGTCGGCGATCTGCTGCTCGAGGTCGGCCACGAGCGCCTCGCCCTCCTCGGCCATGCCCAGGCCCTCGCTGTTGAGGAGGATCGTGTCGCGCCACGTCGTGCCCCACGCCACGTCGGGGTAGGCGACGACGGGGGCGATCTGCTCGAGGGTGTCGTAGTCCTCCTGCGTGAGGCCGGAGTACGCGGCGAGGATGACGTCCGGGTCGGTGTCGGCCACGGCCTCGAAGTCGAGCCCGTCGGTCTCGTCGAAGAGGACGGGCGTCTCGGCGCCCAGCTCGGTGAGCTTGTCCTCGACCCACGGCAGCACCCCGTCGCCGTCGTCGTCGCCGAACGTCGCGGCGGCCATGCCGACCGGGACGACGCCGAGCGCCAGCGGCACCTCCTGGTTGGCCCACGCCACGGTGGCCACGCGCTCGGGGCGCTCGGGCAGCTCGGTGGTGCCGAAGGCGTGCTCGATCGTCACGGGCGTCCAGCCGGCGTCGGCGGCGGCACCGCCCTCCGCGGCCGGGGCGGCGGGCTCGTCAGAGCCGCAGGCGGAGACGCCGAGCAGGAGCAGCGCGGCGAAGGCGCCGACGACGGGGCGGGCAGCAGGCATGGGACCTCAGACGTGGGAGGGACGACGGGCTCGTCAGGTCTCGTCGGGAGGCCGGCGGGGTCGCCACGTCGTGCGGCAGCCACCGCGGGCGGACCCGGGCTGACGTGAGGGGAGCCTAACCACACCTGGTGGACGCGGGGTGACGTCGGTCGGACGTCGGGGCGACGACGAGCCCCTCCCGCGGGCGGCCGGTCCCTCTGGCACGGTGGCCCCGTGACCTCCGTGGAGATCGTCGTCGTCACCCCCGACCTCGAGCGCCTGGCCGCCTTCTACACCGGCGTCCTCGGCCTCGACCCCGTCGGCCGCACGCCCGCCGAGGGGGAGGCGCTCGCGCTGACCTACGACCTCGACGGCGTGACGCTCAGCCTCATGGCCGAGGAGGACGCCGAGGCCGGCCCGGGGCGCACCGTCCTCTCGTTCGGCGTCCGCGACGTCGCCGCGTCGGTCGGCCGCGCGCAGGACCTCGGCGGCGTCGTCCTCGCCCAGCCGCAGGACGTCTCGTGGGGCCAGCGGGTCGCCTCGGTGCAGGACCCGGACGGCGCCGCCGTCACGCTGACGCAGGACCTCTGACCGCCGGCCCTCCGCACCCTGCCGACAGGGTGCGGTCGGGAGGCGCTCCTGCGGGCGGGGTGTCGACAGGGTGCGGCCGTGGGTGCGGCCCCCCGGACGAGCGACGAGCCCCCGACCCGTGTCGCCGCAGGTCGGGGGCGCGTCGTCGGACCACCGTCACCGGCGGTCCTGCGGCCCGGCGTCAGCCGACCCGGAGCACCTCCACCGCGGCGAGGAGGTCGGCGCGGGCGGTCTCGTCCGTGACGCGCGAGGCCAGGGCCTCGGCGCGGTCGAGCGACCGCTCGGCCTGCGCGGCGAGACCGCGCTCGGTCGACCGCGCGGCGGTGGCGAGCGCCGAGGCGAGCCGCGCCTCGACGCCGCCGCCGAGCGCGCCCTCGCCGCCGAGGTCCGCGACGAGCTCCTGCGCGTACGCCGCGAGCAGCGGGTGCACCGCGACCTCGGCCGTCGCCGTGGCACCCGGGTCGGACTCGCTCGTCACGGTGACGGTCGCGGTCCCGAGGCCGCCCGGCTCGCGGACGAGCTGCAGCGGCACCTCGACCGTCTCGCCGGCCGTCGCGCCGAGGAGGTCGTACGGCTGCACCGCCTCCCAGCCGCCGGCGACGGCGGAGGAGAGCCGGTAGACGTCGCCGTCGGACGCGCCCTCCCCGGCCTCGCCGGTGTTCGTCATCGGCACACGGAGCTCGGCCGCCGCGCCGCCGTCGACGGGGACGGCGGTGGCGCCGGCGAGGTCGAGGGCCGCGCCGCGGGCCTGGTCCCCGGAGCCCTCGAGCGAGCGGACGGCGACGTCGTAGGACAGGACGCCGTCGGCGTCGCGCTGCCGGTCGAGGACGTAGACGTGGAGGCCGTTGGCCTCGTCGACGTGCTCGTCCTGGCTGCCCGAGCGCGTCCCCGCGCGGAACATCGCGTCGTTGAGCTGGCGCTGGTCGCCGACCGTCACGGGGACGGGCGTGCCGTCGGGGCGGACGAAGTCCGTGAGCCCGATGTCCTGCGGGTTCGCGTCGACCGTCCAGACGAAGGGCGCGCGGTCGACGGGCTTCGTCTTGGCCACGTGGACGCCGGACGACGGCGTGAAGGAGTCGGTGCCCATGCGGTCGACGACCTCGACCGAGTACCCCTCGTAGCCGCCGCGGTCGCAGCGCCAGGCCTCGGTGCCGACGTACCCCTCGGCCTGGCAGGACGAGCGGTCGCCCGCGCCGAGGCCGTCGTCGTCGAGCGCGACGGTGAGGCCGGCGAGGTCGCCCTCGCGGTTGACCGACCGCGCCTGGACCGTCGCGCGGGCGACGCCGTCGGCCGCCAGCCCGGCCCGGGACAGCCCGAGCACCTGCTCGGGCGAGACGAGCTCGAGCCGCTGCTTGTTGCGGAGGGTGAAGTGCGAGCCCATCGACGCACCGCCCGCGTTGGGCACCTGCCACCGCAGGTGCGTGCCGCCCGGGCCGTTGAAGGAGCCGCGGCTCAGCATGTCCCACGGGCCCGTGTACGAGCGGACCGGCGGGTCGCCGAAGGGGTTGTTGTAGTTGTCGCCGATGCCCAGCAGGTGGCTCATCTCGTGCTGGAAGACCGCCTGCCCGCTGGACTCGGCCTGCGTCGAGTTGGGGATGACGCCGCGGCTCGTGGCGTTCGGCCAGTGCGTCGCGGCCGACCGCCACGACGTCCACGGCACGTACCGGGTCGGCGCCCAGCTCGGGATCTCGTTGCCCGCGTCGTTGTAGACCGGCCCCTCGGTCGCCCCGGGCGGGCCGAGCTCGGCGGGGACGTCCTCCGGCGCGGCGAACTGCATGTCGCCGAACTCCTGCCAGGTGCCGGACTCGTCGTGGCCGGCGGTGACCCAGAAGAGGACGTCGTAGTCCTCGTGGACGTCGTCGCCCTGGTCGGCGTACCAGGCGGCGAAGCCGTCGGTGCGGATGTCCTTCGTGCAGTCGTCGCCCGCCGGGCAGACCGAGTCCGGCCCCGTCACGGGCGCGTGGCCGGCCAGCCCGTACTCGTGGAGCTTGCCGGGCAGCGTGTACGTGCCGAAGGCGTCGACGTCGACCGAGTACCGGCCGTTGCTGTTCTCCATCCAGTACTCGGTGATGGTGTGGCCGTGGTTGGCCTCGGTCGGGGTGTTGAGGTAGTCCTCCCACCACTGCGGCGCGTCCTCCGGGGCCACCGGCTCGAAGTCCTCGGCAGGGCTGCCGAAGGGGTGCGAGCCGGGCGGCTGGGTGACGAGCAGCGGCTGGTCGGTGAAGTCGAGGAGCACGACGGCGGCGCGGAACTCGCGCACGGAGCCCGTCGCCGTCCCGTCGGCCCAGCCCGCGGGCGCCCCGGGGACGGCCGTGTAGTCGTCCCAGGTCATGTCGTCCTGGTTGACCCAGTCGGCCGGGTCGACGGGCGCGAGCGCGGAGCCCGGCCCGCCGGGCTCCGCGGCCGCCGTGGCCGGCGCGACCGCCGTCCCGACGCCGGCGGCGAGCAGGGCCGCGAGGCCGGCCGCCAGCCCGCCGCGCCCCACCGCCCTCGGGGTGAGCAGGTGTGGTGCCACGGGGAGGCCTCCGACGGGTCGCCAAACGGACAAGTCGGACGGACGCTAGACCGTTGGGCCACCTCGCGGGGCGCTGCGTCGGACGTCGGGGCGGGCGGACGCGCCGTCGTGGGCCGCGACATGGCCACACGTCGCGGCTCGGCGGTGCGCGCGACGAGCCACATGGCCACACATCGCGAGGAGGAGGCGGCCGGGCGGGGCGACGTGGCCACACATCGCGGGATGGAGGCTCCCGGGACGGGGCGACGCCGGGCGGTGGCCCGTCAGCGGCCGGCGGCCAGGAGCCCCGCGACGGCGTCGCCCGGGCCGGCGTCGCCCGCCGCCGCCCGCAGGAGCATCGCCATGGCGACGGCGCCCGGGTCCGGCGTCCCGACGACGCGGTCGCCGAGGTAGGCGGCGCGGCCGCGGCGGGCGCGCACCCGCGCGGTGGCGTCGGCCCCCGCGGCCGCGGCCGCGGCGGCGTCCGCGAGCGACCCGCCGTCGGCGAGCGCGCGGACGGCGGGGTCGAGGGCGTCGACGAGGGTGCGGTCGCCCGGCTCGGCGCCGCCGACCCGCCGGACGGCGGCGAGCCCGGCACGGAGGCCGTCGCGCCAGGCGGCGTCGTCGGCGGCGGTCTCGCCCCCGGCCCGCTCGGCCGCGGCGGCCAGCTCGGCGAGCATCAGGCCGACCATCGGTCCGCTCGTGCCGCCGACCTCGTCGAGGAACACCTCGCCCGCGGCGGCGAGCGCGTCCGCGCCGCTGCGGCGGGACGCGGGGCCGTCGGCGTCGAGGCGGGCGACGACACGCCGCAACCCACCGCGCACGTTGTCGCCGAAGTCGCCGTCGCCGGCGAGCCGGTCGAGGCGGGTGAGGTCGCCGTGGGCGGTCTCGACGTCACCGGCCCACCGGCGCAGGGTGCGCTCGGGGGCCGACGCCCCCTCGGGCACGGAGCCGTCGGCGGCCGGGGCGCCGTCCGTCCCGCCCGCGGCGGCCGGGGCCGTGGCCCCGCCGCCCACCCACGGCGCGTCGACGACCGGCGCGCTCCCCCGCGTCAGCGCGGCCGACGACGACGGCGCGCGCCACAGGTCGAGCCAGCCCGGCTCGAGCGCCGTGAGGGTCACCGAGAAGCCGTGCATGTCGAGGGCCGCGACGTAGGTGCCGACGAGCGCGTCGGCGACGGCGGCGCCCCGGCGGCCCAGCGCCTCCGCCACCTCCTCGAGGACGGCGTAGAGCTCGAGCTGCGTCGTCGCGCCGAGGCCGTTGACGACGACGAGGAGCCCGTCGCCGCCCCCGGCGGGCAGCGCGTCGAGGACCTGGCCGACGAGGTCGTCGACGAGGTCCGGCAGCGGCGGGCGGGCCACCGTCCGCTCGGCGCGCTCGCCGTGGATGCCGACGCCGAGCTCCAGCTCGTCCGGGCCGAGGGCGAACGCCGGCTCGCCCGTGGTCGGGTCGGTCTGCGCGCGCGAGGCGACGGCGAGGCTGCGGCTGGCCGCGGCCACGCGGGCGCCGAGGTCCGCGAGGTCGTCGACCCCGCGCCCCTCGTCCGCCGCCGCGCCGAGGAGCTTCTCGACGACGACCGTCGCCGCGGTCCCGCGCCGCCCGGCGGCGTTGTCCGCGGAGTCGGTGGCGAGGTCGTCGTCGACGAGCACCTCGCCGACGCGGACGCCCTCGAGACGCAGCCGCTCGGCGGCGATGCGGAAGTTGACGACGTCGCCCGTGTAGTTCTTCACGACGAGCACGACGCCCTCGGGCCCGGCGGCGGACCGGCCGGCCTCGAGCACCTGCCGGTTGTGCGGGGACGTGAAGACGAGACCCGGTGCGGCGCCGTCGAGCAGGCCGGGGCCGAGGAGGCCGACGTGCAGCGGCTCGTGACCGGCGCCGCCGCCGGAGACCAGCCCCGTGCGCCGGCCCTCGTGGCGGGTGCGCGCCAGCAGGTGCAGCGGCTCGGGGCGCAGCGCGACGAGGTCGGCGTGCGCGCGGGCGAAGCCGGCGGCCGCGCGGGCCACCGGCTCGTGGGCGGGGTGGACGAACGGGGCGCTCACGGGTCCTCCTCCGCGCGCGGCGTCGGCACCGCGCGGCAGGGCGATCCTGCGGGCCCCGGCTCACCCCGGCAAGGGCACGGCCTCAGCCCTGGCGCACCCACACGGCCGTGCTGGCGGGCAGGTGCACCCAGCCGTCGCCGTGGTCGACGGACGGCTCGGAGACGAGGAGGACCTCGGCGCCCGCGGGCACGGCGGTGTCCTCGTGGCCCATGTTGACGAAGCACGTCACGGCCCCGGGGCCGCCCTCGCCGACGTGGACGGCGAGGAGGTCGCCGCGCCGCTCGAGCCGGGCGCCGGCGCGGCCGAGCACGCGGGACTCGCGCCGCACGAGCAGCGCCTCGCGGTAGAGGCGCAGGGTCGACGTCGGGTCGACCGCCTGGCGCTCGACGGAGAGGTCCTCCCAGCCGGCGGGCTGCGGCAGCCACGAGGCGCCCGTCCCGGCGGGCGAGAAGCCCCACGCCGAGCCGTCCTCCGTCGTCGTCGTCCACGGCAGCGGGATCCGGCAGCCGTCACGGCCGCTGCGCAGCCCCCCGGACCGGAAGAAGATCGGGTCCTTCTTCACGGCGTCGGGGACGACGACCTGCGGCAGGCCCAGCTCCTCGCCGGCGTAGAGGTACGGGGAGCCCGGCAGCGCGAGCAGGAGCATCGCCGCGGAGCGGGCGCGCGAGAGGCCGTGCGCGCCGCCGCCGAAGCGGGTGACCTGGCGGTCCTTGTCGTGGTTCCCGAGGACCCACGAGACCGGCGCGCCGACCTTGTCGAAGGCCTCGAGCGCCGTGCCGACGCCGTCGGCGAAGGCCTTGGCGTCCCACGGCGACTTGAGCAGCCGGAAGGCGAAGGACTGGTGCATCTCGTCGGGCCGCACGTAGGCGGCGACCCGGTCGAGGTCGGAGAGGCAGACCTCGCCGACGAGCATGCGGGGCGCGCCGTCGGCCGCCTCGTACGAGTCGACGAGCGCGCGCCAGCGGCGCCACACGTCGTGCACCTCGGGCTGGTCCCACGTGTGCCGCTGCTCGTCGCCGTGGCCGAAGAGGGTCGGCGAGTAGGTGCCGGGGTTGTCGCGGAGCTCGCGGTCCTTGAAGAGGCCGTAGGCGACGTCGACCCGGAAGCCGTCGACGCCGAGGTCGAGCCAGAAGCGCAGCGACTCCTCGAAGTCGTCGGCGACGGTCGGCTCGCGCCAGTCGAGGTCGGGCTGCTCCGGCGAGAAGAGGTGGAGGTACCAGCGGCCGTCGGGCGTGCGCGACCACGCCGGCCCGCCGAAGAGGCTGACCCAGTTGTTGGGCGGCTCCGGCGACGGCGGGGCGAAGACGTACTTGCGGGCGTGCTCGGAGGTCGGGTCGGCGACGGCCTCGCGGAACCACGGGTGGGCGTCGGAGGTGTGGTTGGGGACGACGTCGAGCAGGACGCGCAGGCCGAGGGCGTGGGCGTCCTCGACGAGACGGGCGACGTCGTCGACGGAGCCGAGCTCGGCGTCGACGGCGCGGTAGTCGGTGACGTCGTAGCCGCCGTCCGCGCCGCCCGACGGGTAGTGCGGGGTGAGCCAGAGGGCGTCGACGCCGAGCCACGCGAGGTACGGCAGGCGGGAGCGGAGGCCCTCGACGTCGCCGACGCCGTCGCCGTCCGCGTCGGCGAAGGAGCGCAGGTACACCTGGTAGACGACCGCGTCGCGCCACCACGCCTCGTCGACGGCGCGGCGCCCCTCGGCGGGGCGCGCCGCGGGGGCGGCTGCGGTGCAGGCGGAGCGCTGCCGCACGAGCGCGGACGTCGCCCGGCGGGTGCCGGCGGAGCCCGTGGAGCAGGAGCCGTCAGAGGTGGCCATGCCGCACTATCGGCCGCTTCCGCCCCCGGCTTCAGCACGTCCGCGCCTCGGGACGGTCGGGACGGACCGACCATCTCGGACCGGGAGGAGCCGGACGTCCCGACGACCGCACCCCGCTCCCGCGCAGGGCGGGAGCAGGGTGCGGGGCGTCGGGGGACGACGCCCGGTCGCGCGGCTGAAGGGGGACGCCGCGCGACCCGTCACACGTCGAGCTGCACCCGGTGGGGCACGAAGCCCTCGGCGTGCTCGACGCGTGCCTGGAAGCCCCGGTAGCCCGCCTGCGTCGTCACCAGGGACGTCGACGCCATGGCGGAGTGCGCCACCTGGGAGGCGTG
This sequence comes from Pseudokineococcus lusitanus, assembly GCF_003751265.1. NCBI lineage: Bacteria > Bacillati > Actinomycetota > Actinomycetes > Kineosporiales > Kineosporiaceae > Pseudokineococcus > Pseudokineococcus lusitanus. The sequence goes on from NZ_RJKN01000006.1 coordinate 153,079, forward strand.
GCACCGCAGGGCGGTGACCTTCTTGTCGAAGGCGTCGGTGATGTCGACGAAGACGGACGGGGCGAAGTGGTAGCTCGACGGCGAGTCGTAGCAGAGCACGCGCTTGCAGTGGCGAGCCGCACCCAGCGTGGCGAGCGCGACGGCACGGTGGTCCTGGTGCGTGTCCTGCAGCCCGTGGGTGTAGACGACGTCGACGCCCTCCTGGCGGATGAGGCTCTCGATGGTGTGCACCAGCTGCAGCTCGTGGGCCGACACCGACCCGTCCGGCAGCCCGCCCCACCGCAGCTCGGCGCCCAGGACGGCGGCGGCCTCCTCCTGCTCGCGGGTACGGGCGGTGACGTCGCCGGGACCCGCCTGGCCCGTCGTGATGACGAGCATGATCACCCGGTCCCCCCGGGCGACGTGCTTGGCGAGGGCTCCCCCGCAGCCGAGCTCGATGTCGTCCGGGTGCGAGCCGACGGCCAGGACGGTCGTGGTGGTGCACGTGCACATGAGGTTCCCCCCTCGTCGTGGTGCCCTCCGGGTGGCGCCCGTCCGTCGGGCCGCCCCCGCCCGGGCGTGGTGGTGCCGGGCCCGGGGCGCCGTCGGGCGCCCCGGGCGGTGGGTCGCGGTCGGCGTCGCCGACGGCCGCGACCGGACGACGGCTGCTCAGCCGTCCCCGGGCGGCAGGAGCTGCGCGCCGCCGCGGTCCCGGACCAGGGCGCGCGCCTGCTCCGGCCACCAGGCGCCGGCCTCGGGCTCGCCGTCCCGGCACGCCCCGTCGGAGTTGCCCGGCTGCTTCACCCAGAGGAAGGCGACGGCGAGCGGTGACCCGGTGGCGAACGTGGGTGAGTCCCCCAGCGCCCGCCCGGGCGGGTTGCACCACGCGTCGACGTCACCGGCCGCGGCCTCCGGCGGCCCGTTGCCGTTCCGCGAGGTGTCGACGACGAAGGACGTCCCGTCGAGCAGGTCGGAGAGCTCCTCGCCGTAGCGCAGGGAGTCGGCCGTGGTCTGGAAGTTGGACGTGTTCAAGGCGAAGCCGTCGGCCCGCGAGACGCCCGACTCCCGCAGGGCCGCGGCCAGCGCCTCCGCGTCCTCGACCCAGCCCGCGTGCCCCGCGTCCACGTAGACCTGCGTGGCCTCGCGCTGGCCGAGGATGTCCACGGCCGTGGTCAGCAGGGCATAGGTGTCCTCGGGCGCCTCGCCGGCGCCGCAGCCCTGGAGGGCGTGCGTCACCGCGTCCGGCTCGAGCACGACGAGGGCCGGCCGGTCCCCGATGCCCGCGGACAGGGCGCCGAGCCAGTCGTAGTACGTCTGCGCGTCGGCGGCCCCCCCGGCGGAGTACTGCCCGCAGTCCCGGTGGGGCATGTTGTAGACCACGAGGACGGGGACCTGCCCGGCCCGGGCCGCCGCCGTGGTGAGGCGTTCGGCCGCGGCGAAGGTGTCCTCCTGCTGACCGGAGAACCAGGTGGCCACGGGCTGCTCGGCGATCACCGCGTAGGCGTCGGCGTCCGCGTAGCGCCCTGCGGCCTCGGCGGTCGCCGCCTCGACCGCCGCGGGGCTCGCCGGGTCGACGTACAGCGGCATCCCGCCGAAGAGGGCCTGCGGCGCCTGCGGCTCCTCGGGGGGTGACGGGACCGTCCCGCAGCCCGCCAGGGCGAGGACGCCGAGCAGCGCGACCGCCGCGGTGACCCTCACGGGACGTGCACCCACTGCGCGACCGACGGCTTCCCGTTCTCGTCGACGAGGAAGAGCATGTAGTGACCTGCCGGCGTGAGGTTCTCGTTGGCGTCCAGCGTCAGCGCCAGGGCACCGGAACCGGTCCGCTCGACGTCCAGGGCGACCGACCGCTGCTCGGTGTCGGTGACGTGGGTGACGGCGGACGGACGCACCAGGCGGGCGGAGGCGATGTTCCCCGACGCGCGGACCTCGAAGGTCGTGCCCCGCTCCACCGACTCGGGCGCCTTGAGGACCATGGGTCGGGCACCCTCGGTGAAGAAGTACGGCGGCTGGTAGATCTCGAAGCGCTTCTCGAAGGTCCCGGCGGTCTCGTTCTCGGCGTCGCCGTACAGGGGGTCCGACCCCAGGGTGAGGACCGAGCCGTCGGGCAGCAGCAACGCCTCGGAGTGGTAGTTGCGCCCGACGTGGTTCGGCGCGACCTCCTCCATCGTGTTGGTGGCCGGCGTGTACAGCTGCGCGGCGAAGTTGTCGGACCTGTTCGAGCCGCGGTACCCGCGGGACCCGCCGGTCAGCAGTACGTCGTCCGTCGGCAGGTTGACCGCCGAGACGTACCGCCCGGGCTGCACCAGGTCGGGCGCCGGCGTGACCCGGGCGTCGTCGAAGCTGATGACGTCGACACGGGCGGTCGAGCCGGGGGTGTCGCCCACGGGGCCGCCGCCGGCGACGAGCACGTCCTGCTCCTGCGCCGGGGCGAGGAGGATCGAGCTCGACGTCTCGTTCATCTCCGGCTCACGCAGGCCCCCGGGGATCTCGGCGAACTCGTTGGTGGTCAGGTCCCAGGTGCCGGGCGCCCGCAGCCGCTCGGCGGGGCCGTAGCCGGTGGAGGAGCCCGAGTAGAGGATCTTCCCGTCCGCACCGCGGAAGAGCGCCGGGTACGTCGGGAAAGGCATGTCGAGGTCGGGGCGCGGCGTCCACGTCTTGGCGTGGACGTCGTACTCCTCCGTGGTGCCCTGGTTCTCGTCGATGAACTGGCCGTACTCGTCGAGACCCGACACGGCGAAGATCGAGTCGTCGTCCGGGTTCGACCCGGCGGCGGAGAAGAGCGAGGGGTACCAGCGCGCCCGGTTGAGGTCGCCGACCTCGACGTACTGCTCCTTGTAGATGTCGAACTCGTAGGACGCGTCGAGGCCCCAGTAGTCCTGCTTGGCGGAGTCGATGGTGTCGGCCTGGCCGTAGAGGCCGGGGCGGTCGTCGCCCTTCCAGGTGAGCTGGTGGCCCTCGCCGGTGAAGTCGTCGCCGGTGCCGGGCTCGACCGCCTCGACCCACACCCGTACGGAGGTGGGCTCCTTGCCGCCCCCGGCGAGCTTGCGCACCATCGGCAGGACGGTGTCCTCGGTGGTGCGGTACTCCACGCCGGTGGCGTCGTCGACGAAGACGGTGCCGACCGGGACCGGGGTGTCGACCTCGTAGATGGCGTCGTTGTGGATCGTCAGGACACCGGCGGCTCGCTCGACGTCGGACTCGAGCACCTCGTACTTCTTCGTGCCGCCGGCGATGAGGACGTTGCCGTTGGGCAGGAAGGCGTGGCCGCCGCAGAAGAGGTCCTCCGGCGTGTCGATGGTGCGCATCTGGTCGGTGGCGGGGTCCCACAGCAGGGTGCGGAACGTCCCGGCCTCGAAGTGGTGCTCGTTGTTGCCGGACCCGGCGACGACGAGCACCTTGCCGGTGGCCAGCAGCACGGAGTGGACCCCGTTGAGCTGGTACTCCGGGGGGAGCTCGACCGTCGTCCACGAGCCGTTGGCGGCCATGTAGTCGGGCCGCGACTCCTGCCAGAAGGTCGACGCACGGTCCGTGCCGATCGCGACCTGAGGGCCGTTGACGGCGACCAGCAGGACGGCGACGCCGCCGACGACCGCGCGGTTGCGGAGCTTGAGGGCGGTGCTGCGCTTCACGGGCGGGCCTCCAGGACGGCGGGCGTGTCGGGCTGGTGGTCGGTGTCGAGCGGCACGACGAGGTCGCGGGGGGCGGCCGTGCGCACCCGCTGGTGGGGGATGCGCCGGCCGGCACGGCGGGTGACCGAGGCGCCGTGCAGCTCGGTGCCCTTCCAGATCAGCACCGGCGTGAAGCAGATGGCCAGGGCGAGGAAGGCCCAGAACAGCATCGTGGGGTGGTGGTGGCCGAGGACGGCCGACGCCACGAGCGAGATGCCGATGAGCACGCCCCAGGCGATGTTCTTGCGGAAGACCGCGAGGCTGTCGCCGACCGATCCGGAGCCCTTCGGGGTGACCGCGAAGGGGACGTTCTTGCCGCGGACCGCGTCGATCAGCGCGACCACGTACATGGGCGCCGAGAGGATCGACACGAACATCCCGAGGATGCCGGAGGACCCCTCCTCCTCGTGGGGAGAGACGTTGTACCGACGGTTCCAGAAGTAGATGCCCACCTGCATCACCGCGGCGTTCAGGTACAGCATCAACCAGATGTTGGCCGCCACCCGGACGCCGCCGGCCCCCGTCCACAGGTAGATGGCGACGTTGATGTTGCCGAGGATCCAGCTCATCGCCGCCGACGGGTAGTACGACATGAGGAACAGGTAGTGCAGGCGCCGGCCCCAGGAGAGCTTGGCGGCGAACCTGTGGAAGGAGCGGACCATCACCTCGTTGGTGCCGCGCGCCCATCGGTTCTGCTGGGTGAAGAAGTCCGACCAGTTCCCCGGGCCCTCGCCGACGGCGAGCACGTCGGGCGTGTAGACCGACTTCCACGTGCGACCGGTCAGGCTGTTCTTCCGGGTGTGCCACACGAGCGACGTGGCTGCGTCCTCGGTGATCGAGTCGGCGAGCCCGTCGATCTCCCGCAGCGCCTGCAGCCGGACGGCGTTGTTGGTGCCCACGAACATCGGCGTGGTCCAGCGGTTCCCGGCGCGCTGCAGCACCGAGTGGAACAGGTACTGCTGGGACTCGCTCGCCTTGGTGACGAAGTTGTCGTGGTTCTGCCCGTACACCTGGGGGCCGACGACGAAGGCGACGTCCGGGTCGCGGAAGTACCCCATCAGCCGGCGCGCGAGGTCCGGGTGCGGGACGTGGTCGGTGTCGACCGACACCCAGAAGTCGTAGGCGTGGCCGTGCTCGACGAACCAGGCGTTGTAGTTGCCGTGCTTGGTCCTGCGCTTGTGCTTGCCGGACTCCTGGTTCCACTTCTCGACCCCGTGGCGGGTGAAGTGGCGGACACCGATCCGCTCGCACATCGCCCGCACGTCGGGGTCGTCCCCCTCGTCGAGCAACCAGATGTCCAGGACGCCGTCGTGGCGGATGGCCTTGGCGGCCACGAGCGTCTTCTCCGCCATCTCCACCGGCTCCTTGCCGGGGACGATGGTGGTGAGGAACGCCAGACGATGACCGGCCTCGGGCAGCACGGGGACCGGGTCGGCCGCGTTGAGAGTCGCCCGCACGAGGGTGGTGACGTTGATGAGCCGCAGCACCTCGATGAGGCCGACGGCGGCGATGAGCCCGAAGCTCACGTAGTGCGCCCACCCGACGAGGTCGGTGGGGTGGTGCGCCGGCTGCAGCAGCCAGACGAGGAAGGTCACCTCGAAGACCACGGCGGCGGCCAGCAGCGGGTAGGCGTGCCGGCGGCGGCCGTCCCGGGCGATGAGGTTGCGGAAGCGGACCGTGTAGGGCCCGGGGCCCGGGTCGGTGAGCGGCCCGGCCAGACGCGTGTAGGCGTCGTACGTGTGGATGTTGTCCCGGTGGATGCCCTCCGTGACGCTCACGCGAGCGTCACCGACCGCATCCGGGCAGGCTGAAGCAGACCGTTCATCGGAGTCCCCCTTGGACGAAGAGTCATCGCGCAGTCCCCCCGCGCGGCTCGTCCTCAGGACCATATCCACGCTGCGTGACAACGAAGTTCACGGCAGGTGACTTCTCTCCGTCGGCAGTCACAAGGCGTGATCGCCCCTGACGCGGAGAAGGCGGCCGGTGCCCGATGTGACCCGGACTGCAACAGATCGGCACATCCGCCAGATCACGGCCGGGTTAAACTGTGATCCGTGTCACATGTGATCCGGGGCGCAGTCACTTGACCTCCACGCCTTCGCGTTTTCTGGCCGAAGGCGCTGTGGCAGAGCGTTTGTCACAGGGCCCGGCAGGGGGTTGGCCGCCCGCCGACCACGGCGCCGGTCACGGACGCCTCCGGTGACGAGCGCTGCGCCGTCAAGTCCCCCCCGCCCCGCGACGAGGGCACCGGGGAACGCCCCACCTCGTCGCGCAGCCAGGAGACCCGATGCCCGTCCGCCACGCCACCTCTCGCCGCCATCGCCTCCTGGCCCAGGTGGGGACCGCCGTCGTCACCGCCGCCCTGCTCACGGGGACCGGGGCGCCGGCCGTCGGGGCCGAGCCGGTCGCCAGCCGGTCGTGGACCCTCTCCGCCGGGGCGGGGGCGGTCCGCGCGGCGACCGGGACGCCCGGCGGGACCGAGGCGCTGCTCCGCTCGCCGGGGTCGGCGACGACGACGCTGACCGGCGCGGGACGGGTGGTGCTGCGGGCGCGCGGCGACCAGTGCGCGGGGGCGCCCCGGGCGCAGGTGGCCGTCGACGGGCGGACCCTCGGGACCGTGCAGGTGGTCAACGCCTCGGGCTGGTGGGAGTACCCGGTGGGCGATCCCGTGAGCGCAGGCCGCCACCAGGTCGTCGTCACCTTCCTCAACGACCACCGCACCGCGACGTGCGACCGCAACCTCTTCGCCGGCTGGATCGCCCTCGTACCCGGCCCCACGACGCCGGTCGTCCGCCCCACGCCGACGCCGCCCCCGCCCACGACGCCTGCCCCGACCACGGGCAACCCCTTCGCCGCCGCAGCGCCTTTCGCGGACCCGGCGTCCACCGCGCTGCGGGACGCGCGCCGGCAGGCAGACCCCGCGCTGCGCGAGCTGGAGCTGCGGACCGCGTCCCCGGCGACGTCGCTGTGGGTCGGCGACTGGCTCAGCGCGAGCGCGGTCCGCTCCGAGGTCGGGCGGTACGCGACGGCCGCACGGGCGGCCGGCCGCACGGGTGTCCTCACCGTCTACGCGATCCCCGGGCGGGACTGCGGCAGCTACTCGGCGGGCGGGCTGGCGCCCGACGCCTACCGCACCTGGGTGCGCGCCGTCGCCGACGGCCTGCGCGGGACCGGGACGGCCGTCGTGCTCGAGCCGGACGCCCTCGCGCAGCTGGGCGCCTGCCCGCAGGGCGACCGCGTCGGCCTGCTGCGCGACGCCGTCACCGTCCTGGCGGACGCGGGCGCCGTCGTCTACCTCGACGCCGGCCACTCCGGCTGGACGACCCCCGAGGTCATGGCCACGCGCCTGCGCCAGGCCGGCGTCGACCGCGCCCGCGGCTTCGCCACGAACGTCAGCAACTTCCGGACGACCGCCGACGAGCGGGCCTACGGCCAGCGGCTGTCGGCGCTGCTCGGCGGCAAGCGCTTCGTCGTGGACACCTCGCGCAACGGGCAGGGCCCGGGGTCGACGTGGTGCAACCCCACCGGTCGCGGCCTCGGGACCACGCCGCGGGCCGTCCAGGACGGCACCGCCCTGGACGCGCTGCTGTGGATCAAGCGGCCCGGGCAGTCGGACGGGACGTGCGGCGGCGGCCCCGCCGCCGGTACCTGGTGGCCGCGCCAGGCCCAGGAGCTCGCCCGCAACGCCGTCCGGTGACGCCCACGGCAACCCTCGGGACGCCTTAGAGTTGTCTGCGGGCCCGGTCGCGCGACCGGGCCCGCAGGGCGCGCTGCTGCGCCGCCGACACCCCGGTGCGGCCGCGCGCGCGACGTCCTCGGGCTCGTGACCGCCCGACGTCCCTCCGGAGAGCCGTTGTCCCAGCACGTCCCCGATGCCGCACCCATCGTCCGGCGCGCCGTCGACCCGCCCGCGCGCCCGCACGGCGGCGTCACCGTCCGCGAGGCGCTGCGCGACCCGCGCCGCCTGCGCGTCGAGGTCCTCGCCGGCCTCGTCGTGGCCGTCGCCCTCATCCCCGAGGCCATCGCCTTCTCGATCATCGCGGGGGTCGACCCGCGGGTCGGCCTCTTCGCGTCCTTCACGATGGCCGTGAGCATCGCGTTCCTCGGCGGCCGCCCGGCGATGATCTCGGCGGCCACGGGCGCCGTCGCGCTCGTCATCGCCCCGCTCGTCCGCTCGCACGGGCTCGACCACCTCGTCGTGGCGGTGGTCCTCGGCGGGGTGCTGCAGGTCGTCCTCGGCCTGCTCGGCGTCGCGCGGCTCATGCGCTTCCTGCCGCGCAGCGTCATGGTCGGCTTCGTCAACGCCCTGGCGATCCTCATCTTCACGAGCCAGCTGCAGTACCTCGTCGACGTCCCGTGGGTCGTCTACCCGATGGTCGCCGTCGGCATCGCCGTCATCGTGCTGCTGCCCCGGCTCACCTCGGCCGTCCCCTCGCCGCTCGTCGCCATCGCCGCGCTGACGGGCTTCGTCGTCGCCGCCGGGATAGCGGTGCCCGACGTCGGCGACGAGGGCGCGCTGCCCGACACCCTGCCGACCCTCTTCCTCCCCGACGTGCCGTGGACCCTCGAGACGCTGCAGGTCGTGGCGCCCTACGCGCTGGCGATCGCCGTCGTCGGGCTCCTGGAGTCGCTCATGACGGCCAAGCTCGTCGACGACGTCACCGACTCCGGCTCGTCGAAGACCCGCGAGGCGTGGGGCCAGGGCGGCGCCAACATCGTCACGGGGCTCTTCGGCGGCATGGGCGGCTGCGCGATGATCGGCCAGACGATGATCAACGTGAAGGTCTCGGGAGCCCGCACGCGGATCTCGACCTTCCTCGCCGGCGTCTTCGTCCTGCTGCTCGTCGTCGTCCTCGGCGACGTCGTCGCGATCATCCCCATGGCCGCGCTCGTCGCCGTCATGGTCATGGTGGCCGTCGGCACCTTCGACTGGCACAGCGTCCGGCCCGCGACGCTCCGGCGGATGCCCCGCTCGGAGACGCTCGTCATGGTCGCGACCGTCGCCGTCACGGTGGCCACCCACAACCTCGCCTACGGCGTCGGCGTCGGCGTGCTCGTGGCCATGACGCTCTTCGCCCGCCGGGTCGCCCACCTCGCCGAGGTGGACCGGTTGCCGTCGGACGACGACGGCGTCGCGCGCTACGCGGTGAGGGGCCAGCTGTTCTTCGCGTCGAGCAACGACCTCGTCCACCAGTTCGACTACGCGGGCGACCCGGCGCGGGTCGTCGTCGACCTGTCGGGGGCGCAGGTGTGGGACGCCTCGACGGTCGCCACCATGGACGCCGTGGAGAGCCGGTACGCCGCCCGCGGCACGCACGTGACGTTCGAGGGGCTGGACGCGCAGAGCGCCGCCCGCCACCGCCGGCTCGCCGGCCACCTGGGCGGGGGGCACTGAGGTGCCCCCCGGCCTGCTGCAGATCGGGGCGGTCGCCGAGCGCACCGGCCTGTCCCTGCACACGCTGCGGCACTGGGACGAGGTGGGCCTCGTCCCCCCGTCGGTCCGCAGCGACGGCGGCTTCCGCCTCTACACCGAGGGCGACGTCGAGCGGATCCTCCTCGTCCGTCGGATGAAGCCGCTGGGCTTCTCGCTCGAGCAGATGGCCGGCCTCCTCGAGGTCGCCGACGCGCTGCCCGGCGCCGACGGCGAGGAGGCCGCCGCCCTGCGCGAGCGCCTCGAGGAGTACCGCCGTCTCGCGGAGGAGAGCCGCGAGCGCATGGTCCGCCGCGTGGCGATGGCCGAGGAGCTCGTGGAACGGCTGGGCGCGCTCGGCTGACCCCGCGGCCCCGCCGACCGACACCGCGGAAGGGCGCCGACGTGCGGCACGAGGCGGCCCCGGGCGGCAGAAGGGCGCCGAAGTGCCAGTACGAGGTGGCCCCGGCGGCAGAAGGGCGCCGAAGCGCCGGGACGAGCTGGCCCAAGCGGCAAGAGGGCGCCGAAGTGCCGGGACGAGCTGGCCCGGGCGGCAGAAGGGCGCCGAAGCGCCGGGACGAGCTGGCCCAAGCGGCAAGAGGGCGCCGAAGTGCCGGAACGAGCTGGCCCGGGCGGCAGAAGGGCGCCGAAGTGCCGGGAGGGCGTGCGGTCGGCGACGCGCCCCTCGAACCGGTGCGGGGCGAGGGGCACGTCGGTGCTGTGCGCGCGGGCGTCAGCCGGCGACGACCACGACCGTCCCGTCCGCCGGCACGACGACGTCCCCGCCGCCCGCGGGGACGTCGGTCGTCCCCACGAGGCGGCCGACGGCGTCGTAGCGGGTGGCGACGGCGCCGCCGGGGCCGGCCTCGACCGCCGCCGTGCGGGGCGCGGCGACGGCGCTGGCCAGCAGCGTCGTGCCCGGCCCGCCGTCGTCGGCGGCGAGGACGAGCCGCGAGACCTCCGGGCGCAGCAGCACGGCGTCGAGGTCGACGGGGCCGGTGAGCGCGCGGGCCCGCAGGCCCGTGGCGCCGGCGGGCAGCGGACGACGCAGCTGCTCGGGCAGGAGCGCGCCCGGCGCCCCGGTCACGCCCTGGGCGCCGACCGCGCGGCCCGGCGTCGTGCCGAGCACCGCGGCGGTGCCGCCGTCCCCGGTGGCCGCCCACCGCGCCGGCCGGGCCGCCCCCGTGGCGCCGCGCCACGTGACCGGCTCGACGCTGCGCGGCTGGTCGGCCGCGGGCAGCTCCCACGTCGCGGTGCGGCCGCGGTCGAGGCGCAGGGACGCCGACCCGCTCCACGACGACTCCCCCGTCCACGCGGGGTCGCGGGCGACGACGCGCCCGCCGCCCGCGGCGGCCTCGCCCTCGACGGACGTGAGCCCGTCGCGCTCGAGCACCTGCCCGGCGTCGCCGCCGGCGGTCGCGATCGCCCGGACGTCGGGCGCCGCGTCGAGCGCGAGCATCGTCAGCAGCCCGTGGATCGTCGACTCGGCGCCGGAGTTGACGTTGACCCGGCCGTCGGCCTCCACGCCGTCGTTCGTCACGCCCGTCGCCGGGTCGTACACCGGCTCGCCCGAGGTGTTCGCCCCGAAGTACCAGGCGGCGGTGACGCCGGCGACGGCGCGAGGGCCCGGCCGCCCGGTCGCCTCGGCGACGGCGAGCAGCGACTGCACGCGCGAGTCCGTCCCGTAGGCGATCTGGACGACCTCGGTCGGCGCCGGCGCCCAGGCGTTGACGACGCCGGTGCCGGTGAGGAGCGTCGGGGTGAAGGACGTCGCGTCCGCGACGGCGGGGCGCACGAGCGCCGGGTCGTCGAGGAGGTCGCCGGCGTCGGCGAGCGCCGCGGGCGTGAAGGAGGCCCACGCGTGCCACTGGGAGGTCGAGCGGGCCCACGGCAGGACGGCGCCGTACGGCCAGCTGCGCCGGTCGCCCGCGACCGCCGGGTCCCCCATCGCGGCGACGCCCACGGCGAGCTGCCCGAGCGCCTCGCGGGCCTCGGCGTCGTCCGGCGCGGCCTCCGCGTAGGCGGTGAGGCCGACGACGGCCTCGGCCGTCGCGTCGGCCGCGTCCGTGATGAGCCACGCCGGCACCCGCTCCCCGTCGGCGACGAGCGTCTCGCCGTACCGGGACAGGTCCTCGCGCTGGACGGCGTCGAGCGACAGGTGCAGCCGCTCGCGGAGGAAGGCCGCGAAGGCGCGGTCCTCGGCGTCGCCCGCGGCGAAGGCGGCGTAGCCCTCGCCGAGCGCCCACAGCGTCCGGGCCACCCAGTAGGAGGTCTCCGAGTCGCTCGGGTCCGGCAGCTCGACGGGCTCGGCGCTCGGGTTGAGGTCGCCGTCCGGCTGCATCCAGAGGACGACGTTGCCGGCGTCGGGGCCGGTCGTCGTCTGGAGGTAGGTCGCGAGCCGCAGCAGCTCGTAGGCCGAGTCGCGGCTGGACCGCTCCCCCGTCTGCTGCCAGTGGCGGACGTAGACGACGGCGGCGCGGGTGATGTCGTCGGCGTTGTACGCGCCCTGCGTCCAGTCGCCCGTGGCCGGGTCGAGGGTCCCGCCCCCGACGCGCCGGAACGGCTCGCCGGGCGCCACGGGGGCGTCGGCGTAGGTCCACGGCGACAGCAGCACCGGCTCCTCGGCCAGGCGGTACGTCGTGTGGTCGGCGAGGACGGGCGGCGAGACCTCGTCGAGGAGGAAGTCGAGGTGGTCGAGGTTGGTCAGCGGGGCCTCGTCGGCCGCCGCGGAGGGGACGGCCCCGACCGATCGGGCGGACGGGGCCGCCGTCGCGGGCACCGCACCGCCGAGCGCGAGCCCGGCGACGGCGAGGACGGCGACGGCGGTGGCGCGCCGGCGGGTCACGCCGCACCCCCGTCGGCACCGTCGGTCCGGTCGAGCCGGGCGACGCCGATCTTCGAGTCGGCCATGCCGTAGAAGACGTAGCGGACGCCGTCGACCTCCTCCACCGCGGTGGGGAAGACGACGTTGGGCACGATCCCCGAGCGCTCGTCCTCGGTCTCCGGCTCGAGGACCGGCTCCGACGTGCGCGCGAGCACCCGCGCCGGGTCGGCCGGGTCGAGGATCATCGCGCCGGCGGCGTAGCTGACGCGCTGCTGCTGGTCGACGCCCTGCTCGAGCTCGCCCGTCACGCCGTGGTGCAGGAGCAGCCAGCCCTCGGGGACGCGGAACGGCGCGGGGCCGGCGCCGATCTTCAGCGCCTCGAAGGGGTGCTCGCTCATCGCGACGAGGCGGTGGTCGCGCAGGCGGGTCAGCGCGGCGAGCCCGTCGCGCTCCACCTCGGCCACGGGCACCGACGAGATCCAGATGCCCGGGCGGTCGTCGGTGATGCCGGCGGGCAGGTGGACGCCCTCGCCGTCGCGGACCCACCCGAGGTCCCACATCGGCCGGTGCAGCGCCGCCCACACCATCTCCCCGCCTCGACCCGGCACCGGCTCGGGGAACCACACGACGTCCTTGTTGGGGAAGAGGTTGAGGTCGGTGTCGAGGTCGTGCTGGTAGCGGAAGTGCAGCGGGCCGTGCCGCTCCCACGTGCGGAGGTCGGTCGACGTCGCGAGCGCGGGGTGCGGGCCGAGGGGGCCGTAGGCGACGTACGTCATGAGGTGGACGCCGAGGTCGGGCGCCCACGTCGTCCGCGGGTCCTCGACGCCGGCGTTGGCCAGGCCGCGCTCCCAGCCCCGGTCCGGGGCGAGGACGACGCGGTCGGCCTCGTCGCGCACCGTGCCGACGGGGACGCCGTCGGCCAGCTCCATCCGGGCGAGGCCGACGGAGGAGACGTTGCCCTCCGCGACGAGGCGGGGCAGGAGGTGCAGGACGCCGTCGGGCGTGCGGCCGGAGGCGGGGTTGAGGACGCCCTCGGCCTCCTGCGGGTCGCCGGCCAGGGGCTCCATGACGACGCCGAGGCGCGTGAGCGTGTAGGGCACGGTCGTGGCGGTGGGGCGGTCGGTCACGTCGGTGCTGCTCATGGTCTGCGGGTCAACCCTTCACGGAGGAGCCGATGTCGGTGGAGGTGAAGCGGCGCTGGAACACGAGGAACAGCGCGACGGCCGGCGCGGCGAGCACGCAGGCCCCGGCCAGGACGGCCCCGGTGGGGTTGGCGACCTGGCCGGAGAGGGTGGTGATGAAGTTCGCGAGCGAGACCGCGAGCGGCTGCTGGTCGGCCTCCTTCGTCACGAGGAAGGGCCAGAGGAACTCGTTCCACGGGCCGATGAAGGTGACGAGGACGACGGTGAGCAGGGCGGGCCGCACCATCGGCAGCGCCACCGAGCGCAGCACCCGCAGCTCCGAGGCGCCGTCCATCCGGGCCGCCTCGAAGACGTCCTGCGGCAGCTGGAGGAAGTACTGGCGGAAGATGATCACCGCGGTCGAGTTGATGAGGAACGGCAGCATCACGCCGAGGTGGGTGTCCGCCAGGCCGTAGTCGCGGGCCACGAGGATGTAGAGCGGCACGAGCAGCAGCTGGAACGGCACGACCTGCACGAGGAGGGCGAGGGCGAAGACGGCCCCGCGGCCGCGGAACTCCAGCTGCGCCAGGGCGTACCCGGCCAGGGAGCCGAAGACGATCGTCGCGAGGATGACGCCGCCCGCGAAGATCCCGCTGTTGAGCAGGCCGCTGCCGAGGCTGATCGCCTCGTCGATGGCGCGGTAGTTGTCCAGCGTCGTCTCCCCCGCGCCGGGCAGCAGGCCCGCGGGCGAGGGGTCGGCGGCCACCTGGAGCGAGCCGCTGACCATCGAGAGGAACGGCACGAGGAAGAGGAGCGCGCCGAGCGCCAGGACGACGACGCGGACCACCGCGGCGCTCGGGCGGACCCGGCCGCGGGGCGGACGGGTGCGGCCGGCGGCCTCCCGGGCCGCCGCCGTCGGGACCGGCGTCGCCGGCCGCTCACCCGGGAACGGGACGGTGCTCATCGGTCTCCTCCGACGACGCGGCGGTTGATCAAGGACACGGCGAGGACGAGGACGACGAGGACGAGGCCGATGGCGGCCGCCTCGCCGGGCTCGTTCTGCTCGATGCCGCGCTGGTAGAGCAGGAGCACGGGGGTGCTCGACGCGCCGTCGGGCCCGCCGCCGCCCGTCAGCAGGTAGGGCTCGGTGAAGAGGTTGGCGCCGACGACCGTCGAGAGCAGGACGACGAGGAAGGTCGCCGGGCGGACGCCGGGGACGGTCACCGACCAGAAGCGGCGGAGCCGGCCCGCGCCGTCGACCGAGGCGGACTCGTGCAGCTCCTTCGGGACCGCCTGCAGCGCCGCGAGGTAGAGGAGGATGTAGAAGCCGAGCTGCTTCCACGTGACGAAGACGGCGATCATCGGCATCGCCCAGGAGCTGTTGACGAGCCACGACGGGTCCGGCACGAGCCCCAGGGGGCCGAGGACGCGGTTGACGAGGCCGTCGCCGCCGAAGAGGAAGAGCCAGACGCCGACGACGGCGACCGAGCTCGTGATGTACGGGACGTAGTAGGCGGCGCGGAAGAAGGACAGGCCGCGCATCGGCGCGTCGAGCGCCACCGCGAGGACGAGCGCCAGCACCACGGTCAGCGGGACGTTGATGACGAGGAAGATCGCCACGTTGAGGAACGACCGCTGGACGGCCGGGTCGGTGAGCACCGCGGCGAAGTTGTCGAGGCCGACGAAGGGCCGGTCGACGTCGGCGCCCGGCGCGGCGAAGAAGTAGTCGTGGAACGCCATGTACACGGCGAAGACGAGCGGCACCGCGAAGACCGCGAGGACGAAGAGCAGGTAGGGCGCGGCGAAGAGCCCGCCCAGGGGCTGCCGGCCGAGGACGCGGCGCAGGCCCGACGCCGGGCGCTCCCCGCCGTCGCCCGCCGCGTGCCGCGGCGGCGCGGCGGCCGGGCGCGGGGTCGCCTGGCTCGTGCGGGCGCTCACGACCGCTCCCCGCGCGCGGCGTCGGCGGAGACGAGGTCGGCGACGTCGGACGACGCCTCGTCGAGCGCCTGCCCGACCGGCTCGGAGCGGAAGATCACCCCGGCCGACCAGGCGTTGCGGAAGGCCTGCCAGACCTTGGTGGACGACGTCACGTTGGGCACCTCCACGGTGCGGGCCGCCTGCTCGGCGAAGGGGACGTACGCGGGGTTCTCGGCGAACCAGTCGGGGTAGGTGCCGAGGAGGTCCGAGCGCAGCGGCATCTGCCCGGTCATCTCGAGGAGGAGGCGGTCCTGCTCCTCGCTCGTCGCGAAGCGGGCGAGGTCCCAGGCCGTCGCGCGGTTCTCGCACGCCGAGTAGAGGGCGATGTTCTTGGCGTCGGAGAAGCTCCACGTCTCGTCCGCCGGGGTCCCCTCCGCGGTGGGGACGGGGACGACGCCCCAGTCGACGGTGTCGGTGTAGGCGGCGACGGCCCACGGGCCGGCCATCGACATGGCCGCGGCGCCGTCGGCGAAGGCGTCGCCGTTGTAGATCTCCGGGCTCGACAGGCCCTCGGCGTACATCGTCCGCCAGAGGTCGAAGACGGCTTCCCCGTCCGCGTCGTCGAAGGTCGGGCGCCCGTCCTCGACGAGCTGGGTGCCGCCCGTCTGCGCCGCGTAGAAGGGGTAGAAGTCGAACCAGGGCTGGAAGAACTGGCTCGACGGCGACGGGTAGAGGCCGTTGGGCGCGGCACCGGACCCGACGATCGTCCGCGCCGTCTCGAGCAGCTCGTCGTAGGTGCCGAGCGGCGGGTCCTCCGGGTCGAGGCCGGCCGCGGCGAAGGCCTCCTTGTCGTAGAGGACCATGACGGGGTTGGACTTCCACGGCAGCTGCCGGAAGTGGCCGTCCTCGGACGCGTACTGCTCGGCGAGGTCGCCGCTGCGGGCCGTGACGTAGTCCGTCGCCGTCTGCCCGTCCTCGCCCGGCGGGAGGGTGTCGAGGTCGACGAGGCCGCCCTGGCGCTCGAACTCCGGCACGGCGGCCGGCGAGGTGTTGAAGACGAGGCACGGCGCGTTGCCGGCCGTGATCGACGCCGACAGCACGGCCTCCGACGACGTCCCCGCGGGGATCTCCTGCGCGCGGACCGGCTCGTCGGGGTGGGCGGCGTTCCAGGCGGCGACCATCTGCTCGCCCCAGGCGACCTCCTGGGGGTTGTTCGAGTACCAGATCGTGATGGGGCCGCGGGCCGTCGCCGCGGTCTCGGCGTCCACCGCCTGCGGGGCGCCGCAGGCGCCCAGCGGGAGCGCCAGGGCCAGGGCGGCCGCCGTCGCCACGGCGGCGCGGTGGGGGGCTCGGGTGCGCATCGTCGCGCCTCTCTCGTGCTCGTCGGCTCGTGCTCGTCGGCTCGTGCGGAGCGGGCAGGTGCTCGGACCTGCGGGGCCGCGGACGACGTCGTCCGGGGCCGGTCGCCGGGGTGCGGCGGGGCTCGCGGGGAGGGCTGCTGCGGGGACGGGCGTCAGGCGCGCGGCGCGGCGGTCGACCCGCGGACGACGAGCTCGACCGGCGGGAGGAGCACGTCGTACGCCTCCGGCGGCTCGTCGGCCACCCGAGGGCCCTCGTCGGACGGCGGCGCGTGCTCGCGCGCCAGGAGGGCCACGAGCGCCGTCGCTGCCGCCGCGCCCCACGCGCGGCTGTCGGTGCGGACGGTCGTCAGCGGCGGGTACACGTGGCCGGCGAGCTCGACGTCGTCGAAGCCGGTGGTCGAGAGCTGCTCCGGCAGGCGCAGGCCCCGGTCGTGGGCGACCCCGAGGCCGGCGACGGCCAGCGGGTCGGAGGCGTGGACGACGGCGGTGGGCGGCTCGGCGAGGTCGAGGAGCCGCGCCGTCGCCCGGGCCCCGGCCGCCGCGGTGAAGTCGGTCTCCACGACCGCGACGGGCGTGAGGCCCGCGACGGCGAGCTCGTGCTCCACCGCGCGGCGGCGCCGGGCGGCGTGCTCGAGGTCCGACGGGCCGGCGACGTGCGCGACGCGGCGGTGCCCGAGGTCGAGCAGGTGCCGGACGGCGAGCCGGGTCCCGGCGGCGTCGTCGACGACGACGGCGGGCAGCGGCGACGGCCGCCCCTCCCGCTCCGGCCGGTTGAGCGTCACGGCGGGCAGGCCGAGCGCGCCGACGAGGTCGACCCGGGGGTCGTCGCGGCGGAGGTCGGTGACGAGGACGCCGTCGACCCGGCGGCCGCGGGCCAGCCGCTCGTACGCGGCGCGCTCCTCGGCGTCGTCCGCGACGACGTCGAGGACGAGCGACCACTGCTCGAGGGAGACGACCTGCTCGACGCCCGCGATGAGGGCGGCGAAGAAGGGGTCGTCGGCGATGGTGTCCGGCGAGCGCCGGAGCACGAGGCCGACCGCGCCGACCCGCCGGGTGCGCATCGCGCGCGCCCGCTGGTCGGGCTGCCAGTCCATCTCCTCGGCGACGCGGAGGATCCGGCGCCGCGTCCCCTCGCTGACGCCGGGCCGCCCGTTGAGCGCGAAGGAGACGGCCCCGGCGCTGACGCCGGCCGCACGGGCGACGTCGGCGATGGTCGGCCGGGTCGCCCGGCCGTCGGGGCGGCGGGCGCGCCCGGGGCGCTGCTCGGGGCGCTGGTCGGTGCGCTCGGGTCGGTCGGCGGGTGCCACGGCGCACCTCCTCGTCGGCTCGGCGGCAGCCTCGGTGCTGCCGGACGACGAGGACTAAATCGCTATAGCGACGAGCCGTCAAGTGCTCGGCGGGCCAGGACCACCCGGGGGCGGCGGCACGACCGCAGGAGCGGCGGGCGTGGAGCCGGGCATCACCGCGGGTCAGCGGCCTACCGCCGTCCTGCCGCGGCGGTCGGCCCTGCGGTCCCGCCCCGGACGCACGACGACGCCGCCGGCACCGCCCCGGAGGGCGGCGCCGACGGCGTCGGGGTCCTGCGGGTCAGAGACCGTTCGTGAACAGGAGCCGGTTCGGCGTGCCCGAGACGTTGCCCGAGACGACGTTCGTCGTCGCGTTCCCGATGAGCCAGCTCTTCACCGTCGAGCTGGCGGCGTCACCGCCCCGGCCCTTGTAGAGGGCCATGACGCCGGCCACGTGCGGGCTGGCCATCGAGGTGCCGCTGATGGTGTTCGTCCCGCCGTTCAGCCACGCGGAGGTGACGCCCACGCCGGGGGCGTAGAGGTCGGTGCACGTGCCGAAGTTGGAGAAGGACGCCTTGGCGTCGTTCCGGTCGGACGCTGCGACCGACACCGCCGAGTCCGCGGAGGCCGGGGACACGTTGCAGGCGTTCTGGTTCTCGTTGCCGGCCGCGACGGCGACGGAGACGCCGCTGGCGGAGAGCCGGTCGACGGCCGCGTTGAGGGCGGAGGAGAAGCCGCCGCCGAGCGACATGTTGGCGACGGCCGGCTTCTGGGCGTTGGCCGCGACCCAGTCGACGGCGGCGATGATGCCGGAGGTGCTGCCGCGCCCGTCGCAGCCGAGGACCCGCAGGCCGCGCAGCTGGACGCCCTTGGCGACGCCGTAGGTCGAGCCGCCGATGGTGCCGGCGACGTGCGTGCCGTGGCCCTGGCAGTCCTGGCCGTTGCCGCCGAGGGAGTCGAAGACGTTGGCGGCGCGGCCGCCGAAGTCGGCGTGCGACGTCGCGATGCCGGTGTCGATGACGTACGCCGTGACGTTCGACGCCGTCGTCCCGTACGTGTAGCCGCCCGACAGCGGACGGTTGCGCTGGTCGATGCGGTCGAGCCCCCAGAGCCCGCCGGCCGGGTTGATGCCCTGCGTCGCCGCGACCGAGAAGACCTGGTCCTCCTCGATGGCGACGACCGACGGGTCGGCGCGCAGCTCGGCGAGCTCGGCGGCGTCGAGGTCGCCGGCGAAGCCGTCGACGATGTCGTCGTAGACGTGGTCGACGTCGAGGTCGAGGTCGGCCGCGAGCGCGCCGGCGTCGGTGCCGGGGTCGAGCGTGACGACGTAGGCGCCGGCGACGGCCGCGTCACCGGCGTCGGCGACGGCGACGAGGGCGCTGGGCGCCGATGCAGCCGAGGCGGGGAGGGCCAGTGCGGGGCCGGCCGTGGTGAGGCCGAGGACGGCGGCCGCGGTGGCGGCGAGGAGGGGGGCGCCGAGGGCGGAGCGGGCAGCGCGGGTGGCGCGGCGGGGCTGGGTCACGGGACCTCTTCGGGGCAGGCCCGCGGCGGACCGCGGGCGGACGGGGGGCGCGCCCGAGGTACCCGACGGCTCCGCTGCCGCAGGGCACCCGTCGTCACGGCCGGCAACCAGCCGTGGCTCCTGGTGAGCGCGAAAGGGACGTTATGGACGATCTCGTCCAGGCGTCAACGACCCGACGCCCACCTGACGGGAGACGAACGTCACGTCGCGCGCGACCCATCGCCCGGGCGCACGCCTCCGAAGGGCGGGGTTTCAGCCGCGCAGCAGGACGGCCGTCACCGCGGGGTCGTCGAGACGCTCGAGCAGCTCGCGCGGCGAGGTGAGGACGAGCGCGGCGCCCGCCTGCTCGAGCTCCTCGCGGGAGATGCCGCCGCAGGTCAGGGCGATGCAGGGCAGCCCGGCGGCCTTCGCGGACTCGACGTCCCAGACGGTGTCGCCGACCGCCGTCGTGCGGTCCGGGTCGAGGCCGTGCTGCTCCACGGCCGTGGACAGGAGGTCCGGCGCCGGCTTCGCGTCCTCGACGTCGCCGGACGTCGTGGCACCCGCGACGGCGTCCTCGGCGCCGATGGCGGGCTGCATCCAGTCGAGGTCCTCGGCCGCCCCGCTCGTCGCGAGCACGACGGCGAGCCCCTTCCCGGCGAGCGCGTGGAGGAGGTCGGCCACCCCGGGGAAGGCCGTGACGTGCTCCCGCAGCTCCTCGTAGTGCGCGGAGTGGCCGTCGGACGCCCGCTCGACGAGGTCGTCGTCGACGTCGCCGCCGCCCCCGCCGGGCGGCTGGTCGAGCCCGCCGCTGCCGACGACGCGCTCGACGAGGCCCTCGCTGGCGATGCCGATGGCCCGGTGGACGGTCGCCATGTCGACGCCCTCGACCCCGGCGTCGCGCAGGGCCCGCCACCACGCGAGCACGTGGAGGTAGTTGGTGTCGAGCAACGTGCCGTCGACGTCGAGGAGGACACCGGGGCGCAGGTCGGCGGGAGCGCGGTCGGCAGGGTCAGCCACCGACCGACCGTAGGCGCGGCCCCGGGCCCCCGCCACGCCGCGCAACCTTCCCGACACACCGGGTCACCGGCACGACACACCGGAACGGGAGCGTGCCGCGACGGCCCCGCCCGGGGGCCGGCCGAGGAGGACGACGTGAGCCCGCACGCCGGCACGAGCCCCGCCACCACCCACCCCGCCTCCCCGGCGCCCTCGCCGTCCGACGCGGCCGAGGTGCTGGCCCGCGGCATCGGGCGGCGCGGCCTGCTGCGCGCCGCGGCCGGCGTCGGCGGGCTCGCCGCCGCGGGCGCCGGCGGCATCGCCGCGTCCGCCCCGGCGTGGGGCGCGACGACCGCGCTGCCGCCCGTCCTCCAGCCGCTGCGGCGCGCCCCGGCGCGCGAGACCTACGTCCGCTGCGACCCGGCGACGGCGCTGTGGGGGCGCCTGCCCAACCGGCGCACCGACCCCGTCGCGCGAGTCACCTCCGGGGCCGTGCTGACGATGGACGCCGTCTCCCACGAGGGCCTGCTCGAGGACCAGGGCAAGGACCCGCTCGCGTACTTCACCTCCTTCGGCGTCCGGCCGCAGGACGTGCTCGAGGACGCCGTCGGTGTCGCGGCACGCACCGCGCACGACGGGCCGGGCCCGCACGTCGTCACGGGCCCCGTCGCGGTCCGCGGGGCGCAGCCGGGCGACGTCCTCAAGGTCGAGGTGCTCGGCCTCGCGCCGCGCGTGCCCTACGGCGTCATCTCCAACCGGCACGGCCGGGGCGCGCTCCCGGGCGAGTACCCGGAGGCCTGGACCGGCGACCCGGCCCTGGCGCCCTACCTCAACGTCGGCGGCAACGTCAGCGTCTTCACGCCCGTCGAGACGAGCGACCGCGGGCTCGTCGGGGCGATGCCCGGCCCGGTGACGGCGCGGTTCCCGCTGCAGCCCTTCCTCGGGACCATGGGCGTCGCCCGCGACACCGGCGTGACCGTCGACTCCGTCCCCCCGACCGACGCCGGCGGCAACCTCGACGTCCGGGACGTCGGCGTCGGCGCCACCCTGTACCTGCCGGTCCGGGTGCCCGGCGCGCTCTTCTACGTCGGCGACCCGCACATGGCGCAGGGCGACGGCGAGGTCGCCCTGACGGCGATGGAGGGCTCGCTGCGGGCCCGGCTGCGGCTGTCCGTCGTCCGGCCCGGCGACGGCGCCCCGCTGCAGACCGCGACGCGACCCTTCGCCGAGACGCCCGAGCACTGGTTGCCGATCGGCCTCTCGGACCCCGACGGCCCCGTGGGGGGCCAGGTCACCGACGTCGGCGTCGCCGTCAAGGACGCCGTGCGCGCCGCGCTGGCCTTCCTCACCGACGACCTCGGCATGGAGGGCCCGGTGGCCTACGCGTACCTGTCCGCGGCGACCGACTTCACGCTCTCGCAGGTCGTCGACCGCACGACGGGCGTCCACGCACGCATCCGGAAGGCGGACTTCGCCGGCTGAGCCGGACGGCGTCGTCCACAGGCGGCGCACAGCGGGAGCCACCAGGCTGGTGACGGCGCAGCCCGCGCCGTCACCAGTCCCGGAGGACCGCCATGACCACGACGTCGTCCGCACCCGCCACCACCGCCACCGCGCCGCTGCGGGCGCTGCAGGTGACGGCCGCGCTCGCCCTGCTCGTCCTCGGCTGGCAGTTCGTCTCCGCCGGCGAGCTCGTGGCGTCGGGGCTGCGCGACGGCCTCGACGGTCACGCGGCGGGCGCCGTCGTGCTCCACGTCGTCAGCGGCCTGGCCGCGGCCGCGGCGGTCTGGCTCCGCCTGCGCGGCGGCTCGACGGCGCTCGCCGCCCTCGCCGTCGGGGTCTTCCTCGTCGGCTTCCTCCAGGCGTGGAGCGGCGACCACGCCCCGCTGACAGTGCACGTGCCGCTCGCGATCATCACCGTGGCGACCGCCGTGTGGCTCGTCGTCGCGTCCTTCACGGCCGGTCGGCGGCGGGCGGTCCGCTGACGCCGGCCGGCCGTGCGGCGGGGGCGGTCAGCCCTCCCGCGCCGGCTTGACGACGAGCACGGGGACCTCGGCGCCGAGGATGACGCGCTGCGCCGTGCTGCCGAGGAGGAACTTGCCGACGGGCGAGCGCCGCCGCGTGCCGACGACGACGAGCTCGGCCTGCTCGGCGACCGCCGCGTCGAGCAGCGCGTCCACGGGGTCCTGCTTCTCCGGCCGCTCGACCGCCCGGACCGTCAGGCCGCCGTGGCGCCCCGCCACCTCGCCGACGACGCGTCGGGCGGCCTGGCCGCGGTCGTCGGCCGCCGTGAGGTCGAGCACCGCCAGCGACCCGCCGCGCAGCGTCGCCTCGGCGACGGCGCTCTCGAGCGCCGCGGCGCCCTCCTCGCTGCTGGACCAGCCCACCAGGACCGTCACGCGGCACCCCCTGCGTCGTGCGGCGCGGTGCGCGCCGTCGGGCGTCCTGCCTACCACGCACGGGTGACGCCGGGCCTCCCCCGACGACGTCCCCGCGGCCCGGCGTGAGCCTCGTCACGCCGGGGGCCCGGCGACGCCCGGGAGCCGGTCGGCGGCGCGGGGCGGGTGCCCGGGGCAGGTAGCGTCGCCCGCCGGACGAGGGCGTCGGCAGGGGACGCCCGCCCGGCGGACGGCCCTCGCGGCCCGTCCGCCCGTCCGACGAGACGGACGGGAGCAGGCCGTGGTGAGCCGGGTGCGAGGACGCGCGGGCAAGGTGGTGGCGGTCGCGCTGCTGGTGCCGCTGGTGGCGGCGGCGGCGTGGGACGCCCGCCGGACGGGGACGCTCTCGGGCGCCCGGACGGGGCTGACGATCATCGCCCCGGCGTCGCCGGGCGGCGGCTGGGACACCAACGCGCGCCAGCTGCAGGCGGCGATGCGCGAGGCCGGGGTGGTGACGAACCCGCAGGTCGTCAACGTGCCCGGCGCCGCGGGCACCATCGCGCTGTCGCAGCTGGCCGAGATGGAGAGCCAGGGCGACGTCCTCATGGTCACCGGCACCGTCATGGTCGGCGGCGTCGAGATCAACGACAGCGAGAACGGCTTCGAGGACGTCACGCCCATCGCCCGGACGACCGACGACTACGAGGTCATCGTCGTGCCGGCGGACTCCCCGCTGGAGTCGGTGGACGACCTCGTCGCCGCCTGGCAGTCCGACCCGCGCGGCGTCGCCGTCGGCGGCGGCTCCCTCGGCGGCACCGACCAGCTGCTGGCCATCCAGCTCGCGCTCGCCGTCGGCGTCGAGGCGACGGACGTCAACTACATCGCCTACTCCGGCGGCGGCGAGGCCGTCCAGGCCCTGCTGTCGGGGGCCAGCGACATCGGCATCAGCGGCTACAACGAGTTCGCCGACCAGATCGAGGCGGGCACCATGCGCGCCCTCGCCGTCTCGGCGCCGGAGCCCCAGCCCGAGATCGGCATCCCGACGCTCTACGAGCTCGGCTACGACGTCCACCAGCCCAACTGGCGCGGCCTGCTGGCCCCGCCCGGGCTCAGCGAGGAGCAGGTGGCCGAGCTCGACGCCATCGTCGCGGAGACCCTCGCGACGCCGGAGTGGCAGGCGACCCTCGAGCGGAACCGCTGGATCGACGCCGAGCTCTTCGACGCCGAGTTCGCCGCCTTCGTCGACGAGGAGGTCGCCCGCGTGCGGCAGATCTTCGACGAGGCCGGCCTGTGAGCGCCCCCGCGGGCGGGCCCGGCGGGCAGCCGACCCCCGTCGACGCGCCGGCGCCCGACACCGCGCTCGTCTCGCCGTCGGACGTGCCGCCCGCGACGACGACCGACGGCCCGCCGCCCCGGCCCGCCCCGGCCCCGGCGCCCGGCTCCTTCGCCGTCGTGGCCGTCGTCGTCGCCGTGGCGGCCTACCTCACCTACGGCTACCTCACGATGCCCGTGAGCGAGGGGAGCGAGGGTCCTGGCCCGCGGTTCTTCCCCGGGATCGTGCTGGTCGTCGCGTGGGGCGTCGCCGTCGGTCTCGCGGTCGACGCCGTCCGCGCCCGTCGTCGCGCCCGCTCCGGGGCGGACCGGGGCGAGGACGAGCACCCCGACGGACCCGCACCGACGGACTGGCGCGCCGTCGGCACCGTCACGGCCGTCTTCGCCGTCTTCGTCGTCGCGCTCGTGCCGCTCGGCTGGCTGCTGTCCGGCGCCTTCCTCTTCTGGGGCGTCGCCCAGGCGCTCGGCAGCCGGCGCCGGCTCTTCGACGCCGGCGTCGGGCTCGCCATCTCGTCCGTCGTCCAGCTCGTCTTCGGCGCCGTGCTGGGCCTCGGCCTGCCGGCCGGTCTCCTCGGGGTGGGCTGACGTGGAGGCGCTCGCAGACCTCGCCGGTGGGTTCTCCACCGCGCTCTCGCCCATCAACCTCGTCTGGGTCGTCGTCGGCGCCCTGCTCGGCACCGCGGTCGGCGTCCTGCCGGGCCTCGGCTCGGCCATGGCCGTCGCCCTGCTCCTGCCGGTGACGTTCGCGCTCGACCCCACGGGCGCGCTCATCATGTTCGCCGGCATCTACTACGGCGGGCTGTTCGGCGACTCGACGACCGGCATCCTCCTCAACACGCCGGGCAACTCCTCGGCCATCGCCTCGACGTTCGAGGGGCACCGCATGGCGCTGGCGGGACGGGCGCCGCAGGCGCTCGCGACGTCGGCCATCGGCGCCTTCACCGGTGGGCTCGTCGCCACCTCCGTCGTCGCGCTCGGTGCCCCGCTCTTCGCCAGCCTCGCGTCGGCCTTCGGGCCGGAGGAGTTCTTCGCGCTCACGGCCTTCGCCTTCGTCGCGACCTCCTTCGTCGTCGCCGACTCGGCCCTCAAGGGCCTCGCCGCCCTCGTCATCGGGTTCGCGGTCGGCGTCGTCGGCATCGACTCCCAGACCGGCACGGTGCGCTACACGCTCGGCCTGCCGCAGCTCTTCGACGGCATCGGCATCGTCGTCATCACCGTCGGCCTGCTGGCCCTCGGCGAGGTGCTCTACATCGCCTCGCGCGGACGCTGGCAGAGCGGCGACAAGCTCGTGCGGGTGACCGGTCGGCCCTACCTCTCGCGGGCGGAGGTCAAGGAGGCGGCCCCGGCGTGGCTGCGCGGCACCGCCTTCGGCGTCCCCTTCGGCGTCATCCCCGTCGGCGGGTCCGAGGTGCCGACCTTCCTCGCCTACGGCACCGAGCGGCGCCTCGACGCCCGCCGGGCCGACCCGCAGTTCGGCAAGGGCGCCATCCGCGGCCTCGCCGCGCCGGAAGCGGCGGGCAACGCCACCGCCGGCACGGCGATGGGCGCCCTGCTCGCCATCGGGCTGCCGACGTCGGCCACCGCCGCCGTCATGCTCACCGCACTGCAGCAGTTCGGCTTCCAGACCGGACCGCTGCTCTTCAGCCGCTCCGGCGACCTGGTGTGGGCCCTCATCGCGAGCCTGTTCATCGGGCTCTTCGTCCTGCTCATCATCAACCTGCCCTTCGCGCCCGTATGGGCCAAGCTGCTGCTCATCCCGCGGCCGTACCTCTACGCCGGCATCAGCGTCTTTGCCGGCCTCGGCATCTACGCCGCCTCCGGGTCCGTCTTCGACCTCGGGCTGCTCCTCGGGCTCGGGCTGCTCGGCTTCCTCATGCGGCGCCACGACATCCCGTTGGCGCCCGTCCTCATCGCCGTGATCCTCGGCCCGTTGGCCGAGGTGAACCTCCGCAACAGCCTCGCCATCAGCCAGGGCGACCTGACGGTGCTCTTCTCGAGCGGGACGACACGTGTCATCTACGGGCTGCTGCTCGTGGCGGTCGTCGTGGCTGTCGTGAACAAGGTGCGCGCGCGGGGCAGCGCGGACGTCTGAGCCGTCCGACGGCGGACCGGTCACCCGGACGGGGTGACCGGTCCGCCGGACACGGGCCCCGACCGCACGCCAGGGTGGCGGGGTGACGACGGACGACGCCGTGGCGGACGAGACGACCTCACGGGAGGGACGACGTCGCGCGACCGTCGGCGTCGTCCTCCTCGCCGCCGCGTTGGCGGGAGCGGCCCTCACGGGCGCGGGCGTCTCGTGGGCGCAGCAGGCCGACCTCCGCGACCTGCCGTCCCTCGAGCGGGTCGACGCCGTCGTCGTCGGCGAGGACTACCGCCGCCGCATGGCCGACCTCGTCGAGGTCCGATACCCCGTCGACGGTTCCGACGTCACGGCGTCCATCCCGACCGGGGAGGACTTCGACGAGGGCGACTCGGTCGAGGTCGCCTTCGTCGCCGACGACCCGAGCCGCGCCCGACTCGTCGACGGGTGGGCCCCGCCCTGGCACCAGTGGCTGTTCTACGCCGCCCTGTCGCCGGCCGTGCTGCTCCTCGTCCTCGTCCGCCGGTCCGTCATGGGAGGCGCGCGCCGCGCCGGCCAGTCGCTCCGCCGCCGCCGACGCGCCTGACCCGTCGCGCCGGCCCCGGACTACCGTGCCGACGTGAGCCCCACCGTCGAGCACGCCCCCGCCGACACCCCTCCCGACACCGGCCCCGGCACCGGCCCTGGCACCGGCCCTGGCACCGCCGCCCCCGCGAGCACCCCGGACCCCCGCACCGACGCCGGCCGCACCCTCGCCGGCGTGGCCGCCGAGCGGGACGCCCGCCGCGCGGCCCTCGACGTCGCCGAGAACGACTACGCCGCCGCCCACGCCGCCGCGCTGGAGGCCGGCTGGACCGCCGCCGAGCTGACGAAGGTCGGCCTCGGGCAGCCGGACGCCCGCGCCGTCCGCCGCCTCCGCCGCCGGGCCGACGCCGCCGCGGGGGGTGCCGCGTGAGCGTCGACGCCCCCGCGCCCGGCACGTACCGGGTCGCCGACCGCTCCGCCGTCGCCTTCCCCGACGCCCTCGACGCGTGGACGTCCGCCGCCGTCGCCGTCCTCACGGCCCGTGCCCGCGTCTACGGGACGACGGTCCCCTACGGCGAGCTGGCGCGGGCGCTCTTCGCCCGCTCGGGCATCGCGACGCGCACGCTGCTGCACCAGTGGATCGGGGACGTCCTCGGGCGCGTGGCCGACGTCTGCGCCGACCCCGCGAACGACCACCCGCCGCTCACCGCGCTCGTCGTCCGCGAGGCCGACGGCGCCGTCGGGGCGGGCTACGCCGACGCCGTCGAGCGGCACACCGGCACCCGCCCGGCGGACGTCGAGCAGCACGCCGCCGAGGCCCGCCTGGCGTGCTACCGCGCGCTGGCCCGCGACCTGCCGGCCGACGGCGGCACCGCCGTCCGCACCGGCCGGGTGGCGGGCGCGGCGACGACGCGGCAGCGCGCCCCCCGCGCCACGGCGGCCCCCAAGGCCGCGGCGCCCGTGCCGCCGCCCCCGCCCCGCTGCCCGACGTGCCACATGGAGCTGCCCCGCAGCGGCCAGTGCGACATGTGCGACTGACCCACCCCGCCGACGAGGCCGCTCCCGCCGGCCCGGTCGCCGCCCGGGTTCCCCGGCGCGGCGGCCCGGCAGGTGCGACGCTGCCGACGTGCGGACGACGGCGTCCGCGCGGAGGGGAGCCACCGTGCACGTGCTGGCCGAGGTCCGGATCGGTGACCTGGAGCAGTTCCTCGACGTCTTCGCGGACGAGGGCCTGGGGGTCCGCAAGGGCCACGGGTGCCGCGGCACCCAGGTCTTCACGCCCGCCGACGAGGACGGTCGGGTTGTCGTCCTCCTCGACTTCCCCGACCACGCCGCCTTCGAGGCCTTCCGGACCGACCCGGACGCCCCGCCGGTGATGCGCCGGGGCGGCGCCCAGGGGCCGCCGACCTTCACGGTGCTCGAGCGGGTCGGCGTCTTCCCGCACTGAGGGGTCGCCGGGCGGTCCCGCGGGCGTCCGGGGCGGCGCCGCTACGGTGGCGCGCTCCCCGGCCGTCCGCGCCGGGGGCGCCGAGCCCGCGAGGAGACCCCGTGACCACGCTGACCCCCGTCGTCGGCGCCGCCCTGGTGGTGCTCGGCGTGCTCGGCTACGTCCTCACGGGGGCGGACAGCCTGACCGCGCTGATCCCTGCCGTCGTCGGGGTGCTGATGCTCGCCGCAGCCGCCGTCGCGCGGTCGCCCCGGCTGCACCGCCACGGCATCCACGCCGCCCTGCTCGTCGCGCTCCTGGGGCTCCTCGGCTCGTCGATGAACGTCGTGCGGCTGCCCGCCGTCCTCACCGGGACGGCGGAGCGGCCCGCGGCCGTCGTCGTCAGCACCGTCATGGCGGTGCTGCTGCTCGTCTACCTCGTGGCCGGCGTCCGCTCCTTCGCGGCGGCGCGGCGCCGGCGGCGCGTCACCCCTTGACGCCGCCCCCGAGGGTGAAGGCGCCGCCGAGCCAGCGGGACACGACGAGGTAGAGCACGACGACGGGCAGCGTGTAGAGCAGCGAGTAGGCCGCCAGCTGCCCGTAGGCCGCGGCGCCGTACTGCCCGAAGAACTGGTAGATCGTCACGGCCGCCGGGAGCTTGTCCTCGCTGAGCAGGAGGACGAACGGCACGAAGAAGTTCCCCCACGCCGTGATGAAGGTGAAGATCCCCACGACGAGCATGCCGGGCAGCATGAGCGGCGCGACGACGGAGCGCAGCGACTGCATCGCCGAGGCCCCGTCCGTCCACGCCGCCTCCTCGAGCTCGACGGGCACGCCGTCCATGAAGGACTTCAGCAGCCACACGGCGATGGGCAGCGACGTCGCCGCGAGGAACAGCACCGTGCCGTAGCGGGTGTCGACGAGGTCGAGCCGCGCGAAGAGGCTGTAGACGGGGACCATGACCGCGGTGAGCGGCAGGCCCGTCGCGAAGAGCACGGTGTAGAGGAACGGCCGCCCGTACCGGAGCTGGTAGCGCGAGAGCGGGTAGGCGGCGAGCGTCGCGACGACGACGGTGATCGCCGCCGCCGACAGGCACAGGACCAGCGAGTTGAGCAGCGGCCGGAGCGTCGTCTCCGGCGTGAGGACGGCCGCGAAGTTGTCGAGGCCCGGCTCGTCGGGCACGCGCAGCTGCAGCGTCGCGCCGGGGTCCACGGCCGCGAGGAGCAGCCAGAGCAGCGGGACGGCGAAGCAGACCGCCACGACGACGAGCACCGCCGTCACGAGGACGTCGGACGCGCGGCGGCGGGGCGAGGCGACGCTGGGGACGGGACGGCCGGCACGGCCGGCACCGCCGCCGGCCCTCGTGCGCGGGGCGGTGGGGGCGGCCATCAGATCTCCTCCTTGCCGATGGCGCGGATGTAGCCGAGCGAGAAGACGGCGCCGATGGCCAGCAGCACGAGCGCGATGGCCGTGCCGTAGCCCAGGGCGGCGTACTGGAAGGCCTGCTCGTACATGAGGAGCGGGAGCGTCTCGCTCTTGTCGCCGGGCCCGCCGGCCGTCATGACGAAGATCAGCGTGAAGACCTGCAGCGTCTGCAGGGTGACGAGCACGAGGTTCGTCCCGATGGCGCGGCGGATCATGGGGATCGTCACGTACCGCAGCCGTGTCCAGCCCGAGGCGCCGTCCACCTGCGCCTGCTCGTCGACGTCGGCCGGCACCTGGCTCAGCGCGGCGAGGTAGATGAGCATCGAGAAGGCCGTGCCGCGCCAGATGTTGGCGAGGACGACGGCGAGCACGGGCACCGTGAAGAGCCAGGACTGGCCGGGGAGCCCGAGGCCGCCGAGGGCCGTGTTGAGCGTGCCCTCGGGGTTGAGGAAGGCGTACCAGACGAAGGCCGCGACGATCTCCGGGACGACGTAGGCGGCCATGACCGGCAGCGTGACGAGGGAGCGCACGGCCGTCCCGCGGCCGCGGAGCATGAGGGCGAGCGCGAGCCCGAGCCCGTTCTGCCCGATGACCGCCGACCCGACGACGAAGACCACGGTGATGACGACGGCGTTCCACACCGCCGGGTCCTGCACGAGCGTCACGACGTTGTCGAGGCCGACGAAGGACGTGCCGCGGGCGGCCGAGCCCGTCAGCGAGGCGTCCGTGAAGGACAGCAGCACGCTCCACACGACCGGCCCGGCGAAGAAGACGCCCAGCAGGACCACGGCGGGGGCCAGCGGCACGAGCCACCGGCTCGCCGGTCGCCTCCGGGGCGGCCGCGGGGCCGGGGCGTGGCCGGCGGTGGGGGCGGGGGGCGGGCCCCCGGCCCGCTCGACGACGCTCACCGCGCCCGCTCCGCGGCGTCCTCGGTGGCGTCGGCCCCGACGATGTCGGTGACCGCCGCGTCGTAGTCGGCCGTGGCCTCCGCGGGCGTCCGCTCGCCCGTGATGACCGACTCGGCGACCGTGCTGATCTCGTTCGAGATGCGCGGGTACTCCTGGTAGGCGGGCCGGAAGCGGGTGACCTCGACGAGCTCCGTGAGCGCCGCCGTCCGCGGGTTCTGCTCGGCGTACCGGGGGTCGGCCGTGACGTCCGCCCGCACCGAGATCTGCTGCGCCGCGAGGTAGTACGCGAGCGAGCTCTCGCGGCCCGCCGCCTCCGCGACGAGCTCGAAGGCGAGGTCCGGGTCGGGTGCCGTCGCGCTGACGCCGAAGGCGAAGCCGCCGGACATGCTCACGGCCCCGGGGTCCTGGCCCTCCTGCGTCGGCATGGGCGCGACGTCGAGCACCTCCGTCCACTCCGGCCACTCCCCGGCGCCGCCCTCCTGCCAGTTCGTCACCTGCCACGAGCCGTCGAGGGCGATGGCCACGCGCTGCGCCGGGATGAGCTGCCCGGCCATCGCGTACTGCAGCTGCGGGTCCAGCGCGAGGTCGAGCGACGGGCCGAGCCCCTCGGCGTAGACGGTCGAGAGGAAGCCCATCGAGTCCTCGAAGCCCCTGCTGCCGGTGACCCAGCGGTCGGTCTCCTCGTCGTAGAGGACGTCGCCCGTCCCGGCGAGGAGCATCTGCACGCCCTGCATGGAGGTCACCTCGCCGACGGACGAGCCGCCGTAGACGTTGAGGGGGATGACGTCCCGCCCGTCGGGGGCGGTGAGGCCGGCGTCGCGGACGGCGCGCGCGGCGTCGAGGACCTCCTCCCACGTGGAGGGGCGCCACGGCGTCTCGACGCCCGCCTCCTCGAGGAGGTCGGTGTTGTGCCAGAGGCCGCGCGTGTCGGTGCCCATGGAGACGCCGTAGACGCGGCCGTCGCGCCCGGTCGTCGCCGCCTCGGAGCCCGCGAACTGGGGCCAGTCCTCCCACTGCGCGAGCCGGTCGTCGAGCGGGAGGAGAAAGCCGGCCTCGATGTCGGAGTTGATCTGGAAGGTGTCCTGGAGGACCACGTCCGGCGCGGTCCGCGGCGAGCCGCGCATGAGGTTGAGCTTGGTGAAGTAGTCGTTGCCGCCCGCGACGACGGGCGTCACCTGGAGGTCGACGCCCGGGTGGGACGCCTCGAAGCGCTCCTCGAGGTCGTCGAACCACAGCGGGACGTTCTCGCTGCCGCCGAACTGCTGGTAGGCCACGCGCAGCACCTGCGCGCGCTCGGCGTCCGACGGCCCGCCGCAGCCGGCGGCGACGAGCGTCACCGCCGCCCCGGCCCCGAGGAGGGCGGCCCGCCGCCGGCGACCCCGTGGTCGGCGTCCCCCTGCTCCGCTGGTGCCCATCGGTGCCTCCTCCCGGTGGCGCCGTCGCCACCCGTCGGCCCTGCCCCGGCGCCGGGGCGGTCCCGGCGCCGTCGTGCGTCCGTGCCGCCGCGTCAGCCGCCGGCGCCCCGCCGCAGGCGCAGCGTCACGACCTGGAACGGGCGGAGGGCGAGGGACGCCCCGCCCTCGTCGGTGCCGACGAGCGCGCCGCGCAGGTCGTCGGCGAGCGGCCGCTCGAGGAGGTCGACCTCCTCGGTGCCGGTCGTCGCGACGTCCGCCACGAGCCGGCCCCGTGCGCGGCCGCCGAGCGCCTCGTAGAGCCGCACGACGACGTCGCCGGAGCGGTCGTCGGCGAGCTTGACGGCCTCGACGACGACGGCGCCGGGCGCGCTCTCGTCCTCGACCCGGACCACCGGGCGCACGTGGGCCGCGGCGCCCGCGGGGACACGACGCCCGGGGAGGTTGAGCGCGTAGCCCTCCCGCACCGCGTCGCCCACGCCGGCGCCGACGACGAGGGCGGCCCGCAGCTCGTGCACGCCCTGGTCGGTGTCCGGGTCGGGGAAGCGCGGGGCGCGCAGGAGCGAGAGCCGGACGGTCGACGTCGTGCCGCCGCCCTCGCGGGGGTGGCGGGCGACGTCGTGCCCGTACGTCGAGTCGTTGACGACCGCGGCGCCGTAGCCGGGCTCGGCGACGTGCACGAAGCGGTGCGCGCAGACCTCGAAGCGGGCGGCGTCCCACGTCGTGTTCTCGTGCGTGGGGCGCACGAGGTGGCCGAACTGCGTCTCGAAGGCCGCGGCGCCGGTGTGGACGTCGAGGGGGAAGGCGAGCTTGAGCACCTTCTCGCGCTCCTGCCAGTCCACCTCGACGCGGACGTCGACCCGGGCCGCACCGGGGGCGAGGGTGAGGTCGGTGGTGAGCCGGCTCGCGCCGACGGTCCGGGTGACCCGTACGCCCGCGACGCCGTCGCCGCCCGCCGCCGCGCCGACGAGGGGCTCGACCGCGTCGACGTCCGTGAGGTCGGTGACGCGGTTCCGGTAGAAGGCGTCGAGGTCCCAGGCGTCCCAGGCGTTGGGCGTGTCCGGGTGCAGCTGGAGCAGCGCGCCGGCCTGCCCGGGCGCGAGGACCTCGCGGTCGGCGGCGAGGTCGCGGACGGACGCCAGCGTCCCGTCGGCCGCGACGACGACGCGGACCCGGCCGTTGTCGAGGACGTGGGTGTCGCCCTCCCTGGCCGCCGTCACGGTCGACGACGGCGGGCCGGTGACGGCGCCGCCGAGGGCGGGGACGCCGTCGCGGGCGTGCGGGGCGGCGTTGAGGACGAGCTCGGCGCCGTCGTCGCCGGCGGGCACGGGGCCGGCGAGGGCGGTCAGGGCCGCGGCGACGAGGGCCTCGAGCTCCTCGGCCACGCGGGCGTAGGTGGCCCGCGCCTCGCGGTGCACCCAGGCGATCGACGAGCCGGGGAGGATGTCGTGGAACTGGTGCAGCAGCACCGTCCTCCAGATCCGGTCGAGGTCCTCGTACGGGTAGGCGAAGGACGGGTTGGCGAGCGCCGCGGCGGTCGACCACAGCTCGGCCTCGCGCAGGAGGTGCTCGCTGCGGCGGTTGCCCTGCTTGGCGCCGAGCTGCGAGGTGTAGGTGCCGCGGTGCATCTCGAGGTAGAGCTCGCCCACCCACACGGGCCCGCCGCCGCCGCGCGGGCCGCCGGGGCCGTACTCGGCCTCGGCGGCGGTGAAGAAGGCCGAGGGCGGCTCGACGGCCACGCGCGGCGAGCCCTCGAGGTCCGCCGTCCGCCGGGCGCGCTGGAGCATCTCGCGGGTGGGGCCGCCGCCGCCGTCGCCCCAGCCGAAGGGCACGAGCGAGCGGTTGGAGCCGGCCTTGTCGCGGTGGTTGCGGGAGGCGTGGGCCAGCTCGGCCGCGGACAGCTCGGAGTTGTAGGTGTCGACGGGCGGGAAGTGCGTGAGGACGCGGGTGCCGTCGATCCCCTCCCACCAGAACGTGTGGTGGGGGAAGACGTTGGTCGTGTTCCAGCTGATCTTCTGCGTGAGGAACCAGCGCGAGCCGGAGAGACGGACCAGCTGGGGCAGCGCGGCGGAGTAGCCGAAGGAGTCGGGCAGCCACAGCTCCTGCGTGTCGACGCCGAAGCGGTCGAGGAAGTACCGCTTGCCGTGGACGAGCTGGCGGGCCATCGCCTCGGCGCCGGGCATGTTCGTGTCGGACTCGACCCACATCCCGCCGACGGGCACGAAGCGGCCCTCGCGGACCTTCTCGGCGACGCGCTCGTAGACCTCGGGGCGGTGCTCCTCGAGGAAGGCGTACTGCTGGGCCGAGCTCATGGCGTAGACGAGGTGCTCGCCCTCGGGGCTGTCCATGAGGTCGACGACGTTCGACGTCGTGCGCGCGACCTTGCGGACCGTCTCGCGCAGCGGCCAGAGCCACGCCGAGTCGATGTGCGCGTGGCCGACGGCGCTGACGCGGTGGGCGCTCGCGGCGGCGGGGGACGCGAGGACGTCGGCCAGCTCGGCGCGGGCCGCCCCGGCGCTCCCCTCGACGTCCTGGAGGTCGAGGACGTCGAGGCTGCGGTCGAGGGCCCGGGCGAGCTGCCACGTGCGCGGGTCGCCCTCGCCGAGCTCGCGCAGCAGGCCGTCGGCGACCTCGAGGTCGGCGACGAGCTCCCACACCTCGGTCTCGAGGACGGCCACGTCGGCGCGGGCGAGCCGGTAGAGCGGGGCGTCGGAGGACGTGAGGCGGTCGCCCAG
This sequence comes from Pseudokineococcus lusitanus, assembly GCF_003751265.1. Taxonomy (NCBI): domain Bacteria; kingdom Bacillati; phylum Actinomycetota; class Actinomycetes; order Kineosporiales; family Kineosporiaceae; genus Pseudokineococcus; species Pseudokineococcus lusitanus. The sequence goes on from NZ_RJKN01000006.1 coordinate 187,372, forward strand.
CGTCGTCGGGCGGAACGGGTCGACGTCGAGGACGAGCGGGTTGGCGGCGGCCTCGACGTAGAGGTCGACGCGCTCGCCGCCGCGGGCGTCCCGGACGAGCGGCACCCAGCCGTTGCGCGGGTTGAGGCCCTTCACGGGCCGTCCGTCCGGCGTGTAGACGAGCCCCTCGGCCTGGAAGCCCGGCGAGTGGTCGGCCCAGCCGAGGTCGAGGGCGAGCTCGACGTGTCGCCCCGCGGCCTCCGCCGGCACCTCGCCCGTGACGTGCAGCCACGTCGTGCCCCACGCGGGGCCCCACGCGTCGCCGACGGCCATCGGCCCGTAGGTCGCGTCGGGGTCCTGGGGGCCGCCGCCGGCGTCGCCGGGCAGCGCGGCGGACGGCGGCACGGGCTCTCCGCGCCCGCCTCCGACGTGCCACGCCTCCACGACCAGCGGCGCGACCGTCCGGTGGACGAGGGGGCGCAGCCGGTGCGCGAGCGTGCGCTCGACGCGCTTGCGGAGGAGCTCTCGGTCGTCGTGCACGGGCGGTGGCCCCCTGGAGGTCGCGGGTCGTCGTCGGTCGACCGGCGACGTGGGTCGCCGGTCGTCGTCCGTCGGGCACGTGCACCGGACCGGGTGCCGGTGCGTCGGCGCACCGGTCGGCACGACCCACACCACCACAGACCTCTGGTCCAGGGAAGGGCGTGGCGGTCGGGCGTGTCGGCGGACCGGCGCGCCGGCGGGGCCCGGACGCCGGCCCGTCAGGCGTCGAGGCGGGCGAGCACCGCGTCGACGGGGCCGACGTCGAGGACGCCGCTGCCGGCCGTGCGCAGCCCGCGGGCGGGCCGGAGCGCCGCGGCCGCACGGGCGGTCGCGGGACGGTCCCCGACGACCGCGGCGGCCAGGCCGCCGAGGGCCAGGAGCGCCTCGAGGAGGTGGCCCGGCGGTGGGTCGGGCAGCGCGGCGACGGCGCGGGCGGCGGCGTCGGGACGGCCGTGCGCGAGGTGGTGCCAGGGCAGCGCCCAGGGGGCGTACGCGCCGGCCGTGGCGGGGTCGTCCGGCCACGGGAGCCCGTGGCGGACCCGGGTGGCGAGGACGGCCAGGGCCGGGAGGCCCTCCGCGACACCGGGCATGCCGGCGGACGGGAGGAGCGCAGCGGCGTCGCGGGCGGCGGCCTCGACGACGTCGGCGGGCCGGTCCGTCAGCGAGGTGCGGACGGCGGCGTACCAGCGGGTGAAGACGGCGACCAGCGGCGCCTCGCTGCGGCGCCCGAGGTCGTCGGCCGTCGCGGCGGCGCGGTCGGCGCCGTCGACGTCGCCGAGCGCGCAGAGGGCCTGCAGCCGGACGAGGTGCCCGAGGACCTCGTGCGCCGTGAGGCCGTGCCGGGCGGAGACGGCGACGAGCTCGGCGCCGAGGGCCTCGCGCCGCGGCGCCGCGCCGACGTCGTCGAGGGCGTGGAGGGCGGCGGCGCCGAGGGCGTGGACGAGCAGGCGCGCGTCGCCGAGCTCCCGCGCCAGCGCCTCGGCCTCCTCGGCGGCCGCCCGGCCGCGGGCGCCGAGGACGCCCGCCTCGCCGCGGGTCTCGACCGCGAGGGTGGCGAGGAGGCGCCCGCGGAGGACGGGCGGGGCCTCGGCGGGCAGCCGCGCGAGGGTCCGCTCGGCGACGGCGACGAGCTCGCGCGCCTGCACCGGGTCGTCGGCGCGGCCCCACAGGGCCGGGACGTCGTGCTCCCCGACGAGGCGGGCGACGAGCTCGACGTCGTCGGTCGCCGCCGCGGCGCGGACGGCGTCGAGGCGCTGCTCCCGCGCGGCCACGAGACCCGCCGCGCCCGTGACGGCGAGGGAGCGGAGCAGCTCCGCACCCGCGCGCAGGCGTGCGCCGGAACCTGGCCCCACGGAGAGCGCGAAGGCGGACGCCGCACGCTCGAGCGGGGCGTCGCCGGCGCCCCGGCCCGCGGGGACGGCGTGCCGCAGCACGTCCTGCTCGAGCCGGACGAGGGCGGGGCCGGGGTCGACGCCCAGCTCGTCGGCGAGCAGGGCGCGGGCGCGGCGGAGCGCGGCGAGGGCGTCGGCCTGGCGGCCGTCGCGGTACAGGGCCAGGGCGAGCAGCCGGTGGCCCTCCTCCCGCCACGGCGCCTCCTCGGCGTGGGGGCCGAGGGCGGCGGCGGCCCCGGCGGCGTCGCCGTCGTCGAGACGGGCCGCGGCGAGGCGCTCGACGGCGGTGAGCCGGAGCTCGTCGAGCCGCCGGGCCTCGGCGCGGGCCCACGGGCGGTCGGCCACGTCGCCGTACGCGGGACCCCGCCACCGGGCGAGCGCGTGCTCGAGCCGCGGGACGGCGTCGCGCGGCGAGAGGTCGCGGGCGGCGGCGAGGTCCTCCTCGGCCGCGTTGGCGTCGAGGGCGCCGTGGGGCAGGCGCAGGGCGTAGCCGCGGCCCTCGGTGACGAGCAGCCGCGGGGGCGTGCGCGCCGGCCGGCCCGGCTCGAGGACGCGGCGGAGCGCGGCGACGAAGGTCCGGACGGCCGCGACGGCGCCCTCGTCCGGCACGTCCCACAGGTCGTCGACGAGGACCCCGAGCGGGACGGTGCGCCCGCCGGCGACGAGGAGCCGGGCGAGGAGCTCCCGCGGGCGGGGGGCGAGGGGGCGGAGGGCGCCGGACGTGCCCGCAGCCCCGGGCGCGTCGCGGACCTCGAGCGGGCCGAGGGCACCGACGGCGAGGGGGGCGGGGGCTGGGTCACCGGCAGCCGGGTCGGGCGTCACGACGTCGTGCCCCGCCGGGCGGCGCTCATCGGACGCTCATCGGGGGCGACGAGCGTGGACGCCATGACGACGACCGAGCCCGTCCCGGCCCCTGCCCCCAGCGCTGCACCCACCGCCCCTGCGCCCGCCACGCGCCCCAGCATCCCCGGCCTCGCCGAGGTCGACGTGCGGGTGGCCGACGGCGTCTCGCTGCACGCCGCCGTCGGCGGGAGCGGCACGCCCGTGCTGCTGCTGCACGGCTTCCCGCAGACCCACCTCATGTGGCGGTCCGTCGCGGCGGACCTCGTGGCCGACCACGCCGTCGTCGCCGCCGACCTGCGCGGCTACGGGGCCAGCAGCGCCCCGCCCGAGGACGGGCCGGGCACCTACAGCGCCCGGACGATGGGGCGGGACGCGGTCGCGCTGATGCGGGAGCTCGGCCACGACCGCTTCGCGCTCGTCGGGCACGACCGCGGCGGGCTCGTGGGCGTCCGGGCGGCCCTGGACCACCCCGAGGTCGTCACGCACCTCGGCGTCCTCGACGTCCTGCCCACGCTGGACAGCTGGGAGGTGCTGCAGGGGCGGTCGGCCGCCGTCGCCTTCCACCTCTACCTCATGGCGCAGCCGCCGGGGCTGCCGGAGGCGCTGGTGGCCGGGGCACCGGACGCCTTCTTCGGCCACTTCCTCGACGCGTGGGGCGACGGCTCCGCCTGGCTGCCGGACGACGTCCGCGCGGAGTACCTGCGGGCGAGCCGAGAGCGGGTGACCTCGGTCGTGGCCGACTTCCGGGCCTCGGCGGGCGTGGACGCCGACGACGACCGGGCCGACCGCGACGCGGGCCGGCGGCTGACCATGCCCGTCGGCGTGCTGCAGCAGCACTGGGGCGGAGCGCTGGGCTTCGACCCGGTGGCGCGGTGGGCCGCCTGGGCGCCCGACCTCGACCACCGGCTCACGCGGGCGGGGCACTTCATGGCCGAGACGGCGCCGGGCGAGGTGGTGGCGCTCGTGCGAGGGCTGCTCGCCCGGTGAGGTGTGGCGCGACCGGGCGGGAGGACGGGCAGGACGGGGCTCGGCACCGCCCCCCTCCGAGGGGCGACGACCCACCGCCTCACGAGGACGGCCGATGTCCGTCGATGACGCCGTCTGCCGCCGGATAGCGGCAGCACTAGATGCCGCGAGACACCGTCATCGACGAGGCGTCGCCCCGACGGGAGGGCGAGACGTCGGTGGACAGGTCTGGCGGTGGCGCGGTCGGTCGACTATCATTCGAACACACGTTCGGACGGGTTGTCGAGGGGGTGGCGCGGTGGGGCAGGAGCCGACCGACGACGCCCCGCGCGAGGACGACGTCCCGTGCCGCGACGATCGCCGTGACCTGCCGCCGCGCGACCTGCCCGTCGCCCGGCGCGCGGGTCGGGCCGTCCTGGACCGGCTCCGCGACGCCCACGCGGCAGCGTCGGCCCAGCACGCCGCCCTGCTGGACCTGGTGGCCGACCTCGTCGACGAGGTCGCCGCCGCCCTGGGCGTGCCGGTCGGCGGGGACCCGGTCGAGACCGCCCGGTTCGGCCGGCTCGGCGGGGACCCGGCCGAGGCCGTGGTCACCGAGATCGCCCTCGCCCTGCGGGTCGGGGTCGCGGGGGCGCGGCGACTGGTGCAGGACGCGCTCGCGCTGACGACCGTGCTGCCGCAGACCCGGGCCGCGCTGCGCAGCGGAGGCATCTGCCCCGCCCGGGCGCACGCGGTCGTCACCGGCACTGCCGGTCTGACGCCGGAGCAGGCCCGCTGGGTCGACGCCCACCTCGCCGACGACCTCCCCCGCCTGGACCCGCCCGGTGTGAAGCGGAAGGTCCGGGCGCTGGTCGCCCGGCTCGAGGTCGACGCGACCAACCGCGGGCTCCGCTACGAGACGTGCCGGCGCCGCGTCCTCGTCCAGCCGCTCGGCGACGGGGCGGCCGAGCTCGTCGCCACCGGACCGGTCGCCGACATCACCGCCCTGTTCCACCGGATCACCACCTGGGCCACCACCCGCACCGGCCCGAACGCGGGGGCGGACCCGCACGCGGCGGTCGCCGCGGGTCTGGACCCCGTCACCACCGACCCGGCCGGTCTGCCCGACCAGCGCGGCGTGGACGCCCGCCGCTTCGACGCGTTGGTCGGCCTGGCCACCGGCGCCGACCCGCGCTCGGACGGTCGGGCGCACGCCGGGCCGTGCCACGGCCCGACGCTCAACGTGTCCCTGCCCACCCTGCTGGGCCTGGACGACGAGCCCGCGTGGCTCGCCGGCCACGGCGCCGTGCCCGCCGACGTCGCCCGCGAGCTCCTCGCCGCCGGCCACCCCTTCCGCCGGATCCTCACCGACCCCTTCACCGGGAAAGTGCTCGGCGTCGACGGACACCTCCACCACCTCGACACCAGCACGACCCGCACGACCACGCCGCGGGCCGCCGACGACACGACGACCCCGATCGCGGACGTCCTCCCCACCCCCAACTCCGGCGCGCCAGCGGCACCGACCACGACGGCGCCACCGCCCATCACGCCGGCTCCGGTGGAGGGCGCCCACGCGGTGCCCCACCCACCGGGCGACAGCCGGAAGAGCACACCACCCGTGCCGCCGCCGGCCACCACGGGCCAGGTGCCACCCGGCCTCGCCGACAAGCTCGCCCGCATCGCCGACGCAGCCGCGCCCGGCACCACCACGCCCCGATGGGCGTCGGCGGGAGCCGACACGTCCGACCACGGCACAAGGACCGCACCGACCTGCCCTCTCGCGGGCCTGCCCACCGACTACGTCCCGACCGCCGAGCAGACCCGCTACATCCGCGCCGCCCTGCCCGAGTGCACCCACCCCGGCTGCACCCAGCCCTCGGTCCGCTGCGACCTCGACCACCAGACCCCCCACGGCGCCGGCGGACCCACCTGCGAGTGCAACCTCCGGCCCCGCTGCCGCAAGCACCACCAGTGCCGCACCCACTACGGATGGCTCGTCCAGCCGATCACCGACGACCCGACCGACCTGCACGGCCTCGGGACCCGGTGGACCTCACCCCTCGGACTGGTCCACGACGACCCCGCACCGCCCTTCCTCCCCCGACCCATCGCCCGGGAGAAGGACGGTGGCCCGCCGCTGCCCGCCGGCTGGGGCAAACCTCGGCGAGCCCCTCGACTGCTCCTACCCGACCGTCGACATGGCCTGGCCCGGCGCGCAGCTGCTCATCAGCGCCACCACCGTGACCCACCACCGCGACGCACCCCGACCGCCCGACCCGCCGGCCGAGGAGGACGACGACCCACCGCCCTTCTGACCGGGCGACCGCCCGCCGACCACCCGCCGACCACGAGCCGTGGCCGCCGTGGAGCCGTCGATGACGGCCTCTACGGCGGTCTAGTCCTGCCGCGAGAGCGCCGCAGACGACGTCATCGGGGGCGATCGACCGACGGCCGGACGCACGGTCGGCCCGGGCGGGGACGACGGGAGCGGGAGCGCCCTCGGCCGGCTCCGGCGTCAGGACTCGCCCCCGACCGCCGCCGGCCGCCGGCCCGCGCCCTCGGTCCCCAGCCGCAGCCCCCGCGCCCTCGGTCCCCAGCCGTCGGCCCGCCCGCGCCCTCGGTCCCCGGCCTGCAGTCCTCAGCCTCCAGTCCGGGCCGTCAGCCCGTCAGCCGTCAGCCGTCAGCCGTCAGCCATCAGCCGTCGACGATCGCCTTGCCCGGGTTGAGGATCCCCAGCGGGTCGAAGGCCGCCTTGACCGCGGCGTGGAGGTCCATCGAGACGTCGCCCAGCTCCTGGCGCAACCAGGCCCGCTTGAGGAGGCCGACGCCGTGCTCGCCGGTCAGCGTCCCGCCGAGCCGCTGGGCCAGCGAGAAGATCCGGCAGGCGGCGTCCCACGGCGCTCCCGACAGGACGTCCTGCTCGGGGGGCACGACGACGACGGGGTGGAGGGTGCCGTCGCCCGCGTGCGCGAAGACGGCGATGCGCACGCCGGTCGACGCGGAGATCTCCTCGATGCCGGCGACCGCCTCGGCGAGACGCGAGCGGGGCACCGCGACGTCCTCGATGACGGCCCGGCCCAGCCGCTCGAGCGACGGCAGGGCCTCGCGGCGCGCCGTCATGAGCTCCGCCGCGCGGGCGGGGTCCGTCGTCGTCTCGACGCCGCGGGCCCACGGGGAGACGGCGGCCAGGACGGCACGTCCCTCCGACTCGGCCCCGGCGCCGTCGGTCTGGGCGAGGAGCATGGCGGCGCCGCGGGCCCGGAGGTCGAGGCCGAGGGCGGCGTCGACGGCCTCGAGGGTGGCCGCGTCGACGAGCTCGAGGACGGCGGGCTCCACCCCGGCGCGGGTGATGGCGGTCGCGGCACGGGCGGCGTCGGCGACGGTGTCGAAGAAGGCGCTCGTCGTGGCCTGCTTCCGGCGCCGGGGACGGAGGCGGACGGTCGCCTCGACGACGACGCCGAGCGTCCCCTCCGACCCGACGAGCAGCGCCGTGAGGTCGTAGCCCGCGACGCCCTTCGTCGTCTGCCGGCCCGTGCGCAGGACACGGCCGTCGGCGAGGACGACCTGCAGCCCGAGGACGGCCTCGCGGGTGGCGCCGTACTTCGCGCACCGCAGGCCACCGGCGTTGGTGGCGATGCTCCCGCCGACGCTGGCGGTCGCCGCGCTGGCCGGGTCGGGGGCGTACATGAGGCCGTGGACGGCGGCCGCCGCGTCGAGGTCGGCGACGAGCACCCCGGGCTGGACGACGGCGACCTGGTCGTCGGGCCGGACCTCGACCAGGCGGTCGAGGCCGCGGACGTCGAGGACGACCTCGCCGGCCCCGGCGGTGGCCCCGCCGGCCAGGCCGGTGCCGGCGCCGCGGGTGACGACGGGGGTGCGGGTGGCGGTGGCCCAGCGCAGGGTGCGGACGACGTCGTCGACGGAGCGGGCCCGCACGACGCCGTCGGGCAGGCCGTCGGGACGGTGACCGGACCAGTCGGTCGCGGCGGCGGTCCGGGACTCGATGTCGCGCAGCACGTCCGGCTCCTCCGGAGCCGCCGGGGCGGGGGCCGTACCCACCTCGCCCGCCGTCGTGCCGTCGTCACCCACGTCGCGCCTCCCGCGTCTCGAGCCGTCACCCGCGCCGACGCCCCCGGGACCGCTCGCGCCGGGGGGACGACGCCGTCCGGCCGCCCGCCCCGCGACCGTGTCCCCCGACCGTCTTGACGGTACAGGACAGCCGCTGTACCAAAGGTCCACCATGGACGCGCGACGAGACAGGCCCAGCCCCCCTCCTGCCCCCGGCACCCCTGCGCCGCAGCTCGTCACGGCGTCGGCGCCGCCGACGGGCGGTGGTCCGGCGGGCGTACCGCACCTGGACCGGCTCGGGACGGAGCACGCCCGGGCGGACCTCGCCGACCTCGACACCCGCAGCACGCGCGAGGTCGTCGCGGTCCTCGCCGCGGCGGACGCCGAGGTGCCGGCCGTCGTGGCCGCCGCGGGCGACGCGATCGCCGCGGCCGTCGACCTCGTCGTCGACGGGATGGCCCGCGGCGGACGGCTGGTCTACGTCGGCGCGGGCACCCCCGGCCGGCTGGCGCTGGTCGACGCCTCCGAGGTGCCGCCCACCTACGGCACGGACCCGGGCCTCGTCGTCGGCGTCATGGCCGGGGGCCTCGGCGCCCTGCAGGCGGCCCGCGAGGGCGTGGAGGACGACGAGGAGGCGGGCGCGGCCGACGTGACGGCGCTCGGCGTCGGGCCCGCGGACGTCGTCGTCGGCATCAGCGCCTCCGGGCGGACGCCGTACGTCCTCGCCGCCGTGGCCGCGGCCCGTGCCGCCGGCGCCCGCACGGTCGGCGTGAGCAGCAACGAGGGTGCCGAGCTGAGCGCCGTCGTCGACGTCGCCGTGGAGGTCCCCACCGGTCCCGAGGTCGTCGCCGGGTCCACGCGGCTCAAGGCGGGGACGGCCCAGAAGCTCGTCCTCCACCAGATCTCGACGGCCACGATGGTCCGCCGCGGCCGGGTGCTCGGGCCGCACATGGTCGACGTCCGGGCGACCAACGCGAAGCTGCGCCGCCGCGCCGTGCGGATCGTCGTCGAGGCGACGGGCACGGACGAGACCACGGCGGCCGACGCGCTCGACGCCGTCGGCGGGCACGCGGGCACCGCCGTCGTCGTCGTCCTGGCCGACGTGGACGCCGCCCGCGCGCACGAGCTCGTGGCGGGCGCGGGCGGCGTCGTGCGGCGGGCGCTCGACGCCGCCCGCGGCTGACCGGCCTCAGGAGCCCCCGGCCACCGCCCGCACGAAGGCGAGCGACCGTGCCCGGAGGTCGGCCACGCGCTGCTCGCGGGCGGCCGCCCGGTCGAAGCCCTCGTAGGGCAGCGGCGGGTCGAGCCGGACGTTGGCCGAGCAGGAGAAGTCCTCGCAGACGAGCGTCCCGACCGTGTCGCCGCCCCGCCCCGCCGGACCCGCGAGGCGGGCGGCGACGAGGACGACGTCGACGGGCAGCCGGACGTCGGCGCACCAGGCGCACTGCGCCCGGCGCCGCGGGGACGCGTCGGCCTGCCGCAGCAGGACGCCGACGGGCTCGCCGTCGACGGGCACGACGACGTAGGAGCGCTTCGGCAGGCGCGGGTCCTGCCAGCCGAGGAGGTCGAGGCGGTCCCAGGGCCGCGCGTCGAGGTCGGCCGGCGGGGTGAGGTCGGCGCGCTCCTTGCGGGAGGCGTTGACGAGGCAGGAGCGCAGGGCGGCGGGCGTGAGGGGGTCCATGGGTCGTCCTCCGGGACGGGCACGGGCGCACCCGGTCCCCGACCGGAGGGGGCGGGGAGGGCGCGGCCGTCGTGCCGACGGGTGGGGTGGGTGGGGGCGCGTCGCGGCAGCGGTCCCCGGGGGGACCGCTCGTTCGCGGGGCGCCGCTGCCGGTCGGCCCTCCCGTCGTGCGGGACGAGCGCCGGGAGCGGCCGCTACCTCCTGCCGGCGGACGGGCCGCCGACCACCTCCGTGCGCCGCGGGGGCGCCGTCACCGGGATCTGCACGCGGCGAGGGTACGCCCGGTGCCCCGGGCACGGGTCGACGAGCGGTGGCGTCACCGCGCCCAGCACGCCGTCCGGCCGACCGTCGCCGTCGCCGCGAAGCCGGCGTCCTCGAGGAGGGCGACCCGCTGCGGCGCCTCCGCCCGGCGGCGGTCGGCGTCCTCCTCGCTCCCGGAGGGCAGGAGCAGGCACGCCTGCCGCACGTCCAGGTCGGCCAGCGCGGCGAGGACGTCGGCGTCGTCCGTGCCCGCCGGCAGCGCGTCGAGGTCGGCGAACCGGACGAGCAGGAGCCGCTGGTCGTAGCGGAACCCGGGCACGTCGCGGAGCTGGTCGAGGAAGTAGTCGCGGGGCGCGACCGTCTTGACCCGCGTCGTCAGCACCGCCGTCGTGATGGCGTCCTGCTCGGGCAGGAGGACGACGTCGCCCGGCTCCGCCCGCGCCAGCACCGCCTCCGCGACGACGACCGAGCCCGGTCCCCGCTTGAGCGTCGGCGGCCACGCCTGCTCGACCCGGTTGCCCGCCGTCCAGATCGGCTGCCCGCCGGCGACGAGCGCCGCCACGAGGGCCACCGGCACGACCACGCGGCGCACGCGCGGGGCGCCCGGCGTCCCCGCCCCGGCGAGCCGCACGGCCAGGACGCCGACGAGCGCCGCGACGGTGGCGACCCAGCTGACCCGCCACAGCGTGGGGCCCAGGCCGACGACGTCGTAGACGAGCAGCGTCACCCCCGGCACGAAGGTCACGCCGACGGCGAGCGCGAGGACGCCGGTCGTCAGGCGGGCGTCCCGGTGCGGCACGAGGAGCGCGCCGAGGAGCACCGCCGCGACGCCGACGAGGGCGACCGTGCCGTCGCGGAAGATCTCCGGGCCGAACCAGCCGGGGTCGAAGCGGAACGTCCGCCGCTCGAGGAAGTCGTCGGCCGACCGCCCGCCCACCGCGACGGTGACGACGCCCGCGGCCAGCGGGTAGGCCGACGCGGCGACGAACCCGCCGGCGGCGGCCCGCCACCGGCGCCGCACGAGCAGCGGCGCGACGCCGCCCACGGCGAGCACGGGGACGAGGAACATCGCCGTCGTCGACAGCCCGACCGCCGCCGTGCCGCCCACGGCGAGGGCCGCGACGGTCCGCCGCGACGGTCGGGCGGCGTGCCGCAGCAGGGCGACGAGGAGCAGCGGGACGAGCAGGCAGAGCAGGAGGACCTTCCCCTGCCACATCCGGATGAGGAAGAGGTTGCCGGGCGCCGCGTAGCCGGGGCCGCCGTCCCAGAGGAGGAAGGCGAGGGCGACGACGAGCGCGAGCCCGACGGCCGGCACCCGCCACGCCCGCAGGAGGCGGTGCAGGGCGAGGACGGCGAGCGCCGTCCCCAGCGGCGGGACGACGAGGTAGACGACGTCGGCGGCCCGCACGCCGGCGAGCAGCGCGGCCGTCCCGACGAGGCCGTCGTAGGAGGCGACGGGCGGGAAGCTCGTCATGGGGAAGACCTCGTCGCCGAAGATCGTGTCGCGCAGGGGGAAGGTGCCCCGCTCGGCGGTCCACTGGGAGAGGTTGACGTAGTAGAGGTCGTCCGGGTTGGGCCAGCGGCTCGTCGCGGCGAGCACCGCGAGGCCGGCGGCCGCGACGAGCGCGAGGCCGACCCCGGGGCGGCGCGACGCCGCCGGCGCCGCCGACGCTGCCCGTGGCGTCGCCGGGTGCAGCGTGCGCGCCGCCCACGCCGTCCCGGCCGCCGCGGCGACGAGCCAGAGCACGGCGACCGCCGTCCAGGGGGCGCCGACCGCGCCGAGGACGGCGGTGACCACGGCGGCCGCCGCCGCGGCGACCAGCAGCGGGCGGTGCGCGCGCGGGGGGCGGACGTCGCGGGCCGGCCCGGGCGCGGCTGTCGCGCGGAGGCGTCGCCCGACGACCACCGCGACGACGAGCAGCGCCGCGGCGAGCGCCACGGCGACCTCGGCGTGCCACCCCAGGACGAGGCACAGGTGGTACGCGGGCGTCCATGCGGCGAGGACGGCGACGGTGCCGTCGAGCGTCCGCCGGACGGCGCGCTCGGCGCGGCCGACGGCGACGTCGTCACCCTCACCGGCGGCGGCGACGCCGGCCCGCCGCGGGCGGGCGCGACCGCGCGACGGGGCCGTCCGCGCCGCTGCCGCCACGGGCGTCACGGTAGGTGAGGAGCGGCGTCACGGCCGGGGACGGGGACGGCCGTCGACCGGTCACGGCCGGGCCCACGCCGCGGCGGGCCGCGGCCGGGCACGCCCCGACCGGGGCGCGTGCCGGGTGCCGTGCGGCGACGACGCGGTGCCGGGCCCCCGACGGCGTCCCGCCACGGCCGACCGCCCGGCGGCAGGATCACGCCGTGCAGACCGCCGCCGTCGTCCTCTCCCTCCTGCTCGCCGTCGCCCTGGCCGGCTCCGCCGTGGCCAAGCTCGTGCGCGTCCCGGCCGTCGTCGCGTCGATCACCGGGGTGGGGTGGCCTGCCGAGCGGATCTGGGTGCTCGCGGTGGTCGAGCTGGTCGGCGCCCTGGGTCTGCTCGTGGGGCTCGCCGCGCCGGGGATCGGCCTCGCCGCGGCCGTCGGGGCGACGCTCTACTTCCTCGCCGCCGTCGTCTCCCACGTGCGGCTGCGGCAGTCGCCGGCGCAGGCGTCGGTGCCGCTGCTCCTCGCGGTCGCGACGACGGCCGTCCTCGCCGCGACCCTGTAGCCGCGACCCTCCGGCCGCGACCCTCAGGCCGCGACCCCGCAGCCGCGACCCCGCCGGCAGGACGCCACCTACGCTCGCGGCATGCCCGGGCGCCGCGACCTCCTGGCCCGGCACGCCGGGCGGCTGGTCCGGTACGCCACCGGCTCGGGCGTCGCGACGGTCTGCTCGGCGGTGGCCTTCTTCGCCGTCTACGCCCTCGGGGCCGGCACGACGGCGGCGAGCCTCCTCGGCTGGCTCGCCGGGGCCGTGCCCAACTACCTGCTCAACCGGGCGTGGGTGTGGCGGGTCGGCGGCCGGCCGGACGTGCGGCGCGAGGTGGTGCCGTACGTCGTCGTCGTCCTCGTCACCCTCGCGCTCGCGACGGGCGCGACCGCGCTCACCGAGGACCTCCTCGAGGGTGCGGGTGCGGCCGGCGGCGTCGTGACGGCGGGCGTCAACGTCGCCTTCCTCGGCGTCTACGCGCTCATGGCCCTCGTGCGGTACGCCCTGCTCCATCTCGTCTTCCGCCGCCTGCCCGGCCGTACCGGGCAGCCCACGGGGCCCGCACGGCCCGGCCCCCCGCCCACCCAGGAGACCCGATGACGGACAGCCCGACCGACGGCGCCGGCGCCTTCAGCCAGGCCACCGGCCGCTCGCTCGAGGAGGGCTCGGGCGGCGGGCAGCGCCGCTACAAGGCGTACCAGCTCGAGCTCATGCGCCCCCACGTCGGCCGGTCGCTCCTCGAGGTGGGCGCCGGGCTCGGCGAGCTCGCCGAGGTCTTCGCCGCGGGCATGGACCTCGAGCGGCACGTCGTCACCGACGTCGACCCCGGCGCCGTCGCCCACGTCGCCCGGCGCTTCGCCGACCGCCCCGAGGTGGAGGCCCGGCGGCTCGACCTCGACGGCGACCTGCCCGACCTCGGTGCCCCCGTGCAGACCGTGCTCGCGTCCAACGTCCTCGAGCACCTCGAGGACGACGCGGGCGCGCTGCGCCGGCTCGCGCGGCTCGTCGAGCCCGGCGGGACCGTCGTCATGTTCGTCCCCGGCTACATGCAGCTCTACGGCGACTTCGACCGCCGCGTCGGCCACGTCCGCCGCTACACGCCCGCGACGCTGCGCGCAGCCTTCGAGGGCGCCGGGCTGACGCCGCGCGTGGTGAGGCCGGTCAACCTGCTCGGCGGGATCGCCTGGTGGGCGGCCGTGCGCCGTGGCGGCGTGGGGTCCCCGAAGCCGGCGCTCGTGGCGGTCTACGACGGCGTCGTCGTGCCCGTCACGCGGCTGCTGGAGAAGGTCGTCACGCCGCCGTTCGGGCAGTCGGTCCTCGGCGTCGCCACCGTGCCGCCGGAGGCCGCGGCACGCTGAGGCTCAGGCGTCGCCCGGTGCGACGACGCCCGCCCCGGCACCCCGCCGCCCCCGCCGCACCGCCGACACGCCCAGCACCGCCGCGACGGGCAGGAGCACGACGGCCGGCAGTTGGTAGCGCCAGACGAACTGGGTCGTGAGGTCGGGCAGCACCGACAGGCCGAAGCCGCAGAGGACGAGCAGCAGCACGTACGGGCGCGCCGGGCCCGCCCGGCGGTGCACCGCCCCGACGACGCCGAGGACGAGCGAGAGCAGGACGAGCGGTCCCCCGACGTAGACCACCCGCTCGTAGGCGACGAGGAGGTCGGCCCACGGCTGGTGCGTCTGCTGCTGCACGCCGCCGTGCTCGGCGAACCCGGGCTCCGTCCACGGCGTCGGCGTGCGGTCGACGTACGAGACGAACTGCCACTTGAAGGCGGTGCTGTACTCGTAGCGGTCCACCCGGTACGGGTCGAACCCGAGCGCGACGTCGCGCAGCACCGTCCGCACGTAGTCGCCCGGCTGGGCGCTGATCGCCTGCCGGGCGAAGTCGCGCAGGACGTCGTCGCGCGCCACCCCTGGCGGCAGCTCGAGCGCCGTCGCGCCCACGCCGATCTCGTACCAGCCGTAGTCGGTGGGGTCGCGGCGCTCGCCCACGGGCTCCGGCGGGCAGAGCACCTCGGCGTACGGCTCGAGGTCGAGCAGGTCGCAGTCGACGAAGGTCGTCGTCCGCATGTACGCCGACGTCCCGCCGATGCCGGACAGCGCGTAGGTGCCCCACGTCGAGTGGTACCAGGCGGCGTAGGCGCCGACGGGCAGGACGAAGCCGACGACGAGCAGCGCCGCGGGCAGCACCCGCCCGCGCAGCCCGGCCCCCGCGAGGAGGCAGAAGACGACGCCGGCGAGGACGAGCGGCGTGCCCACCTGCCGCACGAGCACCGAGGCGCCCATGACGAGCCCGGCCGCGAGCGCGACCCCCGGCGTCGGCCGGCGCCGCCAGCCGAGGAGCACCATCGCGAGGACGAGCAGGTGGACGAAGAAGGCGTCGCTGAGCGGGCCGTGCTCGAGGACGAGCAGCATCGCGTCGAGCAGCAGCGGCAGGACGGCGACCGCCGCCCACCAGCGCCCGACGCCCCACCGGCGGAGGACGGCGTAGAGGCCCGTCGCGGCGGCGAGCCCGAGGACGTGCTGGACGCCGACGAAGAGGGCGACGTCGTCGCGGACGAGCGACAGCGGCAGGAGGAAGAAGAGGCCGTAGCCGTCGGGCCGCTCGACGCTCGGCGTCGTGTCGCCGACGAAGCGCAGGTACGACGGGGCGTCGCTGACCATGATCGCCGGCGGGAAGGCCGCGAGGACGACGAGCCGGACGACGACGCCGAGGGCGAGCGCGCCGAGGAAGGGCGCGTGGTCCGCCGCGAGCGCGCGCAGGCGGGCCGAGCGCGGGGTGCGCCCGTCCGGACGGGGCGACGACGCCGCCGGGGAGCGCGGCGCGGTCGTCGTCACGGGCCCAGGGTGCTGCATCGCGGGCCCGACGTCACGGCCCGGGGGCACCCCGCGGCTAGCGTGCCGGGCATGACGAGCCCTGCGGCGGACCGACCGGGCGACGACGCGCCGCGTCGGGGCCGCCGCGCCGGCCTGGCCGTGCGGACGTGGGGCGGGACGGGCACGGGGCCGGGGTCGGGCACCGCCGTCGTCGCGCTCCACGGCCTCACGAGCACCGGCGACGTCTGGGACGGCCTGGCCGGCGCGGTCCTGCGCGCGGCGCCGGGGGCCGTCGTCGTCGCCCCGGACCTGCCCGGCCGCGGGCGGTCCGTCGCCGTCCCCGCCGCGCCCGGGCTGGGCGGGCTGGCCGAGCGGGTGGTCGCGGCCGCGGGCGACCTCGGGGCGACCCGCGTCGTCGTCGTCGGGCACTCGATGGGCGCGTTCCTCGCCCCGCTCGTCGCGGCGCGCCTCGGCGGGCGGGCCGCGGGCGTCGTCCTCCTCGACGGCGGGGCGGCGCCGGAGCCGTCGCCGCTGCTGCACCCGCTGGCCGTGCGCGCCCTCTTCACCGTCCAGGCGCGCCGGCTCGCCCGCACGTGGCCCGACGTCGACGCGGCGGTCCGCGCCACCGACGGACGGGCCGTGGCGGTCCGCACGGACCTGCGCCCGGCCGTCCGCACGTGGACCGCGGAGGCGCTCACCGGGCCCGACGGGGCGCTGCGCCTGCCGCTCGACCGCCGCCGGCTGGTCGCCGACGCCGTCGACACGCTCGCCGGTCCCTCCCGGCTGCCGCTGCTCACGCAGCCCCCGACGACGGACGTGCCCGTGCACCTGCTGGCGGCGACGCGGGGCGCCGACGACGGCCGCGACCCCTTCCTCTCTGACGCGGCGCTCGCGACGGCGCGGGGCGAGCTGCCCCGGCTGACGACGGAGCGCGTCACGGCCAACCACGTGACGCTCCTGCTCGACCCGGCACCGGTCGCCGCGGTGGTGCGCCTGCTCGCCGGGGGCTGACGCCGCGGACCTCCCCGCCGGAAAGGGCTGGCGCGACGCCCCGGACGTCGCCCAGGGTGCGGGCATGCCGACGACCCCCGCCCTGCCCGGAGCCGTGGAGCACCTCGTCGACGTCGCCGACGGCGTCCGCCTCTGGGCCCGGACGAGCGGCGACCCCGGCGGCAGCCCCGTGCTCCTCGTCATGGGCGCCGCCTCGAGCGGCGTCGTCTGGCCGGACGCCCTCGTGGAGCGGCTCGGCCGGCAGCACCGCGTCGTCGTCTGGGACCACCGGGACACCGGCCGCTCGAGCGCGGCCATGGACGTCGCCCCTTACGCGCTGACGGACCTCGCGGAGGACGCCGTGCGGGTCCTCGACGCGGTCGGCGCGGACCGGGCGCACGTCGTCGGCATGTCGATGGGCGGGCTGCTCGCGCAGCTGCTCCTGCTCGACCACCCCGACCGGCTCCTCTCGGCGACCCTCTTCTGCACCGGGCCCCTCGCCGGCGCCCCCGTGCCCGAGGACCTCGTGCCGCCCGGCACCACGCCGCCCGGGCCGTCGCCGGAGCTGCTCGCGCTGTGGGGGCGCCTCGGCGAGGAGCGCGACGCCGCCGCGGAGCTCACCTTCCGGGTCGAGCACTGGCAGGCGCTCGCGGGCGGCGGCGTCCCCTTCCCGCGCGCCGAGGTCGAGGCGCTGGAGGCCCGCGTCGTCGCGCACGGCGGCCCGGCCGACGCGTCCTCGGCCACGGCGCACGCCCGGGCCGGCACCGACGGCCTCGCCCGGGGCGCGGAGCTGGCCGCCGTCACGACGCCGACCCTCGTCGTCGAGGCGCCCGAGGACCCCGCGTACCCGCCGCCCAGCGCGGCGCTGCTGGCCCGGGCCGTCGGCGCCGCGACCGGCGGCGCGCGCCTCGTCACCGTCCCCGGCATGGGCCACGCCCTGCCCGCCGCGGTGCTGGGACCCCTCGGCGACGCCGTCGCGGCGCACCTCGACGCCGTCGACGCGGCGGGGGGCGGCACGTCCGGCTGACGTCCCGCCGTCGCTACGGTCGGCCGGTGAGCACCCCGCCCCGCCGCCCGGCCGGACCGTCGCCGCACCTCGTCGCGGCGGTGCTCCTCGTCCTCGTCGGCGCGGCGCTGCTCGTCGCGGGGGCCTACCTGCCCCGCGCCCTCACCGACGACGAGGCGCTGCGGGCGACGGCGAACGGCGTCCTGCGGCTCCTCGGCTTCGGCTCGATCGGCGCGGCCGCCGTCATGCTCGTGGCCGGACGGGCCCGCCGGAGCCAGGGCGACTCCGGCAGCGAGGACGCCTAGGGACGATGCCTACGGACGCAGCGCCGGCGCCACCTCGGTGACGGGCGCCGGGAGCCCCTCGCGCCAGGCGGTGCCGAGGACCACCCGCGCGTACCGCGAGCCGTAGACGAGGTTCTTCCCCTTCTTGCTGCTGCCGGCGGCCCGCACGGCCATCGAGGCCGGCACCTCGGCCACGCGGTAGCCGTGCGCGTGCGCGCCGAGGAGCAGCTCGGAGGACTGGTACTGCGGCTGCCGCAGCGTGACGACCCCCGTGAGGTCCGCCCGCATGGCGCGGAGCCCGAAGGACGTGTCCGTCGTCCGGTGCCCCGTGAGGAGGGTGACGACGCCCGCGAAGACGTGGACGCCCGTGCGCCGCACCCGGTCGCGGGTCTCCTGGCGGCCGAGCAGCCGCGAGCCGGTGACGAAGTCGGCCTCCCCGCGGACGACGGGCCCGAGGACGGCGGGCATGTCCGCGACGTCGTACTGGCCGTCGGCGTCCGTCGTGACGACCAGGCGGGCGCCGTGCTCGCGGGCCACCCGGTAGGCCAGGCGCAGCGCGGCGCCCTGCCCGCGGTTGACGGGGCAGGCGACGGAGAGCGCCCGCGGGTGCGCGGCCACGACGGCGGCCGTGCCGTCGGCGCTGCCGTCGTCGACGACGAGGACGTCGACGGGCAGGCCGCACAGCTCGGTGGGCATGCGGTCGAGCACGGCGCCGATCCCGCCCTCCTCGTCGTACGCCGCGACGGCCACGACGACGGGCGCGAGCGCCGGCACCCCGACGCGGGCGTGGAGGTCGGCGACGGCGGCGCGGTCGACGTCGTCGGCGGGGACGGGTCCCGCGCGGCGGCCGCGCCGGCCGCGCAGCAGCGCCGTCACGGCCAGCGCGCCCGCGGCGGGCACGACGGCGAGGGCCGGCAGCGCCGCGGCGGGCGTGAGCCCCTCGACGAGCAGCGGTGCGACGGCGAGCAGCAGCGGGACGACCGCCGTCGTCGCCACGGCGCCGCGGCTGCGGGACGGCCGCGCCCGCCCGAGGCCGAGGACGGCGGCGAGCGCGAGGACGAGCGCCACGAGCACCGCGCCGGTCTCGACGGCCGACGGCGCCAGCGCGCCGAGCAGCCCGTCCGGGCCCTGGCCGCCGACGAGCGGCTCGCCGGCCAGCGGCGCGAGGACGCCCAGGGCTCCGTCGTCCGGGGCGCCCGCCGACGCGGCGAGGACGGCGAGCGAGGAGCCGGCCGCGCAGACGAGCCCGACGAGCGCGGCGACGACGCCCGAGGCGGCGCGCCAGAGGACGGCCAGGAGGCCGAGCGCGACGAGGGCGACGAGCACCGGCTCGAGCGCGCCCCGCCCGGCGGCGGCGAGCTGGGCCGGGCCGAGCGCGGCGGGCGCGGCGGCGAGCGCGGCGAGCCAGCCCCAGCCGCCCCAGCGGCGGACGAGGAGGCCGACGGCGGCCGCGGCCACGAGGGCGGCGGCCGTCTCGGCGGCGGTCGTGAGGCCGGCGGGCGCCCCGGTGGGCCCGCCCGCACCGGCGGGGTCGGCGGGGTCGAGCAGCCGCGCGAGCGCGCCGGCGACGAGGACGCCCGCGAGGGGCAGCCATCCCGTCAGGAGGCCGGTGAGCCCCTGCGCCGTCGAGCCGCCGGGCCCGCGCGGGGCGGCACCGGGGCGCTCCCCCTCCCCGGGGGGCGCCGGGGGGACGGCGGCGTGACGGCCGGGCGAGCTCACGGGGCCGGGCGGAAGTCCGGCCACGCCGACGCCATGCCCGCGGCGAGCGACGTCGTCGGCGCGTACCCCAGCGAGCGGGCCCGGGCGACGTCGACGACGACGGCGGGCATCTCGCCCGGTCGGGCCGGCTGGTGCTCGACGGGGATCGCGGCGCCCGTGGCCTCGCGGGCCGCCGCCACCATCTCGTTGACCGTGTACGAGGTGGCGCCGCCGACGATCGTCGGGCCGCTCGGCCAGCCGAGCGCGGCCTGCGCGAGGCCGCGGGCGGCGTCGGAGACGTGGACGAGGTCGCGCCGCTGCTCGCCGTCGCCGTAGACGACGACGCCCTCCCCGGCCGCGGCCGCGCGCAGCAGGCGGGGCACGAAGGAGTCCTTGGCCCGCATGCCCGGCCCGTAGACGTTGGTGAGCCGGACCGCGGGGGCGCGCAGGCCGAAGGCGCCCGCGTAGCCGGAGAGCAGCATCTCGCCGGCGGCCTTCGTGGCGCCGTAGGGCGTGAGCGGCCGCAGGGGCAGCTCCTCGGTGATGGTGCCGCGCCCGTCGACCCCGGCGCCGACGTCGCCCACGACGGCGTTGGTCGAGGCGAGGACGAAGGCCCCGACGCCCCGCTCGCGGCAGAGCTCGAGGAGCCCGGCCGTCGCGACGACGTTGAGCGCCGTCGTCGCGGCGGGCCGCTCGACGGAGCCGAGCACCGACGTGACGGCCGCGAGGTGGACGACCGCGTCGACGTCCGCCGTCACCGCGGCGTCGCGGACCGCGGCGTCGGTGAGGTCGCCGACGACCGTGGGGACGTCGGGGTGGGCGGTGCGGTCGACGCCGACGACCTCGGCGCCCAGCCCGCGCAGCGCCGCCGCGACGTGCCGGCCGACGAAGCCGTTGACGCCGGTGACGAGGACCCTGCTGCTCACGAGCTGCTCACGAGCCGGACAGCCGCAGCGCCGGCGCCTGGTTGGCGGCGCGGCGCCAGTCGACGACCGGGCGCATGGCCTCGAGGTCGACCCGGTGCTCGTTCTCGCGGATCACCGCGAACATCGACGTCAGGAGCGTCTCCGAGAGCAGGTGCGGCTGCAGGCCGAGGGACTCCAGCGCCGTGTGCGTGAAGGCGTAGTAGTGGTCCTCGATCTCCACGCGCGGGTTGTCGACCTTCACGACCTCCGCCGTGCCGGGGTAGGCGCGGGCGACGACGTCGGCCATCTCCGTGAGGGAGAACTTCTCCGTCGCCTGGTTGAAGACGCGGAACTCGCCGCGGTCGGCGGGGTTCTCGCACGCCAGGCGCACGCACTCGACCGTGTCGCGGATGTCGATGGTGGCGCGCGTCTGCGACCCGCCGCCGTAGACGGTGAGCGGCTGGCCCAGCACCGCCTGGATGGCGAAGCGGTTGATGACCGTGCCGAAGACGGAGTCGTAGTCGAGCCGGGTCGCGAGGCGCGGGTCGAGCGCCGTCTCCGGCGTCTCCTGCCCGTAGACGACGCCCTGGTTGAGGTCGGTGACGCGCAGGCCCCAGATGCGGCAGCCGAACTCGAGGTTGTGCGAGTCGTGCACCTTGGACAGGTGGTAGAAGCTGCCGGGCTTCTTGGGGAACATCATCCGGTCGGTCCGGCCCTTGTGCGTGACCTCGAGCCAGCCCTCCTCGATGTCGATGTTGGGCTGGCCGTACTCGCCCATCGTCCCGAGCTTGACGACGTGGACGTCGCGGTCGAGCTCGCCGATCGCGTACATGAGGTTGAGCGTGCCGACGACGTTGTTGACCTGCGTGTGGACCGCGTGCTTGCGGTCGATCATCGAGTAGGGCGCCGCGCGCTGCTCCGCGAAGTGGACGACCGCCTCGGGGCGGAAGTCCCGCAGCGCCGCGTAGAGCGCGTCGGCGTCGCAGAGGTCGACCGTGTACGAGCGGAGCGCGTGGCCGCTGACCTCGCGCCAGGCGCGGACGCGGGTGGCCATCGACTCGATCGGCACGAGGCTGCCGGCCCCGAGCTCGTGGTCGTACTGGCGGCGCAGCCCGTTGTCGAGCACCCCGACCTCGTGGCCGTGGGCCGACAGGTACATGGCCGTCGGCCACCCCAGGTAGCCGTCGCCCCCCAGCACCAGGATGCGCATCGTCGTCCTCCCTGCGGGCCGTGCCCGCGAGCACCGGCGCGCCCGGGCGGGCGGACGCCTGCGCCGACCGTAACGGTGCGGTCGTCGCCGCGAGGTCGCCCGCACGGGCGCGCCGCGACGGGGCCGACGGGGGCGGCCGTGCGGGCGTCCGCGCGACGTCGCGGACCGCCGCTCAAGGACGGGGCCCGACGTGCCGATGTCCTCCGCGGGGGACCCGTGCAGCCCTCAGGGCGGCACGGGGACGGCACGGGCACGGCAGAGGAACGGCAGAGGATCGGCAGAGGACGGGACCGGATGACCACGGACGCACGCCGCACCACCGGCCGCGCGACGGCGACCGCCGGCGCGGCCGCCGGCTTCGCCGCCGTGGCGACCGCCGCCGTCCTGCACCCCGCCCTCGCGACCCTCCTGTGGCCCTCCACGGGCGCCGCCGCCCTGTGGCTGCTGTGGAGCTGGCGCCGGCCCCGCGAGGTCGTCCTCGCCGGCGGCCTCGTCGTCACCACCCTCGTCCTCCTCCACGCCGTGGCGGGCCGCGGTCCCGGGTACGGGCTGCTCGCCGGCGTCGTCGTGCTGCTGTCCGCGGTCGTCACGGCCGCCGTCCTCGACCGGCTCACCGGCGGGCGCCGCGAGCTCGGGCGCCCCGGCGACCTCCTCGCCCTCGTCCTCGCCGCCGCGGCGGGCGGTCTCGTCTCCTCCCTCGTCGGGCCCGGCCTCGTCCGCGCCGCCTCCACCGAGGTGCCGGCCTTCGCCACCTCGTGGCTGACGCGGCCGGCCCTGGGCTCGTTGCTCGTGCTCGCCGTCGGCCTGCGCGTGCACGCCTCCGTCGTCCGGTACCGCCGGGCCCGCGCCGGCCGACCCGTCGAGCGCCCCGCGGCCCTCCGCGCGCTGCCGACGCTGAGGGCGGCCGAGGGGCTCGTCCTCGTCGGCCTGCTCGGCGTCGCGCACGCGGTCGCCGCCACGTCCACCACCATGTCCCTCGCCGCGCTGACCGTCCTGCCCCTCTCGGTCTGGGCGGGGCTGCGCCTGCCGACGACGTGGGGCGCGCTGGTGGCGCTCGGCAACGGCGTCGTCCTCGTCGCGCTGACGACGACCGGTCACGGCCCCCTCGCCGGCCTCGACCCGGTCGGCCGCGAGGTCACGACGCAGCTCCTCGTGGCGGCCCTCGTCGTGGTCGTGCTCGCGCTGGCGCTGCACCGCGACGGCGCCGCCCGGGCCGTCGAGGCCGCCGAGCGCTCGCGCCGCTCCTCCGCGCAGCACGCCGAGATGCTCTCGGCCGTGGTCGGGAGCGCCTCCGAGGGCGTCATGGTCGTCGACCCCGCCGGGCGCGTCGTGCTCGAGAACGCCGCCGCGCGGCGCCTGCTCGGCGTCCTGCCCGACTCCACCGCGTGCCTGCGCGTCAGCGCCTTCCACCTCCAGGACCTCGACGGCCGGTCCCTCCGCCCCGAGGAGCGGCCGATCCACCGCGCCCTGCAGGGGGTGGCGACGACGGAGCTGGAGCTGGTCGTGCGCCGCGCCGACGGCGGGCGCTCCCGCCTCGTCATCAGCGCCTCCCCGCTCCCGGGCGGCCGCGGCGCCGTCGCGACCTTCCACGACGTCACCGCCGAGCGGCGCGCCACCGCGCGGCTCGCCGAGAGCGAGCGGCTGTTCCGCCGCGCGCTGGAGTCCTCGCCGCTCGGCCTGCTCGTCCTCCCGCTCGGCGACGGCCCCTGCACCGTGCGCCGCACCAACCCCGCGCTCGACCGGCTGCTCGGCCGCACCGACCTCGTCGGCGTCGACGTCGCCGAGGTCGCCGAGCCGACCGACCGCCCCGTCCTCGCCGCCGCGCTCGCCGAGATGGCCGAGGGCCACGAGGTGCGTCGCCTCGAGCTGCGGCTGCGCTCCCCGCGCGGCCCGGTCCACGCGCGCTGCGCCGCGTCCGTCGTCGAGCAGCCGGACGGCCGCCGCGAGGCGCTGCTCCTCCTCGAGGACGTCACCGCCTCCCGCGCGTCCGAGGAGCTCCTGGCCCACCGCGCCCACCACGACGCGCTGACCGGCCTGCCCAACCGCGTCCTGCTCGCCGAGCGGCTGCGCGACGCGCTCCGGGCGCGGCAGGAGGAGGCCGTGGGCCCCGCCGCAGCGGGCGGCCGGCTGGGCGTCGTCTACGTCGACCTCGACGGCTTCAAGGCCGTCAACGACGCCGAGGGCCACCACGTCGGCGACGCGCTGCTGCGCGACGTCGCCGCACGGCTCACCGGCGTCGTCCGCCCCGGCGACACCGTCGCCCGGATCGGCGGCGACGAGCTCGTCGTCGTCTGCCCGGGCCTCGGCGGCGAGGACGACCTCGCGCTCGTGGCCTCCCGCGTCGTCGACGTCCTCGGCGCCCCCTACGCGCCGCCCGCGCGACGCCACCGCGTGACGGCCAGCGCCGGCACCGCCCTGGCGGGCCCCGACGACGACGCCGCCGGGCTGCTGCGCCGGGCCGACCGGGCGATGTACGCCGCCAAGCGGGCGGGCGGCGACCGGTGGGTGCCGGCCGACGCGACGGTCGCGCCGCTGCCTCCCGTCGACGTCGCGACGGGCCCGGTGCCGGAGGCCCTCGCCGGCTGAGCCGGGGAGCGCGCCCGCGGGGCCGCGTCAGCCCGTGGCGTCGCGCGCGACGACGAGCAGGGTGAGGTCGTCGGTGGACCCCTGCCCGGTGTGCGCGTCCACGGCGGCGAGGACGGCGTCGGCCGTGCGGCCCGCGGCCCCCGGGCCGGTGCGCTCGGCGGGCGCCAGCGCGTCGAGCGCCGCGAGGAGGCCTGCCTCCCCGAGCATCCGCCGGTCCGTGCTCATGGCCTCCGTGACGCCGTCCGTGTAGAGGACGAGCTGGTCGCCGGGGCCGACGGGCACGGGGACGTCGTGGACGACGACGTCCCGCAGCACCCCGAGCAGCGTGCCCGGCCGGCCGACGAGCCGCGCGGGGCCGTCCGCCGGCAGCAGCACGGGGCGCGGGTGGCCCGCGAGCGCCACGACGACGTCCTCGGACGCCACGGGCAGGTGGCGTCCGCCCTCGGCGCCGGGCAGGCCGGCGACCGCGAGGGTGGCGAAGCGGCCGGACAGCGCGTCGCCGATGGCGCCCGCGGTCTCGACGAGGAGGGTCGAGGGGCGCGCCGCCGTCGTCGCGACCCCGCGCACCGTCCACCGCAGGACGCCGGTCGAGGCCGCGGCGCGGGGGCCGCGCCCGGAGACGTCGCCGATGAACGCGTACCAGCCCCCGCCCGGGCGGGGCAGGAGGTCGTAGACGTCGCCGCTGACCTCGCCGCGCGAGCCGTCCTCGCGGCTGGCGGGCGCGTACCGCACCGCGGTGCTCCAGCCCACCACCTCGGGCAGCGAGGACGGGACGAGGGTGCGCTGCAGCTGCTCGGCCAGCTCGGCCTGCTCGCGCCGCAGGACGTCGCGCGCCCCCTCGGCCCGCTGCTGCGCGGTGAGGTCGCGCTGGACGGCGACGTAGTGGGTGACGACGCCGCCCGAGTCCCGCAGCGGCGAGAGCGACAGCTCGTTGAGGTAGACCTCGCCGTCGGCCCGGGCGTTGGGCAGCGTGACGACGCCGGAGCGCCCCTCCCGCAGCAGCTCGCGGATGCGCCGGGGGGCGTCGCCGACGTCGAGGCCGTCCTGGAGGAAGCGGCAGTTGCGGCCGAGGGCGTCGGCCGGTGTGAAGCCCGTCGCGGTGGTGAAGGCCGGGTTCACGTAGACGAGGGGCTCGTCCGGCAGCCGCATGTCGGCGATGCAGACCGCCTGGTCCACGGACTCCAGCGCCTGGACGAGGAGGGCCACGGGCGTGCCGTCCGCCGAGCTGCCGGGCACGTCGGCCCGTGCGTCGAGCGCCCCCGCGTCGACCGCCCGTGCGTCGTCCGCGCGTGCGCCGGGGGCGGCCGGGCTCGTGCTCGTCATGGCTCTCCTCGGCTCGCCGTGGTCTCGACGCTACCCGCGGCCCCCGGGCGCCGCAGCGACGACGCGGGCGGCCCACCCGTGGGAGCAGAGCAGCCCCGGACCCACCGGGCCCGGGGCTGCTGCTCTCGGTGCGCGAAGGGGGAGTCGAACCCCCACGCCCTTTCGGGCACACGGACCTGAACCGTGCGCGTCTGCCATTCCGCCACTCGCGCGAGCAGGGAAGACGCTAGCACGCAGCAGGGGTCCACCCCGCCGCCGAGCGGGCGGGGCGGGGCCGCCGGCGGGGGCGCGGAGGGGCCCGCGAGGGGCACCAGAGCGGTACGGGAGGGGCCCGGACGGGCGCGTCCCGGCGTCGCCCGCCGGGCACCCGGGGCCGTCGTGGCTAGGGTGACGGCGACCTGGCTGCCGGGCCGCCCCGGTGCGCCGCACGACCGACCCGTACCGATCGACCACCGACGCAGGGAGGGGGCAGCCGGCATGGGGGTCCTCGACCGCTTCGAGCGCCGCGTGGAGCGCGCCGTCAACGGCGCCTTCGCCAAGGTCTTCAAGAGCGAGGTGCAGCCCGTCGAGCTGGCGAGCGCGCTGCGCCGGGAGACGGACACGTCCGCCCAGGTCATCAGCCGCGACCGCACGCTCGTCCCCAACGCCTTCACCATCGCCCTGGGCCCCGGGGACCACGACAAGGTGCAGAGCTGGGACGAGACGCTGTCCGAGGAGCTGGCCGACGCCGTCACCGAGCACGCCCGTCAGCAGCGCTACGCCTTCCTCGGCCCGGTCTCCGTCGCCTTCGAGCGCGACGAGGACCTCGACACCGGCGTCTTCCGCGTGCGCAGCGCCCGGGTGAAGGGGTCGATCGCCCCGGCCACCGCGGCGGCGGCCACGCCCGAGCACCCCGTGCTCGACGTCGACGGCAGCCGCTACCAGCTGACCGGCACGACGACCGTCGTGGGCCGCGGCGGCGAGGCGGACGTCGTCGTCGACGACCCGGGCGTCTCCCGCCGGCACGTCGAGGTCCGGGTCACCGGCGGGCGGGCCACCGTCCGCGACCTCGGCTCGACCAACGGGACCTTCGTCGACGGCCGCCGCGTGGAGCAGGCCGTCCTCGTCGACGGCAGCACCGTCACGGTGGGCCGGACCCGCATCACCTTCTCCAGCCGCGACCGCAGCCGCGGCCGCACGGGCGCCGTCGACGAGACGGGCGCCCACGACCTCGGCGGGCCCGCGCGGTGAGCGAGCTCACCTTCACGGTCCTGCGCCTCGGGATGCTCGTGCTCCTGTGGGTGCTCGTGCTCTCGGTCGTCGGCGTGCTCCGCCGCGACGTCTTCGGGACCCGCGTCGTCGCCCGGCCCACCGGCGACGACGCCCCGCGGCGCGGCCGCGCCCGCCGCGAGCGGGACGCCGCGCCCGCCGCCCCGGCCGAGGACCGCGACGCCCCCCGCCGCGTCGCCGTCGTCGAGGGGCCGCTGCGCGGCACGACCCTCGCGCTCGGGACGGGCACGGTGCTGCTGGGCCGCTCGCCCGACTGCTCGCTCGTCGTCGAGGACCAGTACGCCTCCGGCCGGCACGCCCGCCTTTTCCCCCAGGACGGGCGCTGGTACGTCGAGGACCTCGGCTCGACGAACGGCACGCTGCTCGACGGGCAGCCGCTCGGCCAGCCCGCCCCCGTGCGGGCCGGCTCGCGCCTGCGCATCGGCGGCACCCTCCTCGAGCTGCAGCGCTAGGAGGCCCGTGCCCACCGCCCTGCGCTACGCCGCCCGCTCCGACGTGGGCCTCGTCCGCTCGTCGAACCAGGACTCCGCCTACGCGGGGCCGCACCTGCTCGTCGTCGCCGACGGCATGGGCGGGCACGCGGGCGGCGACGTGGCGTCCTCCATCGCGGTCGGCGAGCTGAGCCGCCTCGAGGGCGAGTCGCACGGCGCCGACGCGCCGCGGCACCTGTCCGAGGCGGTCCGGCGGGCCGCGACGCTGCTGGCGCAGCGGGTCGCCGAGGAGCCGGCGCTGGCCGGCATGGGGACGACCATCACCGCGCTCCTGCGCTCGGGCGACCGCCTGGCGCTCGCCCACATCGGCGACAGCCGCGCCTACGTGCTGCGCGAGGGCGCGCTGCAGCAGGTCACCCGCGACCACACCTTCGTCCAGCACCTCGTCGACGAGGGCCGCATCACGCCCGAGGAGGCCGATCACCACCCGCAGCGGTCGGTGCTCCTGCGCGTCCTCGGCGACATCGACTCGAGCCAGGAGCTCGACACGTCCGTCCGCGAGGCCCGCCCGGGCGACCGGTGGCTGCTGTGCAGCGACGGCCTGTCGGGGATGGTCGGCGAGGGCACGCTCCGCGAGACGCTCGCGGGGGTCGCCGACGTCGGCGCGTGCGCCGACGTCCTCGTGCAGCTGGCCCTGCGCGCCGGCGGCTCGGACAACGTCACGGTCGTCGTCGCGGACGTCGTCGACGTCGGGACCGCCCCGCCCGACCACACCGAGGTCGTGGGCGCGGCCGCCGCGCAGCACGCGCGCCGCACCCGCGCCGCCGCCTCGCCGGCGGCCAAGGGGGCCGCGCTGGGCCGCGACGACCACGACGACGACGACCACGACGGGGACGGGGACGGGGACGGGGACCACGACGCCCCGGGCGCCCACGCGTCCGGCCGGCGCCGGAGCCCGTGGCTGCGCCTGGCCGCGCTGGCCGCCGTGCTCGTCGTCGCGGCCGCGGCGGTCCTGGCCGTGTGGCGCTGGGGCACCGCGCAGTACTTCGTCGGGGCCACGCCGGACGAGCAGGTGGCCGTCTTCCGCGGCCTGCCCGCCGAGATCGGCCCGCTGCGGCTCTCGTCGGTCGTCGAGGAGGCCGGGCTGACGCTCGACGACCTCCCGCCCGTCCCGCGGGCGGCCGTCGCCGACGGCGTCGCCGCCGACGACCTCGCCGGCGCGCGCTCGACCGTGCGCTCCCTGCTCGAGGAGGTCTGCCCCGAGCCCACGGCGGAGCCCGACCCCACGGTGACCGCCCCGCCGACGGCGGAGCCGACCGCCGCGCCGACGGCGACGTCCGCGCCGCCCACCGCCGTCGCCACGGCCACGACGGCCGCGGCGGTCACCCCCGCGCCCTCCGCGAGCCCGACGCCGACCCCCGCCCCGTCCCCCACCGACGACGTCGACGCGCCCGCGGGCTGCGCTGCGCTGGGCTGAGGAGGACCGATGGCCGTCGTCACCGAGCACGCCGCGCGCAGCCGCCGCGGCACCGAGCTGTGGCTGCTCCTGCTCGCCGTGGGCGTCGCGATGCTCGCGTACGGGCTCGTGGGCGTCGGCGTCGACGGCACGTGGAGCCCGCGCGTCCTCGCCTACGGCGGCGGGCTGGCGGGCCTGGCCCTCGTCGTCCACCTCGTGCTGCGCTGGCGCGCGCCCTACGCCGACCCCGTGCTGCTGCCGGCCGCCGTGGCGCTCAACGGGCTCGGCCTCGCGATGATCCACCGCCTCGACCTCGCCACGGGCTCGGCGCAGGCGCCGCGGCAGCTGCTGTGGTCGGCCATCGGCGTCGTCGCGGCCACCGTCCTCGTCGTCGTGCTGCGCGACCACCGGCTGCTGCGCCGCTACACGTACGTGGCGATGGTGGCGAGCCTCGTCCTGCTCCTGCTCCCGCTCCTGCCGGTGCTGGGCCGCACCATCAACGGCGCCCGCATCTGGATCGGCGTGGGGCCGCTGTCCTTCCAGCCCGGCGAGATCGCCAAGATCACGCTGGCGGTGTTCTTCGCCGGCTACCTCGTCACGGCCCGCGACACGCTGTCCCTCGCCGGGCCACGGGTGCTGGGCCTCCAGCTGCCCCGGGGCCGCGACCTCGGGCCGATCCTCGTGGCCTGGGCCGGGAGCGTCGGGATCCTCGTGCTGCAGCGCGACCTCGGCACCTCGCTGCTCTTCTTCGGGCTCTTCGTCGCGGTGCTCTACCTCGCCACCGAGCGCACGAGCTGGATCGCCATCGGCCTCGTCCTCTTCGCCGCGGGCGCGTACACGGCGTTCCGGCTCTTCGGCCACGTGCAGCAGCGGGTCGACGGGTGGCTCGACCCCTTCGCCGCGGACGTCTACGACCGCCAGTTCGGCGGGAGCTACCAGCTCGTCCAAGGGCTCTTCGGCCTCGCCAACGGCGGCCTCACCGGCACGGGCCTCGGCCGCGGCCGGCCGGACATCGTCCCCTTCGCCAACAGCGACTTCATCCTCGCGAGCATCGGCGAGGAGCTCGGCCTCGTCGGCCTCGTCGCCGTCCTCATGCTCTACCTCGTCGTCGTCGAGCGCGGCCTGCGCACCGCCATCGGGGTGCGGGACGGCTTCGGCAAGCTCCTCGCCGGCGGCCTCGCCTTCACGGTGGCGCTGCAGTGCTTCGTCGTCGCCGGTGGCGTCCTGCGGGTCATCCCGCTCACCGGTCTGACCATGCCGTTCCTCGCCGCGGGCGGCTCCTCCCTCCTCACGAACTGGCTGGTCGTCGCCCTGCTCCTGCGCATCTCGGACGCCGCCCGACGCCCCGCCCCGCCGGTGGCCGACCCCGCGCGCCCGGTGGACCCGGGCGCGGGCGAGACCCAGGTGGTGAGGACCGTATGAACACGCCGCTGCGCCGCCTGTCCGTCGTCGTCGCCGTCCTCTTCGCCCTCCTGCTCGGCAGCGCCACGTGGGTGCAGTTCGCCCAGGCCGGGGCCCTGCGCGACGACCCCCGCAACTCCCGCACCCTGCTGGCCGAGCTCGGCCGCGACCGGGGCGCCATCACGGCCGCCGACGGCAGCGTCCTCGCCGAGTCCGTCGAGGCCGAGGGGCCCATCGCCTACCGCCGCACCTACCCCGAGGGGGCCCTGTACGGGCACCCCGTGGGCTCGTACTCCGTGGTCTACGGCGCCACCGGCGTCGAGGACGCGCTGGGCGGGCTCCTCGCCGGCACGTCGGACCAGCTCTTCTACCGCCGCCTCGCCGACCTCGTCACCGGGGCCCAGCCCGCCGGCGCGAACGTCGAGCTGACCCTGCGGCCCGAGGTCCAGCAGGCCGCGGCCGACGCGCTGGGCGACCAGCGCGGCGCCGTCGTCGCCCTCGAGCCGAGCACGGGCCGTGTCCTCGCCCTCGTGTCCTCGCCCGGCTACGACCCGAACCTGCTGTCCTCGCTCGACACCGAGGCGGTCCGCTCCTCCTACGCCGAGCTGCTCGAGGCGCCGGGCAACCCGCTGCGCCCCAACGCGACGGCGGAGACGTACCCGCCCGGGTCGGTCTTCAAGCTCGTCACCGCGGCGGCCGCGCTGGAGACCGGCGGGTACACGCCGGACAGCGTGCTGCCGGGCCCGGCGGTCCTCGACCTGCCGCTCACCGATGTCGGGCTGCCCAACGTCACGGGCGACGCGTGCGGCGCCGACGACCTCGTCTCCCTCGCCGACGCCCTGCGGATCTCCTGCAACACGGCCTTCGGCGCGCTCGGCCTCGAGCTCCCCGAGGACGCCGTCGCCGACACCGCCGCCGACTTCGGGTTCGGGCGCTCCCTCGAGATCCCCGTCGACGTCGTCGCCAGCAGCTACCCCGAGGACCCCGACCAGCCCCAGCGGGCGCTGGCGGCCATCGGCCAGTTCGACGTCCGCGTGACCCCGCTGCAGGTCGCCATGGTCAGCGCCGGGATCGCCAACGGCGGCGTCGTCATGCAGCCCCAGCTCGTGGGCCAGGTGCGCGCGCAGGACCTCTCGCTCGTCGACGCGCCGGAGCCCCGCGAGCTCGGCCGCGCCGTCTCCGCGGGCACCGCGGCCTCGCTGACGGAGATGATGCAGCTCGTCGTCACCGACGGCACCGGCACCTCCGCCGCGATCGACGGCGTCGCCGTGGCCGGCAAGTCCGGCACGGCGGAGGTCGGGGACACCGACGGCGACGGCGAGCCCGAGGACCCGCACGCGTGGTTCACGGCCTTCGCGCCGGCCGACGACCCGCAGGTCGCGGTCGCGGTGGTCGTGGAGAACGGCGGCGACGCCGGCAGCGAGGCGTCGGGCGGACGGACGGCGGCGCCGGTGGCGCGCCAGGTGATGGAGGCGGTGGTCGGCCGATGAGGCCTCGGGCGGGCGACGAGCTGGGGCGGTACCGCCTCGAGCGACGGATCGCCGTCGGCGGCATGGGCGAGGTCTGGGCGGCGCGCGACGACGTCCTCGGCCGCGAGGTGGCCGTCAAGATCCTCAAGGAGGAGTTCCTCGGGGACCCCGGCTTCCTCGCCCGCTTCCGCGCCGAGGCCCGCCACTCGGCGGCCCTCTCGCACCCGAGCATCGCCGGCGTCTACGACTACGGGGAGCTCGAGGGCTCCGCCTACCTCGTCATGGAGCTCGTGCCCGGCGAGCCGCTCAACGACCTCATCGCCCGCGAGGGCCCTCTGGACCCGCGCCGGGCCGTCGGGTTCGTCGCGCAGGCCGCCTCCGGCCTGGGCGCCGCGCACGCGGCCGGCGTCGTCCACCGCGACGTCAAGCCCGGCAACCTCCTCATCACGCCCGACGGCGACGTCAAGGTCACCGACTTCGGCATCGCCCGCGCCGGGGACCAGGCGCCGCTCACCCGGACCGGCCAGGTGATGGGGACGGCGCAGTACCTCGCGCCCGAGCAGGCCATGGGCCGCCCGGCCCTGCCCGCGAGCGACGTCTACGCCCTCGGCGTCGTGCTCCACGAGATGCTCACCGGCCAGCGGCCGTTCACGGGCGACTCGCAGGTGGCCGTCGCGATGGCGCAGGTCAACGACGAGCCGCCGCCGCTGCCGACCTCGGTGCCGGCGGGCGTGCGCGAGCTCGTCGACGTCTGCCTGCGCAAGGACCCGACGGGCCGCCCGGTCGACGGCAGCCAGCTCGCCGCCGTCGCCGCCGCCCTCGCCCGGGGCGACGACGCCGGGGCGCACCGCGCGCTGGCCGCCGCCGGGCTCGTGGGTGCCGCGGCGACCGCCGCGACGAGCGTCCTCGCCCCGCCGACGGCCGCCGCCCCCGCCACGCGGGTGCAGGCGCCGGCGACCCCGCCGCGTCCCGTCGCGGCCGTCCCCCCGCCCGACGACGAGCCCCGGCGGCGCTCGCGGACGCCGCTCGTCGTCCTGCTCGTGCTGCTGCTCGTCGCGGCCCTCGCCGTCGTCGGCTGGCGCGTGCTCGACCAGGGGGGCGACACCCCGGGCCCCGCGCCGTCGACCGGCCCGGCGCCGTCGTCGAGCCCGCCGCCGACGTCCGACCCGCCCCCCACGCCGTCCGACGAGCCGACCGAGGAGCCCACCGAGGAGGTCGACACGGCCGTCGTCGACCCCGACGAGCTCGTCGGCCTCTCCCTCGAGGAGGCCAGCGCCCGGCTCGACGACCTCGGCTTCGTGGTCGCCTCGACCGTCGAGACGACCGACGCGCAGGACCCGGGCGACGTCACGGACGTCTCCCCGACGGGCGAGCAGCCCGTCGGCACCCGGGTCACCCTCACCGTGGCGAGCGCGCCCGAGCCGGAGCCGGAGCCGACCCCCACCGAGAGCGAGCCCGCGCCGGAGCCCTCGCCCAGCGACGACGCGACGACGCCCGCACCGACGCCGACCGACGACGGCAGCAGCAGCGGCCCGGGCGGCGGCGACGAGGGCGGCGAGGCCGCCGGACCGGGCTCCGGTCCCGGCGGCGGTCAGGGCGACGGCCAGGGGAACGGCCAGGGCGGCGGCCAGGGCCAGGGCGCCGGTCAGGGCCAGGGCGCCGGTCAAGGCCAGGGCGCCGGTCAGGGCAGCGGTCAGGGCAGCGGTCAGGGTGCCGGTCAGGGTGCCGGTGGCGGTGCGGGCGACGTCGTCGACGTCGGCAGCGGTCCGGGCGGCTCCGGCGGTCCGGGGAGCAGCCGGGGCGGTGGCCGGGGCGAGGCCGGGCCCGCCGACGACGGCCCCGCCGCGGCCCCCGGCCTGCCGGCCGCCGTGCCCGGGCAGCCGTGACGGACGGCGCAGGGACGGGTGCCCCCGGGCCGCGGGTGCTGGGCGGCCGCTACGAGCTCGGCGACGTCGTCGGCCGCGGCGGCATGGCCGTCGTCCACGCCGCGCAGGACCGGGTGCTCCACCGGCAGGTCGCCGTCAAGCTCCTCCACGCCGACCTCGCCCGGGACCCGGAGTTCCAGACCCGGTTCCGCCGCGAGGCCCGGTCCGCGGCGGCGCTCAACCACCCCGACGTCGTCGGCGTCCACGACGTCGGCGAGGACACCGGCCCGGCGGGCGAGCAGCTGCTCTACATCGTCATGGAGCTCGTCCGGGGCGTGACGGCCCGCGACCTCCTCCTCGAGCGCCGCCGGCCGCGGCGCCCACCGCCCGGCACGCCGGGCACGACGGACACCGCGACGCAGGCGATGACCCTCCCGGTGCGCGACGAGCCGGACGACGCCCCGCGCACGCCCGGCGGCGGCACCGAGGTACCGGGCGTCGGGGGCTCCGGCGAGGACCTCGGCCTGGAGCTCGACCTCGCCGTCACCATCACCACGGGCGTGCTGTCCGCGCTGGCGTACAGCCACCGCCAGGGGATCGTCCACCGCGACATCAAGCCGGCCAACGTCATGCTCACGCAGGACGGCCGGGTCAAGGTCATGGACTTCGGCATCGCCCGGGCCCTCGCGGACGTCTCCGCCACCTCGACGCAGACGTCGGCCGTCATGGGCACGGCCCAGTACCTCTCCCCCGAGCAGGCGCGGGGCCGCCCCGTCGACGCCCGCACGGACCTCTACTCCACCGGCTGCCTGCTCTACGAGCTCCTCACGGGCCGCCCGCCGTTCCGCGGCGAGTCGGCGGTCTCGCTGGCCTACCAGCACGTCAGCGAGGTGCCCGAGCCGCCGAGCACGCACCGGCCCGGGCTGCCGCGCGGGCTCGACGCCGTCGTCCTGCGTGCGCTCGCGAAGGAGCCGGACGACCGGTACCCCGACGCCGACGCGTTCCGGGAGGACCTCCTCGCGGCCTCGCGCGGGGTCGACGTCGCGGCGACGACGGCCGTGGCCGCCGCCGCGACGACGGCGGTGCCCGTCGCGGCCCCGCCGCCGCTGACCCCGCTGACCCCGCGGGAGGACGAGCCCGTGGAGGAGCCGCGGCGCGGCCGTCGGGTCGCCGTCGTGCTCGGCGTGCTCGTGGCCCTCGCGCTCGTGGCGCTGGCCGCCGTCGTCGTGCCCGGGCTCCTGACGGAGGACGAGCCGACGGCGCCCCCGCCGGTGACGGTCCGGGACGTCGTCGGGCAGACCGCCGAGGCCGCGGAGGCGGCGCTGGTCGGCCAGGGCCTCGAGGTGACGACGAGCGAGGCGCCCTCGCCGGACGTCCCCGAGGGCCGGGTGGCGGCCACGGTGCCCGCGGGCGGCCGCGAGGTCGAGGCCGGCAGCACCGTGGACGTCGTCGTCTCCACCGGGCCGTCGTCCGTCGAGGTGCCGTCCGTCGTCGGCGAGGACGTGGACGACGCCCGGGCCCTCCTCGAGGAGGCCGGGCTCGGCGTGGGCGACGTGGACGAGGGACCCGACGTCGACGCGCCGGCCGGCGAGGTGCTGTCCTCCGACCCCGCGCCGGGCGTCGCGGTCACCCCCGGCAGCGACGTGGACCTGCGCGTCAGCGACGGCACCGTCGAGATCGACGACTACACCGGCCTGCCGCTGCAGGCCGCGCGCGAGGCGGTCCAGCAGCTGGGCCTCACGCCGGACGTCCGCTTCGAGGAGTCGTCCGCGGAGCAGAACAGCGTCGTGCGGCAGGACCCCGAGCCGGGGGCCGTGCGCCAGCGCTCCGACGTCATCCTCTACGTCGCGACGCCGCCGCCCCCCACGCCGAGCACGCCGCCGACGACCACGGAGCCGCCGGCGACCGAGCCGCCCGCGACGACCG
The DNA here is from genome assembly GCF_003751265.1 of Pseudokineococcus lusitanus. Lineage (NCBI taxonomy): Bacteria > Bacillati > Actinomycetota > Actinomycetes > Kineosporiales > Kineosporiaceae > Pseudokineococcus > Pseudokineococcus lusitanus. The sequence goes on from NZ_RJKN01000006.1 coordinate 222,400, forward strand.
AGCCGCCGGCCACCGAGCCGCCGGCCACGGGTCCGCCGCCCACGGACCCGGGCACCGAGGCACCGCCGACGACGGACCCGCAGGGGCGCTGACGCCGGTCAGCGGTGGACGAGCGGCGCCATCCCGGCCGAGCGGGCGGGGGCGCCGGCGTCGCCGCACACGGCGAGCCAGTTGGCGAGGAGCCGGTGGCCGCCCTCGGTGAGCACCGACTCCGGGTGGAACTGGACGCCGTAGAGCGGGAGCTCGCGGTGCTGCAGCGCCATGACGACGCCGCCGGCGGTGCGGGCGGTGACGACGAGCTCGTCGGGCACCGTCCCGTCGACGACCGCCAGCGAGTGGTACCGCGTCGCGGTGAAGGGCAGCGGCAGGCCGTCGAGCACGCCGCCGCCCTCGTGGTGCACCTCGCTCGTGCGCCCGTGCATGAGCTCCTCGGCGTGCGTGACGACGGCGCCGTGCGTCTCGGCCAGGACCTGGTGGCCGAGGCAGACGCCGAGCATCGGCAGCGAGCGCGTGGCGCAGGCGCGCACGAGGCGCGGGCTGGAGCCGGCGTCCGCCGGGGCGCCGGGTCCCGGGGAGACGAGGACCCCGTCGAAGGCCTCGAGGGTGGCGGGGTCGTCGAGGGAGGGGTCGTCGTTGCGGACGACCGTGCAGCGGGCGCCGAGCTGCTGGAGGTAGCCGACGATCGTCCACACGAAGCTGTCGTAGTTGTCGACGACGAGGACGCGCGGCCCGCCGTCCGGGGCGACGCCCTCGCCGGCGGCGGTGGACGAGGGGGCGGTGCCCTCGCGGGGGGCGGCGGGTGCTGCCACGGCGGGCCTCCGGGTGCTCGGACGGGCCGCCGTCGGGGTCAGCCCCCGGCGGTCCCGTCGACCGTGCTGGAGTTCCAGGGTACGGAGGGCGCGACCGCGGGGAACACCCACGTGAAGCACACGGCGACGACGCCCGCGACGAGCAGGACCGCGAGCAGCAGGCGGACGACGGTCGGGCCGGGCAGGACGCGCCAGAGGGCGCCGTAGAGGCTCACGCGGCGGCTCCGGGGGCGGTCGGGGTGGTGGGGGCGGCACCGGCGGTGCCGGCGAGCTCGGGCGGCACCCCCGCGGCGCGGGGGACGAAGCGGTCGAGGGCGGCGTGCTGGACGTAGCGCTCGCGCGCCGACCCGATGGGGTGGCAGGCCGTGAGGGTGAGCAGGCGCTCCGTCGGGACGGCCGCGGGGTCCCCGGGGACGGGGGCGACGACGTCGACGTCCCGCGGCCGGACGACCTCCGCCGTCGTCGCGCGGTAGACGAACCAGCCCTCGGCCGTCTCGACGACGACGGGGTCGCCCGGCTCGAGCGTGGCGATCTCGTGGAAGGGCCGGCCGTAGGTGTTGCGGTGCCCGGCGAAGGCCGCGTTGCCGACCTCCCCCGGCAGCGCGGTGCCCGGGTAGTGGCCGACGCCGGCCTCGAGGTCGTCGGCGGACGTCCCCTCGACGACGGGGCGCGGCTGCCAGCCCGCGCCGAAGCGCGGGACGTGGACGACGGCGAAGGCCTCGCCGTCCGCCGGCGCCGCGAGGTCGGGCGGGGGCGCCGAGGCGGGCGCGGGGTCGGCGGTCGGCGGGACGGTCGTGGCGGGGGCGGCGGCCCACCCCTCCTGGAGCATGGACGTGACGACGGCCTGCTCGCGGTCCGCGACGACGTCGGTCCACCACAGCTGCCAGGCGACGAAGAGGAGCAGGAGCGCCCCGGCGGTGAGGAGCAGCTCGCCGAGCACCGAGGTGGCCGCGGCCAGCGCGCGGCCGGCCCGTCGGGCGGGCGGCGTGGTCGGGGACGTCGGGGGTGCCGTCGTCGTCGGCGCTGCCACCGGTGACCTCCTCCGGGACCGCGCGGCGCGGTCCCTCCCCTCCGTCGTCGGCGCGGGGGGCCGCCGGCTTGAGCCGGACGGGTGGTGCGTCAGGCGGGGCGGGCCCAGGAGAGGTCGAGCGTGCCGCCGTACGCGGGGAGGTCGAGGTCGGCCTCGGACACCTCGTAGACGAGGCCGAGGTCGTCCGAGGCCTGGCGGTACAGCGCCACCTCCGGGGAGGCCTCGAGCGCGGCGCGCAGCGCCTCGGGGTCGCCGACGGCCTCCACGCGGTAGGGCGGCGGGTAGTAGCGGCCCTGCACCCGCAGCGTCGAGCCGACGCAGCGGACCGCGGTCGTCCCGATGACCCGCTGGTCCATGACGCCCATGCCCTCGGCGCCGCCGCGCCAGAGCGCGTTGACGACGGCCTGGACGTCCTGGCTGTGGACGACCGTGTCCTGCAGGTCGTAGCCGGCGCCCAGCACGGTGCCGCGCGGCGCGTCGGCGAGGACGACGACGAGGCCCTCCCCGCTCACCGGGGCCGTCTGGCCCGCGGCGGCGAGCGCCTCGGACGGGCCGGCGTCGGCCTCGCCGGGCGGGGCCGCGAGGGCGTCGACCTCGGCGCGGGCCGCGGCGACGCGCTCCTCGAGCGTGGCCACGCGGGAGCTCTCCTCGAGGACGACGGCGCGCAGGTCGTCGTCGTCCTCGCGCAGGTCCGTGCCGTCGGCGGTCCCGGCGCTCGTGGCGAAGAGGAGCCCCGCGAGGCACAGCACGCCCGCCACCGCGGCGGCGCCCCCGCGGGAGAGCCGCGACCCCCTGCCAGCCACCTGACTACAGTAGGTCAGGCCCCGACCACGGCCCGACGACGCCGACGTCCTCCGTCGCCGTCGCCCGGGCTGCGGCCGTCGTCCCGGACGGCGGGCACGCCAGCACCCCGAGACCAGAGCACGCACCGCCGTCCAGCCGAGGAGCGCAGCACCGATGCCGGAGTCCCGACGACGCCGCCGCCGCGGCAGCAACCAGCCCGTCAAGGGCGGGCCCACCGCCCCGAAGGGCGCCGCCGCCGCCGCGGCGGAGGCCCCCCAGGTCTCGGACGACGCGCCCCGGCGCACGGCCGACGTGCGCACCCCCAACCCGCCGTGGTTCGTGCCGGTGATGCTGGGGCTCATGGTGCTCGGCCTGGCGTGGATCGTCGTCTGGTACGTCACCGAGAACCGCTACCCGGTGCCCGGCATCGGCAGCTGGAACCTCGTCGCCGGCTTCGCCGTCGTCCTCGTCGGCTTCCTCATGACGACCCGCTGGCGCTGACCCGCCGCACGTCCTCCCCGCACCCCCCGACGCCCCCGGCGTCGGGGGGTGCGCTGCGTCCGGGGCCGTCCGTCAGCACGGACGGGGGGACGGTCGTCACCGCGGGCGTCGACGTCGTCCACGGTCGGTGGACAGCCTTGGGGACGACCAGCGGCCGGGGCGCGGCCTCCGTGGACGCCGGCAGGGCGCTCACCTGCTGAACGACACGCCTGTGCTTCGTCCCCAGGCGTTCTCCACAGTGTGGATGACGGATCCGTCATCCACAGGCTCATCCACCGGTGTGGACAGGTGTGCGGGTGGGACGGGTGGGGACAGGCCTCTCCCCTCCTCGTCATCGGCACGGTGCGGGTCGTCCTTGACCCGCTCTCGGGGGTTGCGGTGATGACGACGTCGGGCCCGCGACGGCGCACGGCTGCGTGTCCCGGGGGCACGGGCGCGGGTCCGACGTGGTGCCCCGCCTCGGCGCCGCGGGCGGTGCGCGACGTCGGACTGGCGACGGGGGGCGGCTCAGGCCCGCGACCAGGCGCCCGTTCGCCGTCACGACCGGCTCAGGGACGCGAACAGGCGCCCATTCGCCGTCAGGACCGGCTCAACAGCGCGAACAGGCGCCCATTCGCCACCTGGACCGGGTCTGCAGCGCGAACCGGCGCCTGTTCGTCGTCGGGACCGGCTCGGGAGCCGGGGGCGGGTCAGGCGGCGACGGCGGCCGCGACCGCGGCGAGGAGGGCCAGGGCCACGACGACGGCGGCCAGGGCCACGAGCTGGGCGCGGGGCTGCCGGGCCGTCCGGGACAGCACCGCCGCGACGCCGGCGCCGACGGCGAGGCCGCCGAGGTGGGCCTCCCAGGCGATGCCGGGTATGAGGAAGCCCAGCGCGAGGTTGATGGCCAGCACGACCCCGATGGAGCGGACGCCCCCGGGGAAGCGGCGGCGGAGGACGACGAGGGCGCCGAAGAGGCCGAAGACGGCGCCCGACGCACCGACGGCGACGCCCGGGCTGCCGAGGAGGCCCTGCACCAGCGTGAAGGCGACCGAGCCGCCGAGGGCGCTGAGGAGGTAGAGGGCGAGGAAGCGGCCGCGCCCGAACAGCTGCTCGAGGGCGGGACCGGTGAGGAAGAGCACGTACATGTTGAGCAGGAGGTGGAACGGGAGCAGCGAGCCGGTCGAGTGGAGGAACGCCGACGTCAGCAGGCGGTAGGGCTCGGTGGCCACGAGGGGGGTCGCGAGCGAGAAGAGGCCGGTGACGACGCCACCCGACGCCAGCTGCAGCGCGTACGCCAGGACGCAGGCCGCGATGAGGGCGTACGTGACGACCGGCCGACCGCCCCGCGCCGTCCCGCCCAGGGCGGTGCGCACGGTGGGGGCCTGCCGCCGGGCCTCGGCGACGCAGTCGACGCACTGGACGCCGACGGGCGCCTCGCGCTGGCACTCCGGGCAGGTGGGGCGTCCGCAGCGCTGGCAGCGGACGTAGGCCTCGCGCTCCGGGTGCCGCGGGCAGACCGGCGGTCCCGCGGGACCGCCGGACCAGGGACCGCCGCCGGTGGCGCCCGGGGGGACCCCGGGGTCGCGGTCGCTCATCGCGGGCCTCCCGGCGCTCGTCGGCGCACGCTCGTGGGTCGTCCGGCGGTCGCCGAGGGCGGTCGCACCGGTCGGCGGACGTCCCGGCCGGTGCGGGGCACCGGCCGGGACGGGGGCGGCCCGGGGGCCGCGGGGGTCAGGAGGCGTCGACCTCGACGCGCTGCAGCACGACGTCCTCGACGGGACGGTCACCACGGCCCGTGCGGACGGCGCCGATGGCGTCGACGACCGCGCGGCTCTCGTCGTCGGCGACGACGCCGAAGATCGTGTGCTTGCCCTGCAGCCACGTCGTCGGCGCGAGCGTGATGAAGAACTGCGAGCCGTTGGTGCCCTTGCCGCCGCGCGTGCCGGCGTTCGCCATGGCGAGGACGTAGGGCTGCGTGAAGTCGACGCCCGGGTGGATCTCGTCGTCGAAGGTGTAGCCGGGGCCGCCGGTGCCGGTGCCCAGCGGGTCGCCGCCCTGGATCATGAAGCCGCTGATGACGCGGTGGAAGACGACGTCCGAGTACAGGGGCTCCGTCGAGGGCTTGCCCGTGCGCGGGTCCGTCCACTCCTGCTCGCCCGTGGCGAGGCCGACGAAGTTGCGGACCGTCTTCGGCGCCTTCGTGTCGTAGAGCTCGACGCGGATGGTGCCGGCGGAGGTGTGCAGGGTCGCGAACATGCGCCGATCCTCGCACGCGCGCCTTCCCCCGCCCCGCGCCGTCCACCGGCCGTCCGCTGCCCCGGCCCGCCCGTCGCCGGGGCCGCGCCGGGGGCCCGTCCCGGGTCCGTGCCCCGGACCCGCGCCGTCGAGCGGCGCCGAGGGGCCCGAGACGGCAGGATGGCGCGACGTCCCGGCCGGGCGCCCCGTGCACCGGCCGGCTCGAGACACCGGCAGACCGATCGCCGTCGCCCGGCCGCGAGGCCGCCGGCGGCCAGGAGCGAGGAGGAGCGCGTGCACTTCGGCACGAAGTCCCGCAGCGAGAAGGCCGCCGACGCGGTGAAGGACCAGACGGCCGCGCTCAAGGACCGCGTGAGCCCGGCGGCCGAGGCCGCCCGCGCGCACGCCGTCCAGTACGCCGGGGTCGCCCGTGACTGGGCCACCCCGCACTACGAGCGCGCCCGCGACAAGGGCGTGGAGGCCGCCGCCCCGCGCGTGGCCGCCGCCGCCGGCACGCTGGCCCCCAAGGTCGACGCGGCCCACGACAAGATCGTCGACGACCTGCTCCCGCGGCTCGTCGACTCCCTCACGGCCGCCACGGCCGCGGCGTCGTCCAAGGTCGACGACGCGTACGCGCCGGTCAAGGGCCAGCTCAAGAGCACGAAGAAGGCCGCCAAGAAGGCCGAGAAGAAGGCGCGCCGCAACCAGCGCTCCTTCGGGCCCGGCAAGCTCCTCCTCGTCCTCGGCGTGCTCGGCGCGGCGGGGGCGGCGGGCTACGCCGCCTGGAAGTCGTCGCAGCCGACCCAGGACCCGTGGGCCGCCAGCACCGGCACGTCCGGCTACTCGGGCGCCCCCGGCGGTGCGGCGTCGTCGACGTCCGGCACCTCCACCAGCGCGAGCAGCAGCTCGACCCCGACGCCGGCCGACCTCGCCGACAAGGCGAAGGCCGCCACGGCCTCGGCCGCGGACTCCGTGAAGGAGGCGGCCGACAAGGCCGCCGACGCCGTCAAGGACGCCGCGGACACCGGCAAGGACAAGGCCGCCGACGCCGCCGACGCGGCGAAGGACAAGGCCGAGGAGCAGCAGGGCAAGCACTCGTCCTGACGCCCCACGCAGAAGGGCCCGACCCCCGCGGGGGTCGGGCCCTTCTGACGTCTTGCGTACCGGTGGAGGCGAGGGGACTCGAACCCCTAACCCCCTGCTTGCAAAGCAGGTGCGCTACCAGTTGCGCCACGCCCCCGGACGCAAGGGCACGGGGGCCGCTGCGAGGGGCACCGGTCCCGGCCGGGGCCGGGGCGTGATGGGTGGGCCTAAGAGGACTTGAACCTCTGGCCTCTTCCTTATCAGGGAAGCGCTCTAACCGTCTGAGCTATAGGCCCGGGTGGTGCGGTGCGCCGAGGCTACCCCACCTCGGCCGGGGAGCCGAACCGGACCGCCCCCGGACGGGCCGGCGCGGGCGGGCCGGCCGTCAGTCGTCGGTGAGGGTGACCCGCAGCCCGCCGACGAGCGCCGCCGAGATGTTGTAGACGACGGCGCCGAGCGTGGCCAGCGCCGTGAGGAGCACGACGTCGACGACGGCCACGACGGTCGCCGCGGAGACGACCTGCGTGAAGCCGACGAAGTCGGTGACGTCGACGTCCCCCGTGCCCGAGAGCTGGGCGATCATCGAGTTGACGCTGTCGTAGAGCCCGATCCCGTCGAGGACCGTCCACAGGACCGCCGTCGTGACGACGAGCGCGATGCCCACGACGACGGACAGCAGGAACGAGAGCTTGAGCGCCGACCACGGGTCGACGCGGGAGACCGACAGCCGCACCTTGCGCTGCGAGACCTTCGGCGGGCGGGCGTCGCCCCGGGTGTCGTCCGTGCGGGTGGGGCCGGCCTGCGGACGGGCGCCGCGGTCGGCGTCACCGCCGCCGGACCGGCCCGGGCGGTCGCCCCCGCCGGCGGCGCGGCCGCCGCCCCGCTGGGTCTGCGCCTGGCTCGCGCTCACGCCTCGTCCCCTCGCTCGTCGGCGTCGCCGTGGGCCGTGTCGCTCGGCCCGGGCTCGCCGTCGCCCCCGTGGGCGGTTCCGTCGTCGCCCGACGCTAGACCATCGTCCTCGCCGAGGTCCCGCGCCGCGGCGTCCACGGACGGGTCGTCGCCCACCTGTGACCCGTCGGCCGGGGCGTCGCCGGCCCCCTCCGAGGCCTCGACCTCCTCCTCGATGACGCGCTCGGCGTTGCGGGCGACGGCGATGATCGCGTCGCCGGCGTCCGGCGTCGCGAAGCGCACGCCCGTCGTGTCGCGCCCGGTGGGACGGACCTCGTCCACCCGGCTGCGGACGATCCGGCCGCGGCCCATGACGACGAGGACCTCGTCGCCGTCCTCGACGAGCAGCGACCCGACGAGGTCGCCGCCGCGCTCGGAGAGGCGGGCGACCTTGATGCCGTAGCCGCCGCGGCCCTGGACGCGGTAGGCGTCGACCGGCGTGCGCTTGGCGATGCCGTTCTCCACGACGACGAAGACGTCCGTCGTCGCGCCCTGCGGCACGACGCCGAGGGCGAGGAGGTCGTCGCCCTCGCGGAAGCGCATGCCCGTGACGCCGGAGGTGGCCCGGCCCATGGGCCGCAGCGCCTCGTCGGAGGCGGTGAAGCGCAGCGACTGCCCGCGCCGCGAGACGAGCAGCAGGTCGTCGGTGGCGTCCACGAGCACCGCGGAGACGAGCTCGTCGCCGCCCACGGCCACCGCCGCGGGCGGGGCCTCGTCGCCCTCGACGTCGCCGCCGTCGACCGCCACGTCCGCCTCGGCGGTCTGCGCCCCCCGGAGGTTGATGGCGATGAGCCCGCCGGAGCGCGGGGAGTCGTAGTCGGCCAGCCGGCTCTTCTTGACGAGGCCGCGGCGGGTGGCGAGGACGAGGTAGGGCGCCTGCTCGTAGTCGCGCAGGTCGAGGACCTGGGCGATCTGCTCCCCCGGCGCGAAGGCCAGGAGGTTGGCCACGTGCTGGCCGCGGCCGTCGCGCGAGCCCTCGGGCAGCTCGTAGGCCTTGGCGCGGTACACCCGGCCGTGGTTGGTGAAGAAGAGCAGCCAGTGGTGCGTCGTCGTCGTGAAGAAGTGCTCGACGACGTCGTCCCCGCGCAGCGCGGTGCCGCGCACGCCCTTGCCGCCGCGCCGCTGCGAGCGGTACGCGTCGGTCCGGGTGCGCTTGGCGTAGCCGCCGCGCGTGATGGTGACGACGACCTCCTCCTCGGGGATGAGGTCCTCGGCGGACATGTCCCCGTCGAAGGGCACGATCTCCGTGCGCCGCTCGTCGCCGTAGCGCTCGATGATCTCCGCGAGCTCGGCGGAGACGATGTCCCGCTGGCGCTGCGGCGAGCCGAGGATGTCCTTGAGGTCGGCGATGTCGCGCTCGAGCGCGGCGAGGTCGTCGACGATGCGCTGCCGCTCGAGGGCGGCCAGGCGGCGCAGCTGCATGTCGAGGATGGCGCGGGCCTGCACCTCGTCGATGGCGAGCAGCTCGATGAGCCCGTCGCGGGCGACGTCGACCGTGGCGGCGGCGCGGATGAGGGCGATGACCTCGTCGAGCAGGTCGAGCGCCTTGGCGAGGCCGCGCAGGATGTGGGCCCGCTCCTCGGCCTGGCGGAGCCGGTAGCGGGTCCGCCGGACGATCACCTCGACCTGGTGCTCGACCCAGTACCGGACGAAGCCGTCGAGCGAGAGCGTCCGCGGCACGCCGTCGACGAGCGCCAGCATGTTGGCGCCGAAGCTCTGCTGCAGCGACGTGTGCTTGTAGAGGTTGTTGAGGACGACCTTCGCGACGGCGTCCCGCTTGAGGACGACGACGAGGCGCTGGCCCGTGCGGCCGGAGGTCTCGTCGCGGATGTCGGCGATGCCGGCCATGCGGCCGTCGCGGACGAGGTCGGCGATCTTCTCCGCGAGGTCGTCGGGGTTGACCTGGTACGGCAGCTGGGTGACGACGAGGCAGGTGCGCCCCGCGACCTCCTCCACCTCGACGACGGCGCGCATCATGATCGAGCCGCGACCGGTCCGGTAGGCGTCCTCGATGCCCCGACGCCCGACGATGAGCGCACCCGTGGGGAAGTCGGGGCCCTTGACCCGCTCGAGGAGCGCCTCGAGCAGCTCCTCCTTCGTGGCCTGCGGGTTCTCGAGGTACCACTGCACGCCGGCGCCGACCTCGCGCAGGTTGTGCGGCGGGATGTTCGTCGCCATGCCGACGGCGATGCCGGCGCTGCCGTTGACGAGGAGGTTGGGGAACCGGCTCGGCAGGATGAGCGGCTCCTGCGTGCGCCCGTCGTAGTTGGCGCCCATGTCGACCGTGTCCTGGTCGATGTCGCGGACCATCTCCATGGCCAGCGGCGCGAGGCGGCACTCGGTGTAGCGCATGGCCGCCGCGGGGTCGTTGCCCGGCGAGCCGAAGTTCCCCTGGCCCTGGACGAGCGGGTACCGCAGCGTCCAGTCCTGCGCGAGGCGCACGAGGGTGTCGTAGATCGAGCTGTCGCCGTGGGGGTGGTACTGCCCCATGACGTCCCCGACGACGCGGCTGCACTTGTTGAAGCCTCGGTCCGGGCGGTACCCGCCGTCGTACATGGCGTAGAGGACGCGGCGGTGCACCGGCTTGAGGCCGTCGCGCACCTCCGGCAGCGCCCGCCCCACGATGACGCTCATCGCGTAGTCGAGGTAGCTGCGCTGCATCTCCATCTGGAGGTCGACCGGCTCGACCCGGTCGGTGGGGGGCGGCGTCGTCTCGCTCATGGCGGGTCCTGTCCGTTCGGTGCGGGGGCCGGGCCCGCGGCGGGGCGCCCGGGCGGGGCGGGGACGTCGGGGCGGGCCGCGCGCCCGGCGGGGGGCGCGGCCCGCCGCCTCAGATGTCGAGGAAGCGGACGTCCTTGGCGTTGCGCTGGATGAAGGAGCGGCGCGACTCGACGTCCTCGCCCATGAGGACGGAGAAGATCTCGTCCGCCCCGGCGGCCTCGCCGATGGTGACCTGGCGCAGCGTGCGCTGGTCGGGGTCCATGGTCGTCTCCCACAGCTCGGAGAAGTCCATCTCGCCCAGGCCCTTGTAGCGCTGGATGCCGTTGTCCTTCGGCAGGCGACGGCCGGCGGCCGTGCCCTCCTTCACCATGGCGTCGCGCTCGCGGTCGGAGTAGACGAACTGGTGCTCGCCCTGCGTCCACTTGAGCCGGTAGAGCGGCGGCTGCGCGAGGTAGACGTGCCCGCCCTCGATGAGGGGCCGCATGTAGCGGAAGAGCAGCGTCAGGAGCAGGGTCGCGATGTGCTGGCCGTCGACGTCGGCGTCGGCCATGAGCACGACCTTGTGGTAGCGCAGGCGGGCGATGTCGAACTCCTCGCCGATGCCCGTGCCGAACGCCGTGATGAGGGCCTGCACCTCGCGGTTGCCGAGGGCGCGGTCCAGCCGCGCCTTCTCGACGTTGAGGATCTTGCCGCGGATCGGGAGGATCGCCTGGGTCTCGGGGTTGCGGCCGCGGACGGCCGAGCCGCCGGCCGAGTCGCCCTCGACGATGAAGATCTCCGAGCGCGCGGGGTCGCGGGTCTGGCAGTCCTTGAGCTTGCCGGGCATGCCGCCCGACTCGAGCAGGCCCTTGCGCCGGGTGGCCTCACGGGCCTTGCGGGCCGCCATCCGGGCCGCCGAGGCCTGCAGCGACTTGCGGATGATGTCCCGCGCCGCCCCGGGGTTGCGCTCCAGCCAGTCGCCCAGCTCGGTGCCGACGACCTGCTGGACGAAGGTGCGGGCGATGGTGTTGCCCAGCTTGGTCTTCGTCTGCCCCTCGAACTGCGGCTCGCCGAGCTTGACGGAGATCACCGCGGTGAGGCCCTCGCGGATGTCGTCGCCGGTGAGGTTGTCGTCCTTCTCCCGCAGGAGGTTCTTCGCCCGCGCGTAGCGGTTGACGAGCGAGGTCAACGCGGAGCGGAAGCCCTCCTCGTGGGTGCCGCCCTCGTGCGTGTTGATGGTGTTCGCGTAGGTGTGGACGCTCTCCGAGTAGGCGCCCGTCCACTGCATGGCGATCTCGACGTCGATCTGGCGCTCGGCGTCCTCGGACTCGAAGGAGATGACGCCGTCGTGGACGGTCTCGACCTTCTTCGCGGCGTTGAGGTGCGTGACGTAGTCGACGAGCCCGCCCTGGTAGCAGTACGTCACCCCGCGCTGGGCGCCGTCCTCCGCGACGTCGGCCGCCTCGTCGGTGCTCTCGTCCACCGCGCCCGGGACGGGCTCGCCGCGACCGTGGCCCGCCCGCTCGTCGGCCAGCGAGATCGTGAGGCCCTTGTTGAGGAACGCCATCTGCTGGAAGCGGCCGCGCAGCGTCTCGTAGTCGTAGACGGTGGTCTCGAAGACGGTCGGGCTCGGCCAGAAGGTGACGCGCGTCCCCGTCTCGTCGGTCTCCTCGCCCTTCGCGAGCGGGGCCTCGGGGACGCCGAGGTGGTAGCGCTGGCGCCAGACGTGCCCCTGCCGCCGGACCTCGACCTCGAGCTTCTCCGACAGCGCGTTGACGACGGAGACGCCGACGCCGTGGAGCCCGCCGGAGACGGCGTACCCGCCGCCGCCGAACTTGCCGCCGGCGTGGAGGACGGTGAGGACGACCTCCACGGCGGACCGGCCCTCGGTGGCGTGGACGTCGACGGGGATGCCGCGGCCGTCGTCGGTGACACGGACGCCGCCGTCCGCGAGGAGGACGACCTCGATGTGGCTGCAGTACCCGGCGAGGGCCTCGTCCACGGCGTTGTCGACGACCTCGTAGACGAGGTGGTGCAGGCCGCGCTCGCCCGTGGAGCCGATGTACATGCCGGGGCGCTTGCGGACCGCCTCGAGCCCCTCGAGCACGGTGATCGCGTCGGCGCCGTAGCTGCCCTCGACCCGGTCGGCCAGCGAGGCGGCCGCCTCGGGGTCGGCCGACGGGTCGAGCCCGGCGCCGTCCTGGGTGACGGGCGCGACGCCCGCCGCGTCGGCCACGTCGTCCTCGCCCAGCTGCGCGGGGTCCTGGACCCCGGCGGCGTCACCGGTGGGGGGGACGTGCGGGACGCCCGGCTCCTCCGGCGTCGCAGGGCTGCCGTCTGCTCCGGTGCTCACGCGGGCGGGGTCCTTCCGGCTGGCCGACGCGGTCCCTGCCGCTCCGCGCACCCGCGGGCGCACCGGGCGCAGCCCCGCTGATCACGACCATGGTACCCCGCGAGGGGTCGCCGGCCGGCTCCGGCGCGGGCCCCGGACGGGCCCGACCCGCCCCCTGCGGGCCCTGGTCGGCCTCAGGGCCGCCGCGAGGTGCCGCGCGGGGAGGGGTACGTGCTCGGCCCGGGCGGGCCGAGGGCGGCCCGGGACCGCGCCGGGCCGACCCGGGCAGGGCCTCAGCGGTGGCCGCGACCCCGGCCGCGCTGCTGCTCCGCGAGGCGGCCGCCGCCCTGGAGGATCTTGGGGAGCAGGCCGGGCCCGCGGCTCGCCTCGAGGCGGCGGCCGGCGGCCCCGAGGCCCTTGGCGGCCAGCGGGAGGACGACGGCGGCGACCGCGTAGCGGCGGACGAGGTTGGCGATGACGGGCACGGGGGCCTCCGGGGTCTCGGCTGGTGCGGGGTCGTGCGCGGCGGCCGGGCGCCGGGTGGGCCCGGGTCCGGCCGCCGGGCCGCGCCGGGGGGCGGACGCCCCCCGGCGGCGGTCAGGCCAGCTGCCGGCGGGAGCCGCGGCTGGTGCGGGCGACGTCCAGGTGGACGCGGGCCGTGACGTCGTCGCGGCCGAGGACGGTCGCGAGCTCGCCCATGGTGCGGTCGGCCGCGGCCGCCACGGTGGTGAGGTCGGCGTCGGGCTCGACGGTCACCTTCAGCTCGGCGACGAGGTGGCCGCGGTCGGCCACCACCTTGCCGCCGGCCGAGCGGACGCCGTGGGTCTCGGCGATGACGTCCGCCGCGGTGGCCGCGGCGGCGGAGCCGTCGACCCGGCGCGGGTCGGCGGGCGTGCTGCCCTGCAGGCGGAGGTCGCCGACCGAGCGGTGCGTGCGGTGCGCGACGAGCCACCACAGCGCGAGCAGGCCGAGGACGACGCCCGCGGCGAGGGAGGCCCCCGGCCACCACGAGGCGGCGAAGGCGTCCGTGGCGGTGGCGAGGGTGACCTCGTCCGGGGAGCGGTCCCAGACCCGCGGGAGCAGGCCGGCGCCCCAGGCGGCGACGACGAGGCCGACCGCGAGGACGAGGAGGCCGAGCAGGACGAGGACGACCCGGTCCAGGCCCAGGACGCTGCGCTTCACGAGGAGCTCCCGTCGGTCGTGGCCCGGACGCGGACGCGCGGGGCGGGGTCGAGCGCGGACAGGCGGCGGGTGACGGCCTCCTGGACCTGCGCCTGCACGTCCCCCGTGCCGACGACCTTGACGGTCACCGAGCGCAGGGAGGCGCTCGACGACGCGTCGAGCACGCCGTCGACGGACCGTGCGGCGCCGGAGGCGAGGCGGGCGACGTCGCTCGTGCCGGTGAAGACGCCGGTCTGCGAGCGGACGGAGACCTCGGAGCGCGTGCGGCGGCGGAAGCCCTGCAGCAGGAGCCACAGCCCGACGAGGGCGACGAGGACGCCGACGACGGCGACGGCCGCCGAGGGGGTCAGGCCGACGAGCGCCTCGACGGCGGCGGGCAGCCACGGCGAGCCGGCGAGGGTGCCGAGGCCCACGAGCGCGTCGCGGACGAGCACGACGGCGAGCGCGAGCAGGAGCACCGCGACGACCGCGGCGAGGACGGGGACGCGCCCCGCCCCGGTCCGGGCGGGCGCGGGGCGCATGGTGCGCGCCCCGGTGCCCCGGTCGCCCGACCCCGTGGCGGGGGCGGTGCGGGGGCCGGTCGTGGTGGTCATCGGACGCTCCTCTGGCCGGGCCCCGCCGCACGGGCGAGGTCGGCGACGGTGACGGCGACGCTGTCGACGTCGACGGACACGTGCTCCCGCAGGCTGCGACGGACCGCCTCCTGCACGCGGCCGGCCACGGCGTCGGCCGGCTGCGGCCAGACGGCGGCCACCTCGACGTCCACGGTGGCGCGCGTGCCGGCGCGGTCGACGTCGACGGAGGGGTACCCGCGACCGAGGACGGAGCCGAGGCGGCTCGTCGTCGCGTCCTGCGGGGCCACGCCCTCGACCTGCAGCGTGGCCCAGCGGGCGAGCTTCTCCACGACCTTGTCGGCCACGGTCAGCGTGCCGCGGCCCCCCGCCTCGCCCCGGCCGCGCTCCGCGCCGTCAGCCACGGCCTCGGCCGGACAGCACGGACGAGAGGTCGAGGCGGCCCTCGAGGTGCGCGCCCACGGCGAGGCCGACGGCGCCGAGCACCACGGCCAGGAGGAAGTAGCCGAAGCCGCCGACGGCGGCCACGAGCGCGAGGATGAGACCGACGAAGAGACCGGTCAGGGACTGGGGCATGACGACTCCAGAGAGGTTTCGGGGGTGCTCGCGGGGGCGCCGGGTCGGCGCGGGCGCGCGGGGCGGGGGCGCCCCGGGGCCGCGCGGCCGGCGAGGGCCGGCCGCGCGGGCGGGTGGTCAGGAGCCGTCGCGGGGCGGCTGCTGGTCGTGCTCGGTGACGTGCACCGACGCGTCCTGCCCGTCCGCCGAGGTGGTGACCTCGGCGGTCTCGGCCACGACGACGACGGCAGGGGTGCCGTCCCCGGGGGCGGCGGCCGGGACGGTCCTCCCGGACCGCTCCCCGTCCTGCCCGGCGGGCGCGTCCTGCTCGTCCTGCTCCTCGCGGCGCGCCTGCTCGGCGTCGTCCTCCGCGCGACGGGCCGCGCGCTCGCGGTCCGCCTCGGCCTGCTCGCGCCCGGCCTCGGCCCGCTCGGCCTCGCGGCGCTCGGCACGCCGGGCCTTCTCGGCCTCCGCCTGCTCGCGCTCGCGGCGCTCGCGCTCCTCGCGCTCGCGCTGCTCGGCCAGCTCCGCCGCCGTCATGACGTCCTCGACGACGACGTGCACCGGGCCGCTGACCAGCGGGGTGACCGCCGCGTGCACCGCGGCGGCCGTCTCCGTGACCGGGACCTCGGCGCTGGCGACGACGTGGACCTCGCTGGGCCGCCCGTCGCCGTCCGCGGCCGGGTCGGCGAGCCGCACCCCGGCGACGCGACGGCCCGGGAGGAGGGTCGCCACCTCGCCGAACGCGCCGCCGTGGAGGGAGACGACGCCGTCGACCGCGAGGACGGCCGCCGCGACGGCGTCCGCGGGGTCGGCCGGGCCGGTGGTGCCTGCCCCGTCGGCCCGCTCGGCGGGCGTCACTGGACGCGCGAGGTGCGCTGCGGCTGGTCGTCGGCGTCGTCGTCGTCCGAGTCGTCGAGACCCGGCACGAAGACGTCGACGACCTCGACGTTGACCTCGGTGACGTCGAGGCCCGTCATCCGCTCGACGGAGGAGATGACGTTGCGGCGGACGCCGGCGGCCAGGTCCGCGATGGCGATGCCGTACTCGGCGACGAGGGTGATGTCGACGGCGGCCTGCTTCTCGCCGACCTCGACCGACACGCCCTGCGAGACGTTGGTCTTGGCGCCGGGGATGCGCTCGCGGAGCGAGCCGATGGTGCGGGCCGCGCCGCCGCCGAGGGCGTGGACGCCGGAGATCTCGCGCGTCGCGATGCCCGCGATCTTCGAGACGACCTGGTCGGCGATGGAGGTGGTCCCCTGCGTCGTCGCGAGCTCCGAGCCCGTCGAGGACGCGTGGCCGGCGCTGCGAGCCGTGCTCGTGGCGGCGGACGAGGAGGACGAGGAGGTGCTCTGGCTCATGGCATGACCCCTGTCTCAGCCCGGGCGGGCTGGCCTGCGGCGCCGGCGGCGCCGCACGTGCGGACCGGCGCGACCCCTGCGGTCCCGCCGTGTTTACGTCGTAAGACGTCTACGGGTGACGACGCTAGGGGCGGTCCGAGCGACCCGCCACCGGAAGCGCGGGGGGCGCCCGCGGCGTGGTCACCCGTGCGGTGGGAGGGGTGCCGGGGGCAACGGTCGGTGGCACCGCCCCGGCCGGCCGGGCGCGCCGGCGGGCGTCAGGCGGACGTCAGGCGGAGGGGGCGGACGGGGCGAGCCGCCCGCGCGCGGCGTCGAGCCGGTCGAGCAGCGCCTCGAGCGCGTCGTCGAACTCCTCGCCGAGGTCCTCGACGGCCAGGCGGTCCGCCAGGCGGCCGATGACCGGGTAGGCGGCCACGGGCTCGCCGGGCGGGCCGACGGCGGCGGCGCCGGCGTCGGCGCCGTCGAGCCCGGCCCCGCCCTCGGGGTCGCGAGGGCTGGCCACCTGCGAGCCCGGGGACACGTTCTCGGCCGCGGCGACGTCGACGAGCAGGTGCCCCACGAGGAAGCTGCCGAAGGCGCGGTAGGCGTAGACCGCGGCCTCCTCGTCGAAGCCGCGGGACAGCAGGCCCGACAGGAAGCCCTCGACCCACCGCAGGCTGCGCAGCGGCGGGCGGATCCACGGCGCCGTGGGCGCCCGCGTGGCGAGCAGGGGGAAGAGGGCCGGGTGCTCGTGCGCGACGCGGCGGATGCCCTCGGCGATCTTGCGGAGGAACTCGCGCCAGTCGTCGCCGTCGGCGAGGAGGACCGACGGGTCGGCGTAGAGCTGGTCCATGACGCGGTCGACCATGGCGTCGAGCAGCTCGTCGCGGCTGCGCACGTAGCGGTACAGCGCCATGCCCTCGACGTCGAGGGCGGCGCCGAGCTTCCGCATCGACAGCTCCGCCAGGCCGTAGCGGTCGACGAAGTCCACGGCGGCCTCGAGGACCGCGCTCTTGGAGAGGGAGGGACGGCGACGGGTGGAGCCGCCGCCGGGCCCGTCGGAGGGCGGCGGGGCACCACGTCGTGACGCCGGAGCCATGCCCGCCACCCCTCGTCGTCGCCTCGTCGGGTCCCGTCGCAGATCGCGCCGACCGCCCGGGTCGGGACGAGTCTCCCACCGGGACCCCCTCCTGCCGCGACCGGAGGAGGCGCTCCGCACCACCGGGAGGGTGAATCGTGAACGACACGATCACCTTTACGATGTAATCTGCGGTCCGTCGGCACCGTGGCCCCGAAGGCCCCGGTCACACCCACGACGGACCACCGACGGCGTGCCCTCCACAGCAGGCGGGCTGCCGGCGGCGCGGTCCCCGAGTCCCGGCCGAGACCGCGCCACGGACAGGAGCCCGTCATGCCCAGGCCCATCACCGAGGACCAGGCGCTGCTGGTCGCCCAGGCGGCGGCCGTCGACCGCGAGGGCCGCACGCTGGGACGGGTGGTCGACCTCTACTGGGACGACCACACCGGCCGGCCGACGTGGGTGGCGGTCCGGCTCGTCGACGAGCTGCGCCCGGCCGACGACAGCGGCGTCACGGCGGCCCCCCTGGCCAGCGCCTCGTACGCCCGCGGCATCCTCACGCTCGACGTCACGGCGGCGCAGGTGCTGGGCTCCCCGCGCCTCGAGGACGCCGACCACCTGGACGGCCCGGCCGAGGTGCGCCTGTACCGGCACTACGGCCTCTCGCCGGCCGGGGACACCGACGTCGACCCGGGCACGGGCAGCACCGTCCGCGAGGGCGGGTCCGCCCACTCCCTCCTGCCGCCGTCGTGAGCGCCGACGCCGCCGCGGGGGCCCTCGCGCCGTCGGGGCCGCCGGCCGTGCGGGCGGACCCGGACGAGCCGGGCGTCCTGCGGCTCGCCGGCGACGTCGACCACGCGGCGGTCGTCGCCGCGGAGCCCCTCGTCGCGTCCCTGGCGGGCACGGTCCGGGTCGTCGACGTGGGCGAGGTCGCCTTCGTCGACTCCGCGGGGGTCGACCTGGTCCTCCGGCTGCGCGCCGCCGCGCCGGACGGTCGTCTCGTGCTCCGCGACGTCGTGCCCGACGGCCTCGTGGCGTCCCTGCTCGCCCTGCTCGGCCTCACGGGCGCCTTCTCCTACGCCTGACGCCCCGGTCGCGCCGACGGCCGCCCGACGTCACCCGTAGGTGTCGCGCGGGCCCCGCCCGCCCGCGGCGCGGCGCGGCCCCCGCCCCCACGACGGCGCCCCCGGGCCCTTGACCTGCAGCCGCGTGACGACACCGGCGCCGAGCTCCTCGTCGAGACGGCGGGCGATGACCGGCTCCAGCAGGCGCAGCTGCGCCGCCCACGCCGTGGAGTCGGCGCGGACGAGGAGGACGCCGTCGGCGAAGCGCTCGGGCGTCGCGTGGGCCGCGACCTCGGGCCCGACCACCTGCTCCCAGCGGCCGACGACGCCGCCCACGGCCACGGGCGCGGACCAGCCCATCTCGCCGACGAGCCGGTCGACGCTCGTGCGCGCCGTCTGCGGGTCGCGCGCGTCCGGCCCCGCCCCCGACATCGCCGGCCCGCCCCGCCGCCGGGCCTCGCGCCGCGCGGCCGCGCCGGAGCGCCCGGTGCCCGGGGCGCCGCGCACGTCGCCGCGGGCGCGCGCGGCGGCGCGGGCCCGCCCGAGCGCGGCGCGGACGGCCTCGGCCGAGACCTCCTCCGACACCTCGGCGCCGGCCGGCCCCGCGGCGGGCGTCGGTGCCCGGTCGTCCGCGGGGTCGTCCGCGGGGTCGTCCGGCCCGTCCGCCTCAGCCGCCACCGTCGTCGCCCCCCGCCCCCGTCGTGCCCGCGGGAACGGCCGTCGCCGCGGGCAGGCTCAGGGAGCCCGCGCTGACGCCGACCCGTCGTCCGGTGAGCTGCGCCGGCACGTCCTCGGGCACGGCGGCCGTGAGGAGGACCTGCTCGGCCGGCGCGACGAGCTCGGCCAGGCGGGCCCGGCGGCGGCCGTCGAGCTCGGCGAAGACGTCGTCGAGGACGAGGACGGGCTCGCGCTCCGACGGCGTCCCGGGGCCCTCGCTGCGCAGCAGCTCGTAGGCCCCGAGCCGCAGCGCCAGCGCGAGCGACCACGACTCGCCGTGGCTGGCGTAGCCGCGCGCCGGCAGCCCGCGCAGCGAGAGCAGGACGTCGTCGCGGTGGGGCCCGACGAGGGTGAGGCCGCGCTCGACCTCCCGGCGCCGCAGGTCGGCCATCGCCTCGAGCAGCTGCGCCGCGAGGACGTCCCGGGGCGCCGCGCCGGCCTCCCGCGCCGCCTCGGCCGACAGGTCCTCCTCGCCCTCGCCGCGGTGCTCGGCGAGGGAGCCGCGGTAGGCCGCGCCCACGGCCGTGCCGCCGCCGTCCGTCTCGGCGACGGCGTCGTAGGCGCGGGCCACGTACGGGGCGAGCCGGGCCAGGAGGTAGCGCCGGGCCGAGAGCAGGTCCGCCCCCAGCGCGGCCAGCTGGGCGTCCCACACCTCGATGCCGGGCAGCGGACCGGCCCCGCGGCGCGCGGCCGCGGTGGCGCCCGCCGACCGCAGGAGGGCGTTGCGCTGCCGCAGCGCCCGGTCGTAGTCGGCCCGCACGCCGGCGAGCCGGGGCGCGAGGAGGACGAGCAGGTCGTCGGCGAAGCGGCGGCGCCCCTCGGGGTCGCCCTTGACGAGGGCGAGGTCCTCCGGCGCGAAGAGGACCGTCCGCAGGGTGCCGACGAGGTCGCGCGCCCGGGGGAGCGCGCTGCGCCCGAGCCGGGCGCGGTTCGCCCGCCCCGGCGTGATCTCGACCTCCGCCAGCAGCGACCGCCCGTCCCGCACGACGGCGGCCCGCACCACGGCGCGCTCGGCGCCGGCCCGCACGAGCGGCGCGTCCTGGGCGACGCGGTGGCTCGACAGCGAGGCGACGTAGCCCAGCGCCTCGACGAGGTTCGTCTTGCCCTGGCCGTTGGGCCCGACGAGCGCCGTCACGCCCGGCTCCAGCGGCAGGTCGGCGGCCGTGTAGTTGCGGAAGTCGACGAGCTGGAGGTGCGCCACGTGCACCGCGCGTCCTCCTGCCCTCGACCTCCGCCGTCCTGCTGCCCGCCGTGCCCGCCGGCCGGGTGGCTCAGGCGGTGTGGTCGACCTCGCCGCCGCCGGACGTCGGCCCGGCGTGCGCCGCGTCCTCGGCGGAACGGCCCGTGCTGCGGTCGGTCGTCGCGTCGCCGAGGTCGCCGCCGCCCGAGCTGGGGCCGGCCTCGTGGACGGCGTGCCCGCCGAACTGGTTCCGCAGCGCCGCCACGGCCTTCATCGCGGGGGAGTCGTCCTGCCGCGAGGTGAAGCGGGCGAAGAGGGACGCGCTCATGACGGGGGCGGGGACGCCGTTCTCGACGGCCTCCTGCACCGTCCAGCGGCCCTCGCCGGAGTCGTCGACGTAGCCGGTGATCCGCTCGAGGTCCGGGTCGCTGTCGAGCGCCCGCACGAGGAGGTCCAGCAGCCAGGAGCGGACGACCGTGCCGCGCGTCCACGCCTGGAAGCAGCCGGCCTCGTCGGTGATGAGGTCCTTGGCCCGCAGGAGCTCGAAGCCCTCGGCGTAGGCCTGCATGAGGCCGTACTCGATGCCGTTGTGGACCATCTTCGCGTAGTGCCCCGCGCCGACCGCGCCGGCGTGGACGTAGCCCTCCTCGCGGGGGCCCTCCGGCCGCAGCGCGTCGAAGACGGGCAGGAGGCGCTCGACGTCGGCCGCGTCGCCGCCGCACATGAGGCCGTAGCCGGCCTCGCGGCCCCAGACCCCGCCGGAGACGCCGCAGTCGACGAAGCGGACGCCGACCTCGTGCAGCTGCCGCGCGTGCACCTCGTCGTCGGTCCACTTCGTGTTGCCGCCGTCGACGACGAGGTCGCCGGGCTCGAGCAGGCGGGCGAGCTCGTCGACGACGCCCGAGGTGACCGCGCCGGCCGGGACCATGACCCACACGGCGCGCGGCGCGGGCAGCGCGGCGACGAGGGCCTCGAGGCTCTCCACGTCGGTGGCCTGGGGGTCGCGGTCGTAGCCGGTGACCTCCACGCCGCCGGCGCGCAGCCGGTCGCGCATGCCGCCGCCCATCCGGCCGAGGCCGACCATGCCGAGGTGGCGCACGGGCGGGGCGGACGCCGTGCCGCCGTCGGGGGCGTCGGTGGGGGACGTCGCCTGGTCGGTCGTGCTCTGCGTGCTCATCGCTCTCCTTCCCGCCCGGGGGCGGGGTCGTGCCGCGTGCCGGCCCCGGGTGCTCCGGGCCGGTCGGCGTCGGTGAGGGGCGGTCGGGCCCGCCGTGCCGCCCGCCCTCGAGCGTGCTCCCCGAGGGGTCAGCCGGCCATCCGGACGGGCATGAGGAGGTAGCGGTAGCCGGGGTCGTCGTCGCCCTCCGCCTCCTCCTGGCCCGTGAGGACCGCGGGCTTGGTGGGCTGGGTGAAGGACAGGCGCACGTGGCTCGTGGGGATGGCGCCCAGCCCGTCGAGGAGGAAGGCCGGGTTGAAGGCGATCTCCAGAGGGTCGCCGTCCAGCGTCGCGGGGAGCGCCTCGCTGGCCTGGGCGTCGTCGCCGGCACCGGCCTCGAGGACCACCTGGCCCTCGGAGAAGGACAGCCGGACGGGGGTGTTGCGCTCGGCGACGAGGCTCACGCGCCGCACGGCGCCGACGAGGTCCTCGCGGGCGACGACGGCGCGGACCGCGGCCTCGGCCGGGAAGAGCGAGCGCACCTTGGGGTACTCGCCGTCGACGAGCAGCGACGTCGTGCGGCGGCCGCCGGCCTCGAAGCCGATGAGCTCCCCGCCGCCACCGCCGGAGCGGCCCTCGGACAGGGCCACGACGACCTCGCCGCCGCCGGAGCCGAGCGACCGCGCCACCTCCGACAGCGTGCGGGCGCGGACGAGCGCCGTCGCCGAGGCCCCGGGCGTGGCCGGTCGCCAGGGCAGCTCCCGCATGGCGAGCCGGTAGCGGTCGGTGGCCAGGAGCGTGAGCCGGTCGCCCTCGATCTCGAGCCGGACGCCGGTGAGGATCGGCAGCGTCTCGTCGCGGCTCGCGGCGACGACGACCTGGCCGACGGCCTGCGTGAGGACGTCGCCCGCGACGGTGCCGCTGGCGTCGGGCAGCGCCGGCAGCGCCGGGTACTCCTCGACGGGCATGGTGAGGAGCTGGAAGCGGCTCGCGCCGCAGGTGAGCGTGACGCGCGCGCCCTCGCTGACGACCTCGACCGGGCGGCCCGGCAGCGAGCGGGCGATGTCGGCGAGCAGCCGGCCGGAGACGAGCGCGCGGCCCGGCTCGTCGACGTCGGCGGCCACCTCGACCCGGCCGGAGACCTCGTAGTCGAAGCCCGCGAGCGAGAGGGTGCCGCCCGCGTCGGCGTCGAGCACGAGGCCCGCGAGCACCGGCACCGGCGGCCGGGTGGGGAGGGACCGGGCGGTCCAGGTCACTGCCTCCGCGAGCACGTCGCGCTCGACCCTGAACCTCACGACGGACCGCCCCTCGTCACCGCCCGGGCGCTGGTCGCGCCGGCGGGCACCGGTGCCCGGCAGCAGTCCCGGGCGCGGTCGCCGACCCTACGGCAGCAGGCGGTGCCCGGGCGCGCGAGGAGCGGGGGAGGCGGACGCACCCGCTCCGGCCCTTGGGGGCCCCCGGCGCTCGTCCCCAGGTCGGGGTCCTCCCTGGTGTGCGCGGGCAGATGTCGTCACGGGGAGGCTCGTCAACGTCATCGGTGGTGTGGACGGTGTGGACGACGGGGTGACCTCGCAGGTCGGCAGGCGTGTCGCCCTCGGGACGACCTGGTGGCGGCGCCCGGACCACCCGGGGCCCGTCTGTGCACGGACGGCCGTGCGGGGGCGTCCGTCCACGGGGGTGTGCACGACGACGGGGCGGGGTCCACAGATGTCCACAGCCTTGTGCACACCTGTGGGAGATGACGCGGAGCGACGCCGGTGACCGTGGGGTACGGCGGACGTCACGCTCGGTCCCCCTGGCGGGTGCACGCCGCGTGCCCGGGGCGTCGCCCAGGAGGGTCCGGGACGCCGCAGCCCCCGTCCGGCGGGGGCCGGCGGGGGCTGCGGGGCGCGACGGGGCGTGACAGGGGACGGACGGCGACGCGGCCGGCCTCAGGTGCGGTGCTGCTGCTTGATGCGGTTCGTCAGCTCGGTCACCTGGTTGAAGGTGGACCGGCGCTCGGCCATCTGCTCGCGGATCTTGCGGTTGGCGTGCATGACCGTCGTGTGGTCCCGCCCGCCGAAGGCCTGCCCGATCTTGGGGAGCGAGAGGTCGGTCAGCTCGCGGCACAGGTACATGGCGGTCTGGCGGGCCGTGACGAGCGTGCGCGACCGCGAGGCCCCGGCGAGGTCCTCCATCGTCACGCCGAAGTAGTCCGACGCCTGGGCCATGATCGTCGCGACGGTGATGACGCCGGTGCCCGTGTCGGTCAGCAGGTCCTTGAGGACCACCTCGGCCAGCGGCAGGTCGACGCCCTGGCGGTTGAGGTTGGCGAAGGCCGTCACGCGGATGAGGGCGCCCTCGAGCTCGCGGATGTTCGTCGAGATCTTGCTGGCGATGAACTCGAGGACGTCGTCGGGCGCCTGGAGCTCGTCGCCCACCGCCTTCTTGCGGAGGATGGCGATGCGGGTCTCGAGGTCGGGCGGCTGGACGTCGGTGATGAGCCCCCACTCGAAGCGGGACCGCATGCGCTCCTCGAACCCCGACAGCTGCTTGGGCGGCAGGTCGCTCGTGACGACGACCTGCTTGTCCGCGTTGTGCAGCGTGTTGAAGGTGTGGAAGAACTCCTCCTGCGTCTGCACCTTGTTCGACAGGAACTGGATGTCGTCGATGAGCAGCACGTCGACGTCCCGGTACCGGCGCTGGAAGGCCGAGGCCTTGTCGTCGCGGATCGAGTTGATGAAGTCGTTGGTGAACTCCTCGGAGTTCACGTACCGCACCCGGACGCCCGGCCAGAGCTTGGCGGCGTAGTCGCCGATGGCGTGGAGCAGGTGCGTCTTGCCGAGCCCCGACTCCCCGTAGACGAACAGCGGGTTGTAGGCCTTCGCGGGCGCCTCGGCCACGGCGACCGCCGCCGCGTGGGCGAAGCGGTTGGAGGCGCCGATGACGAAGCTGTCGAAGGTGTACTTGGGGTTGAGCCGGGTGGGCTCGCTCGGCCGGCTGGGGTCGCGGGGCCGGACGGCGGCGGGCGGCGGCTCGTCGTCGGGGACCTCGGGGACCTCGTCGTCCTCGTCGGGCGCCGCCTCCGGGGCCGGGACGTCCTCCATCGACGTGTCGACGGTGACGGCCAGGCGCACCGGGCGCCCGAGCTCCTCGCCGACGACCCCCACGACGGTGTCGCGGACGCGCTGCTCGAGGACGTTCTTCGTCAGCTCGTCCCGGACGACGAGCAGCAGCGTGCCGTCGATGAGGCCCAGCGGGCGGGTGTGGTGGAGGAAGCCGCGGTGGGCGGCGGTGATGCGCTCGTCCGTCCGCAGGCGCGCCATCGCGCGCCCCCAGGCGACCGCGAGGTCCCCCTGCTCCGTGCCGGCGTCCGTGCTCACGCGTCTCCTCGTGCCGCCAGTGGTCCCCCGGGTGGTGCCGGCGGCCGTGCTCGTCCTGCCGCCCCACGGTCGCACGCGCGACCGGGCGGCCGGCCCGCGGCATCGTGCCCGCCGGGGCGGGCCACCGGGGCCGTCGTGCACAGGTCGCGCCGCCGCCGTGGCGCCGGGCCGCGTCGGGCGGCCCTCACGAGGAGGACGCCGTCCACAGACTTGTCCACACCTGTGGGTAGCACACGGGGCGTCGCCGTCGGGGCGCGGCTGCGCGGCCCCCGACGCGACGTCGTCCGACCCCTGCGGCCGGCCCCGCGGCAGCGGTCGTCCGGCCCGACGGCGTGTCGGTCCGCGGACACTACATGCCGGAGGGCGAGGATCGAAGGCTCTCGCGGCGTCCCCTCGTCCCGGCCCCGGGACCACCGGCGACGTCGCCCCGACAGCGCGGCGCGACGTCGCCCGCGCGCGCCCCACCAGGTCCTGCGCCGGGTCCCCGCGCCGTTTGACCCCGGGCGCCGCCCGCCCGTACCGTGCTGCGGTCCGGGCCCTGCTGCCCGCTGCCCTCCTCCCGCCCCCGCCACCTCGGCGACGGCGCCGGTGGGCAGGGACGGCAGCGCCCCGCACCACCGAGGACCACCAGCACCGACCGCACGTGCGCTCACCCAGCGCGCCGACCCGTGGAGACGCCGTGAGCAAGCGCACCTTCCAGCCCAACAACCGCCGCCGGGCCAAGACCCACGGCTTCCGCCTGCGCATGCGCACCCGCGCCGGCCGCGCCATCCTCGCCGCCCGGCGCCGCAAGGGTCGCGCCGAGCTGTCCGCCTGAGACGGGCGCGTGCTGCCGGCGGCCCGCCGCGTGCGCACCGCTGACGCCTTCGGGCGCGCGGTGCGCGGCGGCGACCGGGCCGGCCGCAGCACGCTCGTCGTCCACCTGGCCCCCCCGCGGGCGGGGACGGACGACGACGACCCCACGACCACCCCGTCACCGCGTCCTGCGGCGGCGGGGTTCGTCGTCTCCCGCGCCGTCGGCGGCGCCGTCGTCCGCAACCGCGTCCGGCGCCGGCTGCAGCACCTCGTGGCCGCCCGGCTCGACGGGCTGCCCCCCGGCACCGAGCTCGTCGTCCGGGCGCTCCCGCCGGCCGCCGACGCCGACGGGGCCCGGCTCGCCGAGGACCTCGACGGCGCGCTGAGGTCCGCCTCGCGCCGGCGTGCCCGCCGGGCGGGGACGCCGTGAGGAGCGGCGACGCCGTGCGGGCGGACGCCGGGACGCGGGAGGCCCGGGTCACGGCGCGGCCGGCCGGCCCCGCCGCCGTCCCGGCCCGCGTCCTACGGGGCCTCGTCCGGGCCTGGCAGCTCGTCGTGTCGCCCTGGTACCCGCCGGTGTGCCGCTTCTACCCGTCGTGCTCGGCGTACGCCGTCCGCGCCCTCGAGGAGCACGGCGCCGTCCGGGGGACGCTCCTGGCGGCACGGCGGCTCGCGCGGTGCCACCCCTGGAACTCCGGGGGGGTCGACCACGTCCCTCCGAGGGGGTCGCCGGACCGCCCCTCCCCGCAGGCCTGACGCCGGCACCCCGGCGTCGACCCCTCGTCCCGCCCGGCCCACCACGACCGCTCCCGGACCCGCCGGCCCGCGGTCGACCACCTCGGCAGGAGACCATGCAGCTCGGTTTTCTCTACCCCATCGAACTCGTCGTCGCCTGGATCATGGTCGGGGCGCACGACCTGCTGACGGCCGCCGGCCTGTCCGCCACCTCCGGCGTGACGTGGGCCCTGTCGATCGTCTCGCTCGTCGTGGTGATCCGGATCGTCCTCATCCCGCTGTTCGTCAAGCAGATCAAGGCGTCGCGCGGCATGCAGCTCGTCGCGCCCGAGGTCAAGCGGATCCAGGCCAAGTACAAGAACAAGAAGGACCCGGCCTCGCGTCAGAAGATGACCGAGGAGACGATGGCGGCCTACAAGAAGGCCGGCACCAACCCCTTCGCGTCGTGCCTGCCGATCCTCCTGCAGATGCCGATCTTCTTCGCGCTCTTCCAGGTCCTCAACGGCCTGAGCGCGATCGCCACCGGCGCCCGCGAGCCGATCGGCCGCATGACGCAGGAGGTCGCGGCGCAGGCGGAGGCCTCCACGCTCCTCGGCGCGCCCCTGTCGTCGACCTTCCTCGGCAGCGACGACGTCACGACGAAGGTCGTCACGGTCCTGCTCATCGTCCTCATGTCGGCGACGACCTTCACGACCCAGCGCCAGCTGATGATGAAGAACATGCCGGCCTCCATGGCCGACAACCCGATGGCGCAGCAGCAGAAGATCCTCCTGTACGTCCTGCCGCTCGTCTTCGCCGTCACGGGCGTCAACTTCCCCATCGGCGTCCTGCTCTACTGGCTCACGACGAACCTGTGGTCGATGGGCCAGCAGTTCTACGTCATCCGCAACATGCCCGCGCCGGGCTCCGAGGCCGAGACGAAGCTGCTCGAGCGCAAGGCCCGCAAGAAGGGCGTCACCGTCGCCGAGCTCACGGGCGACGCGCCCACGGGGCCCGCGGCGGCCGCCGACGGGGCCCCCCGTGGTCAGCGCGTCCAGCCGCGCCGCAAGGACCGCCAGCGCAGGCCGGGCACCCCGCAGGGCACGGACGGCACGGCGGACGGCGCCGGGACGGGCGACGCCGCGGCCCCCGTCGACGGGACGCCGGGCACGGGCGGCGCCAAGGGGCCGAAGGGCACGAAGGGCACGCCCGGCGGGGAGGGCACGGACGGCGGGGCCCGCCCCGCCGACGGGCCGTCGTCCCCGCGCGGGGCGTCGGGACGACCGGCCGGGAGCGGCAGCGCCCGCCGTCGGCCGTCGTCGTCGCGGCCCGGCCAGGGCCGCGGCGCCCGGCGCGCCTGACCGCCCGGCACCGCACCAGCAGGGCCCCGCGTCGAGGCGGGGCGCAGGACGGCACGGCGGGACCCGGCCCGGGCGACGGCGCCCGGGCCGGCCCGCCCCGCACCCTTCCCCCGGCAGCACGGGGGCACGACGGAGGAGAGCGCATGAGCACGGCGGACAGCACGGGGACCGCGGCGGAGCGGCCCGAGGACGGCACGGCCGCGGCGGCCGTGGACGCGTCGGCGTCGGAGCAGGCGCCGGCGGGCGACCGCCGCGCCCGCCTCGAGGAGGAGGGCGACGTCGCGGCCGACTACCTCGAGGAGCTGCTCGACATCGCCGACCTCGACGGCGACATCGACATCGACGTCGCGGACGGCCGCGCCGCGGTCTCGGTCGTGGCCGAGGACGCGCCCGGCTCCCTCACCCGGCTCGTCGGCCCCGAGGGCGAGGTCCTCGAGGCGCTCCAGGAGCTGACCCGCCTCGCGGTGCAGACGCGGACGGGCGAGCGCAGCCGGCTCGTCCTCGACGTCGGCGGCTACCGCGACCAGCGCCGGGGGGTGCTCACGCGGCTGGCGCAGGACGCCGTCGAGGAGGTCCGCGGCGGTGCGGCGGCCGTGCACCTGGACCCCATGAACCCCTACGAGCGCAAGGTCGTCCACGACGTCGTCGCCGAGGCGGGCCTCGTGTCGGAGTCCGAGGGGCTCGCCGACCGCCGGCACGTCGTGGTGACGGCGTCCTGAGCGGCACGCAGGGCGCGGGCGGCCCCGCCGTCCCGGCGGAGGACGGCGGGCTGCCGCCGGAGCCCCCGGAGGCGGCCCGGGTCATGGGCGCCGGGCTGGAGCAGGCGCGCCGGCTCGTCGCCGAGCTGGCGGGCGAGGGCGTCCTCCGCGGCGTCGTCGGCCCGCGGGAGGTGCCGCGCCTGTGGACCCGGCACGTCCTCAACTGCGCCGTGCTCGGGGAGCTCGTCCCCGAGGGCGTCCGGGTCCTCGACGTCGGCAGCGGCGCCGGGCTGCCCGGGCTGGTCCTCGCCATGGCCCGCCCCGACCTCGAGCTCGTCCTCGTCGACTCGCTCCAGCGGCGGGTGGCCTGGCTCGAGCACGCCGTGCGCGTCGTCGACGGCGCCGGTATCGCCCCCGCGCTGCGGGTGCGCGTCGTGCGGGCTCGCGCCGAGGAGCTCGTCGGGCGGGAGAGCGCCGACGTCGTGACGTCCCGCGCCGTCGCCCCGCTCGACCGCCTGGCCCGGTGGTGCGCGCCGCTGACGGCGCCCGGCGGCCAGGTCCTGGCCATCAAGGGCTCCTCGGCGGCCGACGAGGTCGTCGAGCACCGGGCCGCCGTGGCGCGGGCCGGCCTGCTCGAGCCCGAGGTCGTCACCTGCGGCGACGGGGTGCTGGACGAGGTCACCACCGTCGTCCGGGCTAGGGTCGGGGACCGCCGACCGGCCCGGCGCCGGCGCGGCTGACGTCCGCGCCGTCCCGCCGGGGCCCGGCACGGGCGAGGTGGTGGCAGGACGAGGGCGTGGGCCGGGAGGCCGGCGCGGTGGAGGTGCGGCGCAGGTGCGGGGACTCCCCTCAGCCGGGACGGCAGCGACGACGGCAGGAGCCGGGACGCCGCCGACGGCGCCGGTCGACCCTGCAGGGACGTCGGCGGCGCCGGTCGGCTGGCAGCCCCTCGCGGCCTCGGGCCCCCGGCCCGGTGAGCTCGGCTGGCCGGCCGTTCCACGTGGAACGGCGATCGCCGAGGTGACCGAGGCCGTCCACGGCCGTGCGGTCCCGTCGTCCGACGACGGCGTGGGCGGGGTCCCCGGACCCGTGGGGACGGACGCGACCTCGACGGCCGACGTCCCGCCCGCGCGGCCGCCCGCGGAGGCAGCCGTCGACGCGACGGCTGACGGGGTGGCCGCGTCCGACGGCGGCACGCCGAGCGACGACCCGGAGGCCCCGGACGTCGCGGAGGCCCCGGACGTCCCCGAGCCCCCGGACGTCCTGGCGGTCCCGGTCGACGGCGTGCCGGACGACGTCGCCGCCCTCGAGGCCGACGCCCTCCGCGTCGCGGTCGCCGCGGCCACGGCGTCCGGCGAGTCGGCCCCCGTCACCGCCCGCGTCGGCGGGGCGGACGAGGACGACCCCGCGAGCGGCGTGGCGTCCGCCCCCGCCGTCCCTCCGACGGACCCCGCGCCCGGGACGCGCGACACCGCGGCCGCGGCCGCCCCCCTCGCGTCGGCGGCCCCGACCGCGGACGGCGACGACCCCGCGGCCGTGCTGACGGCGGCCGAGATCGCCGGCGAGGAGGACGCCCGCCGGGCGGAGCTCGCCGGGTCCCTGCCCGACGGCGACGACCTCACCCCGCTCGCCCGCGAGGTGGCCGAGGACGCCCGTCGCCGCATCGAGCTCCACGGGCGTCCCATCGCCGCCCCGCCGCGGACCCGGGTGCTGACGGTGGCGAACCAGAAGGGCGGGGTCGGCAAGACGACGACGACCGTCAACGTCGCCGCCGCCCTGGCGCAGGCCGGCCTGCGCGTCGTCGTCCTCGACAGCGACCCGCAGGGCAACGCCTCGACGGCGCTGGGCGTCGAGCACCACAGCGACGTCGTCGGCCTCTACGACGTGCTCGTCGACGAGGTCCCGCTCGAGGACGTCCTGCAGCCCTGCCCGGACGTCCCCGGGCTGCTCTGCGCGCCCGCGACCATCGACCTGGCCGGTGCGGAGATCGAGCTGGTCTCGATGGTGGCGCGCGAGACGCGGCTGCGGTCGGCCGTGCAGGGCTACCTCGACCGGCTGCGCGCCGCGGGCGAGCCGGCCCCCGACTACGTCTTCGTCGACTGCCCGCCCAGCCTCGGGCTCCTCACGCTCAACGCCTTCGTCTGCGCCGAGGAGGTGCTCATCCCGATCCAGTGCGAGTACTACGCGCTCGAGGGGCTGAGCCAGCTGCTGAAGAACATCTCGATGATCACGCGGCACCTCAACCCGGGCCTGCACGTCTCGTCCATCCTCCTCACCATGTACGACGCCCGGACCCGGCTGGCGGCGCAGGTGGCCGAGGAGGTGCGCGAGCACTTCCCCGAGCAGGTGCTCGGCACGACGGTGCCGCGGTCCGTCCGCGTGTCGGAGGCGCCCTCGTACGGCCAGACCGTGATGACCTACGACCCTGGCTCGAGCGGCGCGCTGTCCTACCTGGCGGCCGCGCGCGAGCTGGCCGAGCGGCTGCCGCGGGCCTCCGCCCGCGCCTGACCGGCCGGTCCCCGCGGGGGCCGACGACCGGGTCGCCCGCCGGGCGCCCGGCAGCACGACCGAGCGACAGGAGCAGGGGACGTGGCGGACCGACGACGTGGGCTGGGACGAGGGCTCGGGGCGCTGATCCCCGCCGGGCCCGAGGGCGACCGGCCCAGCGACGTGTTCTTCCGGGCGCCCGAGCCGCGCGAGGGCGCGTCGGACGTCGCGTCGGCGCCCGAAGCCGCGCCACGCCGGCCGGAGGACACCGGCCCGCCGCCGGCCGACGCCGCGCCCGCCGCGGCGCCGTCGGCGGACGACGAGCCGGCGCTCGTGGGTGTCCCGGGCGTCCGGCTCGCCGAGGTCCGCCTCGACGACGTCCGGCCCAACCCCCGCCAGCCCCGCCAGGTCTTCGACGAGGACGACCTCGCGGAGCTCGAGCAGTCCATCCGCGAGGTCGGCGTCCTGCAGCCGGTCGTCGTCCGCCCCGTCCCCGCCGACGAGGTCGACGGCGGCGCACGCTTCGAGCTCGTCATGGGCGAGCGGCGCTGGCGGGCGAGCCGTCAGGCGGGGCTCGAGTCCGTGCCGGCCATCGTCCGGGGCACCGAGGACGACGACCTCCTCCGCGACGCGCTGCTGGAGAACCTCCACCGCAGCGAGCTCAACCCGCTCGAGGAGGCGGCCGCCTACGGGCAGCTCCTCGAGGACTTCGGCTGCACGCACGACGAGCTGGCCCGACGGATCGGCCGCTCGCGGCCGCAGATCTCCAACACGCTGCGCCTGCTGCGGCTGCCGCCGCTCGTGCAGCGCCGCGTCGCCGCGGGGGTCCTCTCCGCCGGCCACGCCCGTGCCCTCCTGGGGCTCGGGGACGCCGCGGCCATGGAGCGGTTGGCGCAGCGCGTCGTCGCGGAGGGCCTGTCGGTGCGGGCCACGGAGGAGGCCGTCGCCATGGGCGGCGACCCGACGCCGTCGGCCCCGCGCCGCCGGGCGGCCGCCGCGCCCGACGAGCGCGCGGAGGCCGTCGCCACAGCGCTGGCGGAGCGGCTCGAGACGCGGGTGACGGTGACGGTCGGCCGGCGGAAGGGCCGTCTGACCGTCGAGTTCGCCGGTACGGAGGACCTGGAGCGGATCGTCGCGGCCCTGGCGCTCGAGGGCGTCGACGTGACCGCCGGTGGCACCCCCGGCCACGACGCGGTCGCGGGCGAGCCGTCGGGCGCAGGCGCGGCATGAGCCTGGCCGGCACGGCGCTGCGGCGGTGGGCCGCCGTCGTCCCCGCACCGCGCACCGCGCGTGGTCGTGCCCTCGTCTCGGTGGCGCTCGGGCTGTCGCTGGGTGCGGCGGCCACCTTCACGGGTGCCCTGCTGCGTCCGCGCCGCCCGGCCTCGTACGACCCCCGGAGCCCCCGCTGAGGACGGGACGCGGCCGTTCCACGTGGAACGTCGTCGGCAGAGCGGGCGCGCACACGTTCCACGTGGAACAGCGAACCGCTCGTGGGCAGCACGGCGGCACGCCCACAGCCCGGCGGCGCCGGACGCCGTCGTGAGCACGGCCTCGGCGGACGGCGGTCGCAGCACCGGGCCGCTCACCCTCGCGGACGTCGCCTCGCTCCCGGAGCCGTGCCGCGGCTGCGTGCGGTGGGAGCTGGGCGACGAGGGGCACGACGCCGCGAGGGCCCGGGGTGACAGCGCCTTCGAGAAGGAGGCGTGGCTGTCGCGCACGCTCCTGGAGTGGGGGGCCGCCGGCCGCGTGGCGCACGAGCACGGCGCCCTCGCCGGCTTCCTCACCTACGCGCCGCCGGCGTACGTCCCCCGCTCGACGGCGATGCCGACGTCCCCCGTCTCAGCCGACGCCGTGCTCCTCATGACGGGGGGCGTGCTGCCCGGTCACCGCGGGACGGGCCTCGGCCGTGTCCTCGTGCAGGGGGCCGCCAAGGACCTCACGCAGCGCGGCGTGCGGGCGGTCGAGGCCTTCGCGGCGCGGACGCCCGAGGGGGCTGCCCCCTCCGGCCCCCCGGCGGGACGGGCGTCTGCGGCTCCGCCCGCGGGACCGCTGGACGTGCCGTCCTCACGCCTCGGCGGCGGGTGCCTCCTGCCGGCGGGGCTGCTGCTCGAGGTGGGATTCGAGGTGGTCCGCGACCACGCCGAGGTCCCCCGGCTGCGGCTCGAGCTCCGGACGGCGCTCGGCTGGCGCGAGGACGTCGAGCGCGCCCTCGACCGGATCCTCGCCGACGTGCGGGTGCCCGCCCTGCGCTGAGCGCGGCCGACCGCGCCCCGTGCGGTCAGGCCGGCGGCGGCACCACGGTCAGCACGCCCGTGGGCACGTCCTCGTCCGCCACGAGGAAGAAGCGGTGGACGGCGGCGACGAGGGCCTCGGCGACGCGGTCGCGGGCCGCCGGGTCGG
Source organism: Pseudokineococcus lusitanus (assembly GCF_003751265.1). NCBI lineage: Bacteria > Bacillati > Actinomycetota > Actinomycetes > Kineosporiales > Kineosporiaceae > Pseudokineococcus > Pseudokineococcus lusitanus. Next base: position 255,464 of record NZ_RJKN01000006.1, read on the forward strand.
CGAGCAGGGCCGCGTCGTCCGGGGAGGTGAGGTAGCCCACCTCGACGCGGACGGCCGGCATGGCGGTGAGGCGCAGGACGTCGCTGTCCCAGGTGTGGCTGCCGCAGTCGGCGAGCCCGGTGCGGACGACGAGCTCGCGCTGGACGAGGCCCGCGAGGCGGGCCCCCTCCGTGGAGCGGGAGCGGGCGGTGCCCCAGGAGAAGGTGGCGACGCCGGAGGCGGGCGAGGGCGGCGGGGGCGCGTCGTGGTCGCGTCCCGGGGGCGTCAGCGCGTCGGCGTGGAGGACGAGGACGACGTCCGCGGCCACGTCGGCGGCCAGCGCGGCCCGCTCCTCGGAGGTCGGGTTCTGCGCCGCCCCCCGGGTGAGGACCGCCGTCGTGCCGGCGGCCTGCAGCCGCCCCTCGACCCGCTGGGCGAGGTCGAGGACGACGTCCGCCTCCCGCAGTCCGTGGCCGGTCGCACCGCTCTCGGGGCCGCCGTGCGCCGGGTCGAGGACGACGACGCGCCCGGTGGCCCGGCGCCGGGCCTGCGCGGTGCGCTCGACGTCGCGCAGCGCCGACGGGTCCCCGCCCACGACGGAGCGGTCGAGGCCGCGCAGCGCCTCCAGGGTGCGGGGGCCGACGACGCCGTCGACCGCCACGCCCGTGCTCCGCTGGAGCTCGCGGACGCCGGCCTCCGTCCGCGGCCCGAGGCGGCCGTCCCGCCGGTCGTCGAGGAGGCCGAGGGCGAGCAGCCGCCCCTGCAGCTCGGCGACGTCCTCGCCGTGGAGGAGGTGCCCCGGCACGTGGCGGAGCACGCGGTCGCCCAGGCGCCAGCGCGCGCCGTCGAGCGCACGGGACGTGTGCCGGCCCACGACGCCGTCCGCCCGGAGGCCCCGCTCCTGCTGGACGGCGCGCACGACCCGCTCGAGCGCCTCGTCGAAGACCTCGGCGGCGGGGCCGTCGGCGGCGGCGTCGGCGGCGCCGGCCCGGACGAGAACGTCGCGCAGCGCGGCGACCCGGGGGCCGCTGTCCCCGCGCCGGAGCAGGAAGGTGCGGGGGGCGTCGTCGGGGTCGGGCGTCGGGGACGTCACGGGGGCTCCTGGGCGTCGGCGGGCGGGACGGGCGCCGGCGGGGCCGGCACGACGACGGCTCCCGACCGCGGGGGTCGGGAGCCGTCGACGGGTGGTGCGGGCGGTGCGTCAGAGCAGGTGGTCGGCGAGCTCCCGGACGAGCGCGGGCTTGGGCCGGGCGCCGACGACGGTCGTCACGGGCTCGCCGCCGCTGTAGACGGTGAGCGTGGGGATCGAGGTGATGCCGTAGCGCGCCGCGATCCCGGGGTTCTCGTCGGTGTTGACCTTGACGACGCGGATCTTGTCCGCGTACTCGGTGGCCAGCTCCTCGAGGATCGGGGCGACCTGGCGGCACGGGCCGCACCAGGGCGCCCAGAAGTCGACGAGGACCGGCCGGTCGGCCCGGAGGACCTCGGCGTCGAAGGTGTCGTCGGTGACGGCGGTGGTGGTCATGCGGTGCTCCTCGGGCTGCGGTCGTGCGGGCGAGCGGGGCGGGACGGCGTCAGGGCCGGTTCCCGGCGGTGCCGGCCATCTCCGGCTTGCCCTCGACGAGGCTGGCGTCGGGTGCCGGGCTGCCGGCGTCCCCGAGCTCGGCGAGGTACTTCTCCGCGTCGAGGGCGGCGGTGCAGCCGCTGCCGGCGGCGGTGATGGCCTGCATGTACTCGTGGTCGATGACGTCGCCGCAGGCGAAGACGCCGGCGAGGTTGGTGCGGCTCGAGCGGCCGTCGACGTCGATGAAGCCGTGGTCGTTGATGGTGACCTGGTCCTTGACGAGGTCCACGCGGGGGTCGTGGCCGATGGCGACGAAGAGGCCCGTGACGTCGAGCTCCCGCTCGCCGCCGCCGGTCGTGCTCCGCACCCGGAGCCCGGTGACCTTGTCCTCGCCGAGCACGTCGACGACCTCGGTGTCCCACGCGAACTGCATCTTCTCGTTCTTGAAGGCCCTGTCCTGCATGACCTTCGACGCGCGGAGCTCGTCACGGCGGTGCACCAGCGTCACCGAGCGGGCGAAGCGCGTGAGGAAGGTGGCCTCCTCGACGGCGGAGTCCCCGCCGCCGACGACGGCGATGTCCTGGTCCTTGAAGAAGAAGCCGTCGCACGTCGCGCACCAGCTGACGCCCCGGCCGGAGAGGCGCTTCTCGTTCTCCAGGCCGATCTCGCGGTAGGCCGAGCCCAGCGCGAGGATCACCGTGCGGGCGCGGTGGACGGTGCCGCCGCCGACGGTGATCTCCTTGACGTCGCCCTCGAGGCGCATCTCGGTCACGTCGTCGAAGAGCACCTCGGCGCCGAAGCGCTCGGCCTGCTGCTCCATGCGCTCCATGAGGTCGGGGCCCATGAGCCCCTCGGGGAAGCCCGGGAAGTTCTCGATCTCCGTCGTGTTCATCAGCGCGCCGCCGGCGGTGACCGACCCGGCCACGACGAGGGGCGAGAGGTTGGCCCGCGCGGCGTAGATGGCGGCCGTGTACCCGGCCGGCCCGCTGCCCACGATGATCACGTTGCGGACGTCGTCGCTCACGCTGACTTGCTCCCTCGGTCGGTGTCCTGCTGCTGCCGGCGGTGCCCCGGCGGGACGCCATGCTCCCGCACCCGGGGGCACCACTGCGTCCGGTGGCGTCAACGGCGCCCCGCCGGGCCCTGTTCCCCGCGGACGGACGGCGGCGAGGGCCTCAGCCGCCGACGACCTCGTAGTGCAGGAGCGCGTCGGCGCCGCCCGGGCAGCCCGCCCGGACGACCCACACCTGGACGTCCGCGGGCGCCCCGGCGTGGCCGACGAGCAGGACGTCGGCGGGCTCGCCCTCCCACGCGGCGGCGTCCACGGCGACGACGGCCCCGCCCGCGCCCAGGCCGGCGAGGCACTCCTCGAGGGCCGCCGGGTCGTCGGCGGTCAGCCGGGGCCCGGTCGCCATCGCCTCCTCCACCCCCTCGTCGGGGCCGCGGTCGGGGGCGGAGGGGGCGCTGCCGGCGCCCGCGTCGCCCGAGGCGCTGGAGAACTCCTGGCTCAGCGTGAGCGCCGCGGCGGCCGGGGTGCCGCGCAGCGCGGCGTCGAGCTGGTCGGCGACACGGCCGGCGCGGTAGTCGGTGCCGGAGGCGAGGAAGGTCGGGGCGGCGACGTCGGCGGACGCCCCGCTGTCACCGCTGTCCGCGCCCCCGCCGCCCCCGGCGCTCGCCGACTCGTTCGCCGCGCCCCCGAAGGACCCGTCCTGCACCTGCCCGACGACGACCGTCCCCGCCCCGCCGACGACGACGAGCGCGGCGGCCAGGGCGAACGCGGTGCGGCGGCGGCCGGCACGGCGGGCGGCGCGGGCGCGGTCCTGCTCGTCGGCGACGGCGGCCGCGATGCGGGCGGCGAGGTCCTCCGGCGGCGGGGGCGCAGCAGCGCCGCCGGAGCGCAGCAGCGCCCGGACCCCGCGCATGTCGGCGAGGACGCCGTGGCAGCGGGGGCAGCCGAGGACGTGGGCGGCGACCTGGGCCTCGGGGGGCACGGTGCCGTCGTCGGGACGCCGGTCGCGGACCTCGCGGAGGTCGGCGTCGAGGAGGGCGTCGACCTGCTCGTCGCCCGGGTGCCCGCCGGTCCAGGGGCCGGGCGACGGGTCCGGGGGGCCGCCGGGGGGACGTCCGCCGCCGCGCCCGTCGTCGGTGCTGCCGTCGGCAGGAGGCCCGGACGTGCTCACGGCTCCTCCTGCGGGGTGTCGGCGGGGGGCCCGGAGCGCCGGGACCCGTCCTCTGGGACGTGGCGGGGGCCGTGCGGGTTCCCGCCGTCGGGGGCGACGTCCGCCCGGCCCCCGCCGGGCACGGCCGGGCCGGCGCCCCCGCGCGAGGGGTCCAGCCCCCGCTCGCGGAGCATGACGGCCATCGCGGCCCGGCCGCGCGAGCAGCGCGACTTCACGGTCCCGACGGCGACGCCGAGGAGCTCGGCCGCGCGGGCGACCGGGAGGTCCTCGAGGTCGACGAGGACGAGGGCCTCGCGCTGGTGGGGCGGCAGGAGGGCCAGGACCGCCCGGACGTCGACGCCGAGGTCGACGTCGGCCGCCGCGTCGCCGGGCGCCGCGTGCTCGAGGGCGCGGCCGTCGTCGTCCGGGCCCCGCACGCCCTCGAGGGGCACGGTGCGGCGGACCTTCGCCCGCCGGAGGCGGTCGAGGCTGGCGTTGACGGTGATGCGGTGGAGCCACGTCGTCACGGCGGCGTCCCCGCGGAAGCGGTCGGCGGCGCGCAGCGCCGAGACCACGGCGTCCTGGACGGCGTCGGCGGCCTCCTCGCGGTCGCCGAGGACGCCGTAGGCGACCCGCCAGAGCCGGTCCGCGTGCCGGCGGGCCAGGACGCCGAAGGCGTCGCGGTCGCCCGCCACGTGCGCCGCCAGGAGGGCGGCGTCGTCCCGCGGGTCGGCGGCGTCCCCCGCCCCGACGGTGCCGCGCGGCCGCGGCGCTCCCGGCACGCCTCAGCCCGCCGGGGCCGGGCGGCCGGACGGCCTCACCGCACCTGCACCTCGACGAGCTCGAGGCGGGCGTCGCCGTCGACCGTCGGGAGCTCGGTGAACCACAGGACCAGCTGCTCGGTCGTCGTGCCCTCGGGCAGCGGCACCTCGACCGTGCCGCCCAGCTCGGCCGTGGCGACGACGGTGGAGCCCTCGACCTCCGGCGCGTCGGCCGTGCGGACCTCGACGGTGCCGCCGCTGCCCCGGGTCGTGAGCGTGACCGCCCGCACCGGGGTGGGGGCGCCGAGGTCCAGCGCGTACCCGACGCCGTCCTTGAGGTTGCCGAAGGCGGTGGAGCCGTACGTCGACGTGCGCCAGGCGGTGCCCTCGTCGCCGTCGAGGGCGTCCTCGACGGTGTCGGGGCCCTCCTCCCCGTCGCCCTCCGGGTCGAGGTCGGTCGCCCCGACGACCTCGGGGACGGCGGCGGGGTCGGTCGGGGTCGCCGACGGGGCCGCCGACGGCTCGCCGCCGCCCGTGCCCCCGGTGGCCGTGGGCTGCGGCGAGGACACGGGGTCGTCGTCGCCGCCGATGCCCGTCAGCACGTCGACCGCCCACACGAGCGCCACGACGACGCCGACCGCGACGACGGCCACGACGGCGACCGTCCGGCCGCGCCCGGCGCGGCGGCGTCCGCCGTCGTCCGGGCCCTCGGGACCGTCCGGGTCGTGCGGGTCGTCCGGCCCGTCGTCGCCCCTGCCGTCCGGGGCGCGGTCGGCGGGGGCGGCCACGGCGGCGACCCCCGCGGCGGGCGTCTCGAAGGCCCCGGGCCGCGGGGCGGGCCGGGACCCGCCCCGGGCCGGCGCGGCCGCGTCCGCGGGGGGCGGGACGGGGGCCGCGGCGGCCGTGGGGGCGTCGACGAGCGGGACGTCCGTCGTGGCGGCGGCGGAGGTGCCCGCGCCGGACCCGGCCGCGGCGGCGGCGACCGGGGCGACGGCGGGGGCCCCGGCGGGGGGACCGGCGTCGGCCGCGGGGCCGCCCGCGGGACGGCGGGCGGCGGGGACGGCGGGCCGGCGGACGGGGCGGGCCCCGCCGCCGGGGCGGCCGTCGACGTAGGGGGAGTCCCACGGCGCCAGCTGGTCGGCGAGCTCGCCCGGCGTCCGCGGGCCGTCCTCGTGCGGGCCGAGCGTCACGGCGCACAGCAGGTCGAGGTCGGCGGGGACGTCGGCGACGAGGTCGGCCGGCGGGACGGGCTGGTCGCCGGGCCCGTGCGGGACCGGCGCGCGGGGCGCCAGCGGCAGCGCGGGGGCGTCGGGCACGCCGGCGTCCTGCTCGTCGCCCTCGCCCCGCAGGGGCCCGGGCCAGCGGCCGGTGAGGCCGGCGTACGCGAGGGCCACGAGGGCCACGGCGTCCGCCCGGGCGGCGACGGCGGGGTCGACGACGGGCAGCGGGCCGGTCGGCTCCCCGCCCTCGGCGAGGTGCTCGCCCTCCGCCGCGGCGGCGTGGACCTCGACGCCGGTGACGCCGACCCCGCCGTCGCGGACCCGGCGCAGGTGCGCGGGCGTGAGGCGGCGGTGGTGCAGGCCGAGCGCCCGCGCGCGCTCGAGGGCCTGGGCGGCCTCCCCGACGAGGGTGCGCACGAGCGAGGCCGGCAGCGGGCCGCGGCGCTGCACCATGGCCGCGAGCGTCTCGCCGGGCACCGACTCGGTGACGACGTAGGACCAGGTGGCGTCCGGGTCGGCGGCCGGGGCGCCCGCGGCGGGCTCCTCGGCGTCGGCGAGCGGGTGCTCGTCCTCGCCGGGGGCCGCGGCGTCGGGCGCCCGGCTCGTGCCGACGTCGAGGACCCGCATGACCCGCGGGTCGTCGACGAGCGCGGCCCGGCGGGCGGCGTCCACGACGTCCTGGGCGCCGCCGGCGACGGCGAGGAGCTCGACGGGGCGCCCGAGCAGCAGGTCGCGGCCGCGCCACGTCGTCGTCGAGCCGGACGGCGCGGCCGCCCGGTCCGGCGCCGTCCCGCCGGTGCGGCGCACCAGCCGGTAGCGGCCCGCCAGGGCGTCGCCCTCGCGCAGCGGTGGTGCTGCCTGCACGCTCGCGCCTCCTCCCGGCCCGTCGGCGGCGCCCCGGTGGCTCCGGGCACCGCCGCCCCCAGCGTAGGGGCGGGGCACGACAGGGGCCGGGACCGACCGGCCGCCGGGCGCCGTCGCCGGGAGCCGAGGGGTCGGCGCGGGGCGGTCAGCCGCGGCGGCGGACCTGGGCGAGCACGTCGTCGAGCTCCCGCACCCGGGTCGCCCGGAGCATGAGGACGTACGCGACGACGACGACGGCCCCGGCCACGAGGACGACGGCGAGGGCCGACGTCCGGCCGGTGATGCCGCCGAGCAGGGCCTGGACGCCCTCCGAGGCGCCCCAGCCGGCGAGGCCGGCGACGACCGCGGCGAGCAGCACCCGCACGTGCAGGCGCAGGACGCGGGGGCCGTCGAAGGGGCCGGTGCGCCGGCGCAGGAGGACGAGCGCCGTGACGAGGCCCGCGACGTTGCCCACGCTCTGCGAGAGCCCGAGGCCGACGACGACGAGGTCCGCCGGCAGCGTGAGGGCGACGACGACGGTGAGGACCGCGGACGTGGCCGCGGCGACGGCGACGCCGACGAAGGGGCGCCTGCCGTCCTCGCGGGCGTAGAAGCCGCGCTGCACGAGGTAGAGGGCGCTGTAGAAGGGCAGGCCGAGGGCCATGGCGGCCGTCGTCCGGCCGACGTCCTCGCCGCCGCCCGCCCCGAAGAGCAGGACGCCGACGGGCCCCCCGAGGACGACGAGCCCCGCGGCCGAGAGCACCGAGACGACGCCGAGCAGCCGCAGGCCGAGCGACATGTCGGCGCGGGCGCCGTCCTCGTCGCCGGAGGAGATGCGCCCGGACAGGCGCGTGAAGAGCGCCGTGACGACGGAGACGGCCACGAGGGAGTGCGGCAGGACGTAGAGGAGGTAGGCGAGGCCGAGGACCGCGGGGCCGGGGGGCGCGGCGGCGTCCTCGGGCAGGGGCGAGCCGGCGCCCTGCGACCCGTAGACGGCGACCTGCGTCGTCACGACGTACCCGGCCTGGGAGACGAGGATGCCGGCGAAGGTCCACAGCGCGACGGTTCCCGCGCTGCGCAGCCCGACGCCGCGGACGCCGAGCCGCGGCCGCCAGCGGAAGCCGAGCCGCCGCAGCGGGACGAGGAGGACGAGGGCCTGCGCGACGACCCCCGCCGTCGCGGTGCCGCCGAGCAGGGCCACCTGGCCGCTCGTCATCGACGCGAGACCGGCCTCGGGGTCCGCGCTCCCGTGCAGGCCGATGAAGACGGCGAGGCCGGCGATGGAGACGACGTTGTTGACGACGGGCGCCCACATGTACGGCCCGAAGCTGCCGCGGGCGTTGAGGACCTGGCCGAGCACCGTGTAGAGCCCGTAGAAGAAGATCTGCGGCAGGACCCAGAGCGCGAAGGCCGTGGCCAGCCGCAGGAGCTCGTCGCCCCCGGACGCGCCGGCGTACAGCCGCACGAGGAGCGGCGCGGCCAGGAGCGAGAGGCCGGTCACCGCGGCGAGGCCGACGACGACGAGGGTGACGAGGCGGTCGACGAAGGCCTGCCCGCCGTCGGGGTCGCGCGAGGCGCGGACGATCTGCGGCACGAGGACGGCGTTGAGGACCCCGCCCGCGATGAGCAGGTAGATGATGTTGGGGATCCGGTTGGCGACGTCGAAGGCGTCGGCGCCCGTGCCCACCGCGGCGACCGCGGTGACGAGCACGACGGACCGGGCCAGGCCGAGCACGCGGCTGACGGCGGTGCCGGCGGCCATGACGGTGCTCGAGCGCAGGAGGCCCTGCACGCCCGTGGGACCGCCCGGGGCAGGGGCGGCGGCGGGGGTCGCGGTGCCCGAGGGCGCCGTCGGGGCCGTGGCGGGCAGGTCGGCGGGCGCCGTCGTGGTGCCGTCGTCCTCGCCCTCGCGGCGGGGGGTCCCCGTGGTGCCGGGGGGGCCGGGGGTGCTCATGGGGCCTCCTGGGCGGGCCGGGGCGGGGTCGCCCGGGCACCGGCCTGCTGCTGCGCGTCGTCGCCGTCGGGGCGGGGGTGGTCGGGGTCGTGCGGGACCGGCGGGGCGCCGGGGGCAGGGGCGGGCGAGCGGGGGCCCTCGCCCGGCGCGCGGCGGCGGGCGCTGCGGACGGAGCGGACGAGGCCCGCGACGAGCACGACGCCGCCCGCGGCCGCGACGCCCGCCGTGCCCCAGGCCGCCCACTCCAGCCGGACCCGCACGGGGACGGACACGGGCTCGCCGAGGTCGGCGCCGCCCGGGGCGGAGAGCTGGAGGGTGAGGACGGCGTCGCCCTCGCCGACGGCCTCCACGGGCACGAGCACCTGCGTGCGGGCGCCCGCGGGGACGGAGGCGGCGACGTCGTCGAGCACGCGCAGCCGGGGCGAGCCGGAGCGGCCGGCGACGACGACCTCGACCGGCCGGTCGAGGTCGTTGCTCACCGTGACGGGCACGGACGCCTCGGCGCCGACGACCGTCACCTGGCCGCCCTGCAGCAGCGAGACCCCCGAGGCCGCCGCGACGGACGCGCGGGCGACGGCCAGGACGGCGTCCGCCCAGCCGCTCTCGGTCCGGGCGGCGAGGGCGGCCGCCGCCGTGGCGCGCAGGCGGGCGTCGTCGACGGCGCCGGTGTCCCCGAGGGCGCCCGCGAGCGGCAGGGCGGCCGTGACGGCGTCCGAGGCGGCGGCCAGGGCGGTGCCGTCCAGCGGCGGCGTCGGCGTGCCCTCCGCGGTGGCGGGCAGGTCGAGGGCGACGGGGGTGCCGGCGGCGGCCGGGTCGAGCAGCTCGGCGACGGGGGCGGCCCGGCTCCACGGCGCCGCGGTGAGGGCGTCGAGCGCCGCGTAGCCGTCGGCCACGCCGACGTCCCAGCCGCGGGGGGCGACGACGAGGACGCGCGCGGCCGTGCCGTCCGCCCGGGGCTCGCGCGCCAGGGCCGCCGTCTCGGCGAGCAGGCGGGCGCCCGCCACCGGGTCGTCGCCGACGGCGGCCAGGGCGGCGGACAGCGGGCCGTCGGCCACGAGGGCCGGGGCACCGGCGGCCTCGCCCGCCCCCTCGCCGAGGACCGCGGCCGCGGCGGTCGCCGCGGGGTCGGTCCCGGCGTCGGCGGTCCCGGCCGCGCCGGTCGCGGCGGGGGCGAGGAGGAAGGCGGGCCGGCCGTCGGCGGCGTCGCCCGCGGCGTCGGCGGCGAGGTCGGCGGCCCGGTCCCCGAGGACGCCGCCGGCCGGCCAGACGACGTCGTCGCGCACCCGCGCGCCGTCGACGGGCAGCCCGGCGCGGTCGAGCGCCGCGCGGGCCTGCCGGCGGCCCTCCGCCCACAGCGCGGGGCGGCCGGCGCCGGCGACCGAGAGGAGGTCGGTGTCCCCGCGGGGCAGCGCGAGCACCTCGTGGTCGGGGGCCGTGGCGAGCAGCCGCTCGCGCCAGGCGGCGGCGCCGGCGGGGACGTCCTCGTCCTCCGTCGTGGCGCCGCCCCCGCCGTCCGTGCCCCCGTCCGTGCCCCCGTCCGTGCCCCCGTCCGTGCCGCCGGTCGCCGCCGGGACGTCCGTCGGGTCGGCGGCGCCGCCGCCGTCGTCGGCCACGGCGGGCGGGGCCGCGGCCCCGAGGTCGGCACGGTCCTCGGCCGTGGAGTCGAGGAGGAGGGGGTCGAGCGCCCACGAGGCGGCGGGGTGCCGCGCCACCTCGAGCAGCCGCCCGAGACGGCCCTCGCCGGCGCCCGCGGGCCCGTCGCCGTCCACGAGCGCCGCGAGGTCGTCCGTGGGCACGAGCGCCGAGGCCGGGTCGGGCACGGCTCCCGTGAGGGGCACGACGACGCCCGTCGCCACGGGCTCGCCCGCCGGCAGCGGGGTCTCGTCGGCGGGCTGCCACACGAGGAGCCCGCGGTCGGCGTCGAGGCGGTCGCCGCCCGCGTCCACGACGTCGACGGCCAGCCCCCGCGGCCCCCACGACGACGGGCGCGACGGCAGCCCCAGCGCGTCCGCGGGCACGGACGCCACGAGGTCGCGGCCGGTGCCGGGGGCGAGCGGCTCGACGAGCGGGAGGGTGAGGAGGACCTCGCCCGCCGAGGCGTCGGGCGGCGCGTCCGCCCAGGCCGCGACGGCGTCCCGGCTGCCGAGCCGCTCCGGCTGGACGCGCAGCTCGGCCGTGAGGCCCGTGGCGGCGGTGGCGTCCCCGTTGACGACGCGGAGCCCGACGACGAGCTCGTCGTCCGGGGTGAGCGGGTCGTCGCGCAGGGCGGTGACCTCGACGGACACGCCGTCGGGGGCCCCGGCGACGGGGACGTCCGGCACCGCGGCGACGTCGGTGCCCGGGTCGTCGGCCGCCGCCCCGTCGGTCGGCGGGTCCGCGACGGGGGCGTCCTCGGCCGGGGCCGCCGTGCCGTCGTCGCCCGGCAGCGTCGTCGCCGCGGCGGCCGGGGGGACGACGAGGAGGGCGGTCGCCACGAGCGCCCCCGCGGCCCGGGCCACGGCGCGCAGCGGGACCGGCGCCGGCTCAGCCACCGTCGCCGAGCAGGTCCTCGGCGGCACGGGCGATGCGCCGCTCGTTGGGGAAGGCCAGGCGGGCGCCCAGCTCGGGCACCGGCACCCACGCGGCGTCCACGGCCTCGGCGTCCGGGTCGCCCTCGACGCCCAGGCGGCCCCCGGTGGCCCGCAGCAGGAAGTGGTGGACGGTCTTGTGGATGCGGCGGCCGTCCGCGGTGAACCAGTAGTCGATGGTGCCGAGCGGGCGGACCGGCTCGCCGACGATCCCCGTCTCCTCCGCGATCTCGCGGACGGCGGCCTGGACCGGCGTCTCGTCGCCCTCGAGGTGGCCCTTCGGCAGGCACCACTCGAGCCGGCCGGCGCGGTTGAGGCGGGCGATGAGCGCCACCTGGGGGACGCCGTCCTCCTCGCGCACGACGAGCCCGCCGGCGGAGGTCTCCTCGACCGTCGTCCCGCGGGCCCGGCCGCCGCGCACCGGGCGGCCGGACGGCCCGGACGGGTCGTCCTCGCGCGAGGCGCGCGCCCGCGGCAGCGGGCGGCCGGACGGGGCAGGCATGCCAGCACTGTAACGACGGGTCCCCGCCCGCCCCCCGCCGTCGAGGGGCGGCGCGGCGGTCGTGACCGGACCGGGACCCGGGCGGAGGGGCCCGGCGGCCGTGGGACCCTCGGGCGGTGCCCGCTGACGCCGTCCCCGCGCCCGAGCCGGTGCCCGCCCCCGCCGTCGCCGCGGCGGTCGACGCCGCCCGCGACGAGGCCGTCGCGGCGCTCCTCGCCTTCGCCCCCGACGCGGTGGAGCTGGGCCGCCGCTTCGCCGAGGCCGGCCACACGCTGGCCCTCGTGGGCGGGCCCGTGCGGGACGCGCTCCTCGGCCGGCTCGGCGCCGCCGCCACGACCGACCTCGACCTCACGACGAGCGCACGGCCCGAGGAGTCGGCCCGTCTCGTCGGGCGCTGGGGCGAGGCCGCGTGGGACGTGGGCGCCGCCTTCGGGACGGTCGGCGGGCGCCGCGGGGACGTCGTCGTCGAGGTGACGACGTACCGCACCGACCTCTACGACCGCGTCTCCCGCAAGCCTGCTGTCGAGTTCGGCGACTCCCTCGACGCCGACCTCGTCCGCCGCGACTTCACCGTCAACGCCATGGCCGTGACGCTGCCGGACGGGGCCTTCGTCGACCCCTGCGGCGGCCTGCGCGACCTGGCCCACCACGTGCTCCACACGCCGCGCGCGCCGGAGGAGTCCTTCGCCGACGACCCGCTGCGGATGATGCGGGCGGCCCGGTTCAGCTCGACCCTGGGGCTGCGGGTGGCGCCCGCCGTCGTCGAGGCCATGACGGCCATGGCCGACCGCATCACCATGGTCTCGGCGGAGCGCGTGCGGGTGGAGCTCGAGAAGCTGCTGCTGGGCGCGGACCCGCGGGCGGGGCTGGAGCTGCTCGTCGGCACCGGCCTCGCCGCGCACGTGCTGCCCGAGCTCCCGGCGCTGCAGCTCGAGGTCGACGAGCACCACCGCCACAAGGACGTCTACGAGCACACCCTCACCGTGCTCGAGCAGGCGATGGCGCTCGAGGACGGCCCCGACGGCGACGTCCCGGGCCCCGACCTCGTCCTGCGCCTCGCCGCGCTCCTCCACGACGTCGGCAAGCCGGCCACCCGCCGCTTCGAGCCGGGCGGCGGCGTGAGCTTCCACCACCACGAGGTGGTCGGCGCCAAGATGACGACGAAGCGGATGCGGGCGCTGCGGTTCGACACCGCCACGACGAAGCAGGTCGCGCGCCTCGTCGAGCTGCACCTGCGCTTCCACGGCTTCTCGGGCGGCGAGTGGACCGACTCGGCGGTGCGTCGCTACGTCACCGACGCCGGGCCGCTGCTGCCCCGGCTGCATCGGCTCACGCGCTCGGACTCCACGACGCGCAACCAGCGCAAGGCCGCCCGGCTCTCCGCCTCCTACGACGCGCTGGAGCGGCGCATCGAGGAGCTCACCGCCGCCGAGGAGCTCGCGGCCGTGCGCCCCGACCTCGACGGCGAGCAGATCATGGCCGCCCTCGGCGTCCCGCCCGGCCGGGTCGTGGGCCGCGCGTACCGGCACCTGCTCGAGCTGCGGCTGGACCGCGGGCCGCTCGGCGAGGACGCCGCCCGCGCCGAGCTCCTCGCGTGGTGGGCGGAGCAGCCGGAGGCGTCCGAGGGCTGAGGTCCTCCCCGCCGACCTGCACAGGTCGGCGCCGTGGTGTGTCGTCGCAGGTCAGGGGCGCGGAGGTCGCGCGACGGCCGACCTGTGCAGGTCGGCCGGCGTCAGCCGCGCTCGCGGACGAGCCGCAGGACGACGTCGAGGTTCACGAGCAGGAGGAAGAGCCCGGCGAGGGCGGACAGCCCGCCGACGACGTGGAGGAGCACCCCGAGCTGGATCACCGTCCAGGCGCCCACGGTTCCGCTGACCCACAGCAGGAAGAGCCCGCCGACGAGGAGGACCGGTCCGCCACCGCGGTGCCGGGACGTCCGGGACGCTCGGGTCGGCCGCTCTGGCGCGCGCTCGTAGCGCCCGTCGCCGAGGGAGAGGTGCTGCTGTCGCTCGTCCACCCGCGCAGCGTGCCGGACGGCCGCCCGCGGGGGTGCCGGAACGGGTGGACCCCCGGCCTCGTGGGAACGGGTGTGACCCGGTCGGCCGCAGGGCCGAGGATCGCGGGGTGCACCCCCTGGCCACCCGCCGCCGGTCCCAGCCCGCGCCGCCGTGGGCGGTGGTCGAGGCCCTCGTGCGCCCGGACGGCGACCCCGCGCGGCCGTGGCTGCTGCTGCAGCCCGGCGAGGTCCGGCCGCTCGTCCTCGAGGCGGGGCCCGCGCACGTCCTGTGGTCCTCGCCCTGGCCCGGCCGGCCGGGCCTGCGGGTCCGGCTCGACGTCACCGCCCGAGCCGACGGCGCGGACGGTGCCGACCTGCGGTGGACCCTGCTGGGTGAGGCGCCGCTGCCGCTCGACGAGGTCCGCCCGCTGCGCCGTCGTCTCGACGAGCTGCTCAACCGCGACCTGCGGCAGTCCTTCGACCAGTAGCCGGTCGAGCGCCCCGGCGATGTTTCACGTGGAGCGGCGCCGGGCGGCAGGGGACGGTCGGCCGCCGCCCGCGTCGTGCCCGGTCACGGCTCGACGCCCCCGTGGGGACCGACCAACCCCTGTTGCCCGGAGTCGTCGGGCGTCAGGCGGTCGGCGCGCCCGCCGCCGGGGCCACCGGACGACCGTCCACCCGCGCGAGCAGCACCGCGGTGGACAGCAGGAGCACCGCGAGCGGGAGCAGGAGCGAGGTCACCGCGGCGTCGGACGGCCCCGGCGGCAGGAGGAGCGCGGCGGCCAGGGCCCCCAGCACCGTCGCGGCGTTGAAGACGGCGTCGTGGACGGCCACGAGCCGGCCCCGGTGGTCGGGGCCCGCGCCGCCGAGGACGAGCGCGTCGACGCAGATCTTGAGGGCCTGCCCCGCGCCGCCGAGGACGAGGCCTCCGGCCACGAGCGCCCCGAGCGCGAGGGCCGGCACCGCGAGCGCCGCGGCGAGGGCCGCGGCGGCGAGCCCGGCGACGACGAGGCAGCCGGCGCCCCAGCGGGCCGGTCCGGTGCGGGCGGCGCCGCCCGGCGTCGTGACGACGGCGAGCACCACCCCGCCGGACGCCGCGCCCAGCGCCAGGCCGGTGAGGGCCAGGGCCTCGTCGGCACCGGCGGGCGTGCCGGGGTCGGTGAGCCGCGTACGCGTGACGACGACGACGAGGACGAGCAGGACGCCCGCGGCGGCCCGGGAGGCGGCCAGCCCCGCCATGGCGCGCGCCGCCACCGGGCGTGCCCGCAGGTGGCGGAGGCCGTCGAGGAGGTCGCGGCCCGCCGCCCCGAGCGCGGCGCCCGGCCCGGGGGCCCCGCCCGTCGGGGCGAGGTGCCCGCCGCCGAGGGCGCCCGCCGGCAGCCGGAGCGCGGCGAGGACCGAGCCGACGACGGCGGCGGCCGCCAGCCCCAGCACGGCGGCGTCCCCGCCGCCGGCGAGGCGCACGGCCGCGCCGGCCGCCGCACCCGCCCCGAGCGCGAGCGTCCCGACGGTCGGGACGACGGAGGAGGCGAGCACGAGGTCGCGCGGCTCGACGACCGCCGGCAGGCCGCTGCCGAGGGCGGCGAGCACGAGGCGGTTGACGGACAGGCACACGAGGACGGCGGGCACGAGGAGCACCTCGCCCGCCGTGCCCGGGGCGGCCCCGCCCACCCCGACGAGCAGCGCCGTGCCCGCGACCGCCGCGGCGCGCAGGGCTCCGGCGAGCACGAGGACCGAGCGCCGGGGCCAGCGGTCGAGCACCGTCCCCACGAGGGGCCCGACGAGCGTGTACGGCAGGAGGACCAGCGCGAGGAGCGCGACGACGGCGCCCGCCGAGGGTGCGCGCTCCGGGGCGAAGAGCAGGAGGCCGGCGAGGCCGAGCTGGAAGGCGCCGTCGCCGGACTGGGACAGCAGGCGGACGAGCAGCAGACGTCGCAGGCCCCGCCCCCGCAGCAGCCGCGGCAGCGCCCCGAGCCCGGAGGTCCGCTCCCCGGCCGCGGTCGCCGTCGTCGCGCCCGGGCGACCCGCGGCGCCCGGCGCGCCGGGGCCGCCGCCCGGGTCCGGACGAGGGCCGTCGGCGGGGGCGTCCACGCGCCCATCCTCGCGCCGGCGGGCGCCGGGCGGGCGGCCCGGCCCGGCGGCGTCCAGGCACCGCCCAGCGTCGGCGCGCATACTGGCTCGCGGCCGGTGGCCGTGGTAGAGCCCCCGGCGGCCGCCACGGCAGCACCTCGCGGCCCGACGGGCACGCCCGGCCGACCCCTCACGGAGGCCGCGGCGCTGCCGATGGCACCCGTACGACGGCACCCCGCAGCAGCGGCGCGGCACCCCGCGGCAGCACCGGGCACCCGCCCCGCGCGCAGCAGCACGACGACGCAGAGGAAGAAGGACCGTGGCAGCAGGCTCCCGACCGACGAGCGCCCCCCGGGGCGGGGGCGCCGCGCGCCCGCGCCGCTCCGTCGCCAAGCGGATCGCCCTCGTCCTCGGCGGGCTGGTCGTCGTCGGCGGCGCCCTCGGCGTCGCCGGCTTCGCCTACGGCTACGCGTCCACCGACGTCCCGGAGCCCACCGAGCTCGGCCAGAAGGCCACGACGACCGTCTTCTACTCCGACGGGACGACGCAGCTCGGCCAGTTCGCCGACGTCAACCGGACGCCCGTCGAGACGGCGGCCATCCCCGAGGTGATGCGCCAGGCGGTCATCGCCGCCGAGGACCGCAGCTTCTACGAGAACCGGGGCGTCTCGCCGTCGAGCATCGCCCGCGCCTTCGTCTCCAACCTCCGCGGCAACGCGACGCAGGGCGGGTCGACGATCACGCAGCAGTACGTGAAGAACTACTACACCGGTGACGACACGCAGTCCCTCGAGCGCAAGGTCCGCGAGGCGTTCATCGCGCTCAAGGTCGACCAGCAGCTCGACAAGGAGCAGATCCTCACCGACTACCTCAACACCATCTACTTCGGCCGCGGCGCCTACGGCGTGCAGGAGGCGGCGCAGGCGTACTTCGGCGTCGACGTCGAGCAGCTCGACGCCTCGCAGGCGGCGCTGCTGGCGGGCGTCGTGCCGGCCCCGTCGGCCTACGACCCGGCCGTCGACCCCGCCGCCGCCGAGCGCCGCTGGGACTACGTCGTCGGCGGCATGGTCGAGACGGGCGCCCTCACGCAGGCCGAGCGGGACGCCCTCGCCTTCCCGGAGACGGTGCAGCAGGAGGCGGACGAGGTCTACGCGGGCCCCGACGGGTACCTCCTCCAGGCGGTGCGCGACGAGCTGACGACGCGCGGCGCCTTCACGGCCGACGAGCTCGACGGCGGCGGCCTCACCATCACGACGACCTTCGACGTCGCGATGCAGGAGGACGCCGTCGCGGCCATGGAGGACGAGGACGCGTTCCCCGTCGAGGACCGGCCGGAGGGCGTGCTCGGCTCGCTCGTGTCGATCGACCCCGCCGACGGTGCGGTGAAGGCCCTGTACGGCGGGGCCGACTACCTCCAGCGGCAGGTCAACGGGGCCACGCAGGACAAGATGCAGGCCGGGTCGACCTTCAAGCCGTTCGCGCTCGTGGCGGGGCTCGAGGAGGGGATCAGCCTGCGGACCCGGTACAACGGCAACGACAGCGCCACCTTCGAGAACGGCTACGGGCCGGGCAACTTCGGCGGCGAGAGCTACGGGCGGCAGAACCTCGTCGAGGCGACGGTCACGTCGACCAACACCGTCTACGTCGGCCTCAACGAGGACGTGGGACCCGAGGCGACGGCGGACGCCGCCGTGCGGGCGGGCCTCCCCGAGACCACGGCGGGTCTCTTCCCGGCGTACCCCTCCAACGTCCTCGGCACGGCGTCGCCGACGGTGCTCGACATGGCGCACGCCTACTCCACCTTCGCGGCGCAGGGCGTGCGCACGACGCCCCACGTCGTCGCCGAGGTCCGGCAGGCCGACCAGGTCGTCTACCCGGGCGGTCCGCCGGCGTCGGAGCGCGTCTTCGACGAGGACGTCATGGCCGACACCACCTACGCCCTCGAGCAGGTCGTCGAGGACGGCTCCGTCCGTCGCACCATCGACCTCGACCGGCCCACGGCCGGCAAGACGGGCACCTCCAACGAGGCGAAGTCCGCGTGGTTCGTCGGCTACGTGCCCCAGCTGGCGACCGCTGTCGCGATCTACTCGACGGACAACGAGGGCATGGACCGCTGGGACAGCGGCAACCGCGGCCGCGCCGTCACGGGCAGCAGCTACCCCGCCGCGATCTGGCAGGAGTACATGGAGGCCGCCACCGACGGCATGGAGGTGCTCGACTTCCCCGAGCGCGCCGACGTCGGCTCGACGAACGGCCGCTCCTCCTCGGACGACGACGACGAGGACGACGACGAGCCGCAGGAGGAGCGCACCGTGCTCCCGCCGGCCCCCGAGCCGACGGCGTCGACGCCGGCCCCGACGCCCAGCGAGACCGAGGAGCCGACGCCTCCGCCCTCCGAGCCGCCGGCGACCACCGAGGCCCCCGCGCCGTCGCCCAGCGCCACGCCCGAGGACGACCCGGAGCCGACCGAGCCGGCCGAGCCCGCCGAGCCGGCCCGGCCCACCGAGCCGGGCGACCGCGGCGACGGCCGCGGCGAGGGCCCCGGCGGCGGGGACCCGGGCGACCCCGGCGACGAGGAGCCGGACGCCGCGCCCGCGCCCGCCGCGGCGCGCGAGCCCGACGGCGCCCCGATCGGCTGACGCCTGCGCGCGACGGCTGCGACACTCGCCCGCGTGAGCCCGCAGGTCCCCGCCGACGACGGCGCCCGCCGCGCCGTCCGGCCCGGCCGCGCGGCCGACGTCGGGCACCGCGACGCCGACGAGCTCGACGGCGCGGACGCGCCCGTCGTCCTGCCGACGCGGGAGGACCCGCTCGCCGCGGCGGCGTCCGCCGTCGTCGGGGGGCCCGCCGGCCGGCGCGCGCGCCCGGGCCGGGACCCGCTGCGCGCGGTGCTCGTCGCCGGCACCGCGCTGGGGCTCGCCGTCCTCGCCGCGGCCGTGGTCCTGCGCGACTACTGCCGCGGCACGGTGTGGAGCACGCCCGAGCGCTTCCTCCACGCCTGCTACAGCGACGTCCCGACCATCTGGTCGTCGGGCTACCTCGACCGGGTCGTGCCCTACCTCGAGCGGTTCGGCGCCCCCGGCACGGGGGGGACGTACCTCGACGCCCCCTTCGGCCAGGGCTGGCTCCTCTGGGGCCTCGGCCGCCTCGCCGGGGAGGGGGCCACGGCCACCGACGTCTTCGACCTCACGGTGCTGCTCGGCGCCGTCGCGCTCGTGCTGCTCGTGGCCGCGACCGCCCGTGTGGCCGGGCGCCGGCCGTGGGACGCCCTCCTCGTCGCCGGGTCGCCCGTCGTCCTCTGCTGCGCGCTCGTGGGGACGACGCTGCTCCCGGCCGCCCTCGTCGTGGGGGCGCTGTGGGCCACCTCGCGCGGGCGCGCCGTGACGTCCGGCGTCCTCCTGGGGCTGGCCACGCTGCTGTGGCAGCCGGCCTTCGTCGTCGTCGTCGCGCTGCTCCTCGTCCGGCTGCGGCGGCGCCGGGACGCGACGCCGGCCGACGACGGGGCGGCGTCGGCCGTCGCCGGGCCGGGCGACGACATCGACGAGGAGCAGCGGCCGGCCGCGCCCGTCGTCGTCGACGCCGGGGTGCGGACGGCGCTCGCGGCGCTCGTCGTGTGGGTCGTGGGCGGGCTGCCCGTGCTCGTCGACAACTCCTCCGTCTGGCTCGGCGCCGTGACGGCCCGGGTCGTCAACGGGCCCGGGTACGGCTCGGTGTGGCTGCTCGGCCGGCTGCTCGACGTCCCGACGTCGGTCGCCGCCACGACGGCGACCTCGCTCCTGCTCGCGGTCGCGGGCGTCGCCGCCGTGGCGCTCCTCGTCCTCCGCGCCCCCCGGGCGCCCCGGCTGCCCGTCGTGGCGCTGCTGCTCGTGCTCGTCGTCCTCCTCACGGCCCCGGCGCTGCCGCCGCAGGCGGCCGTCGTCGTGCTGCCGCTGGCGGCCCTCTCGCTGCCGCGGTGGCGCCTGCTCCTCGCGTGGGGCGTGGTCGAGGCGGCGGCCGCCACCGGGACGTGGCTGTACCTCTACGGCCTCGAGGTGCCGGAGCGGGGGCTGCCGGAGTGGGGCTACGCCGTCGTGCTCGTGGCCCGTCTCGTCGCGCTCGTCGTCCTGGGGCTGAGGGCGGTCGACATCACGCTCCACCCGGGGCGGGACGTCGTCCGGCGCCCCGCTGTCGAGGGCGGGCCGGGCGCCGACGACCCGGCGCTGCCCGACGACGAGGTCGACGACGCCGTCGGCCGTGCGGGCCGCCACGGGGCGACCGCCCCGCCGGACGACGCCGCGACCGCCCGCACGGGGGCCTGACGCCCCTCGGGCGGTACGGCCCGTCGTCCGCGTCGACTACCCTGGGCCCGCTCGACCGCCGTCCCGCCGTGCCCCGTGCCCGGTCGGAGCGGAGGTCGTGACGCCGACACCCTCCTGCCACGGAGAGACCGTGGCCGCCTGAGACCAGAGGAGGTGGGTACTCGCATGCGTCACTACGAGATGATGATCATCCTCGACGCGGACCTCGAGGAGCGCACCGTCGCCCCGTCGCTGGACAAGTTCCTCGACGTCGTCCGCCGCGGTGGTGGCTCCGTCGACAAGGTCGACATCTGGGGCAAGCGCCGCCTGGCCTACGAGATCGACAAGAAGGCCGAGGGCATCTACGCCGTCGTCGACATGAAGGCCGAGCCGGCCGTCGCGAAGGAGCTCGACCGCCAGCTCAACCTCAACGAGTCGGTCCTGCGGACCAAGCTCGTCCGGCCCGAGCTGCACTGACGCCCCGACCGGGCACCGCCTGTGGACGAGCCGTCCGCGGCGTCGGTGCCCGCGTCTAGCGTCCGAGCCGCTCGCGCCACCCGCCCGAGCCCTGCACGTCGCCACCCGGCGGCGCGCGGGCAGTGCACGTCCCGCTGAGGAGGAGCCATGGCAGGCGAGACCCAGATCACCCTGGTCGGAAACCTGACCGCCGACCCCGAGCTGCGCTTCACCCCCTCGGGGGCGGCCGTGGCCAACTTCACCGTCGCCTCCACGCCCCGGCAGTTCGACCGCCAGAGCAACGAGTGGAAGGACGGCGAGACGCTGTTCATGCGCTGCTCGATCTGGCGCGAGGCGGCCGAGAACGTCGCCGAGTCGCTCGGCAAGGGGCAGCGGGTCATCGTCACCGGCCGCCTCGTCTCCCGGTCGTACCAGACCAAGGAGGGCGAGAACCGCACCGTCAACGAGCTGCAGGCCGACGAGGTCGGCCCGTCGCTCCGCTACGCCACGGCCAAGGCCCAGCGCACGCAGCGCGGGGGCGGCGGCGGTGGCTTCGGCGGCGGGGGCGGCCAGCAGCAGGGCGGTGGCGGCGGCTACGGCGGCGGCCAGCAGCAGGGCGGCGGCCAGTCCGGCGGCGGCTACGGGCAGGACGACCCCTGGGCCACGGCCCCGGCGTCCGGCGGAGGCCAGTCCTCCGGCGGCGGCGGTGGTGGCGGCTGGGGCGGCGGCCAGAGCGACGAGCCCCCCTTCTGACCTGATGCACCTGGCGGCCCGGCCCCCACGGGCCGGCCGCCGCACCACCGCGGACCCCGCACGACCCCGTCGGCGCGGGGCGTCCGCACCCCCGACCGGCCCCCGGCCGGTCCCCACACCCATCCCGGGCCCTCGGCAGGGCCCGGGCTCCGAGCACGAGGAGCTCCACGATGGCCAAGCCGGCGATCCGCAAGCCCAAGAAGAAGTCCAACCCGCTCAAGGCGGCCAAGGTCAGCTACATCGACTACAAGGACACCGCCCTGCTGCGGAAGTTCATCTCCGACCGCGGCAAGATCCGCGCGCGTCGCGTGACGGGCATCTCGGTCCAGCAGCAGCGTCAGGTGGCCAAGGCCGTCAAGAGCGCGCGCGAGATGGCGCTGCTGCCCTACAGCAGCTCCGCCCGCTGAGGAGGGGGAACGAGATGAAGCTCATCCTGACCCAGGAGGTCTCGGGCCTCGGTTCCGCCGGGGAGGTCGTCGAGGTCAAGGACGGCTACGGCCGGAACTTCCTGCTCCCGCGCAGCCTGGCCACGCCGTGGACCAAGGGCGGCCAGAAGCAGGTCGACGACATCCAGCGCGCGCGCCGCAAGCGCGAGATCGCGTCGGTCGAGGAGGCGCAGTCCCTGCGCGCCTCCCTCCAGGAGACGCCGGTGCGTCTCGCCGCCAACGCCGGCCAGGGCGGGCGCCTCTTCGGCGCCATCACCCCGGCCGACGTCGCCGAGGCCGTCCAGGCCTCGACCGGCAAGGACATCGACCGCCGCAAGGTCGAGATCGGCCGTCCGATCAAGGCCCTCGGCACCTACACGGTGACCGTCCGTCTCCACCCGGACGTGCAGGCCAGCCTCGACGTCGAGGTCGTCCCCTCGGCCTGACGCCGTCCGCCCCGACGCCCCCCTCGCCCCCGGCGAGGGGGGCGTCGTGCGTCCGGGGCCGCCGGGCCCGGGCGCCGTCGAGGCGTCCGCCCGCCGACGGGCTCGGCGGGCCCACGGGGCTCAGCGGGCAGGTGGGCTCAGCGGGCGCGCACGGCCCCGGTGACGGCCCAGGCGTCGCCGCGCGCGCGCCGGCCGAGCGTGACCGTGCGGGCGAGCATGTAGCCGCCTGCGAAGGCTGCCCACAGCCACACGAGCCCGGCGGTGCCGCGAGGTGCCCAGACGACGACGGCGCCGACGAGCGGGAGGTAGGCGGCGAGCGTCACGACGCCCGCGGCCGCGAGGTAGCGGCCGTCGCCGGCGCCGATGAGGACGCCGTCGAGGACGAAGACGTAGGCGGCCAGGGGCTGCGCCAGCGCCACGACGAGGAGGGCCGCGACGATCCCGGCCCGCACGCCCTCGTCGGGCGAGAAGAGCGGGGCGAGCACGCCGCGGCCGAGGAGGACGACGAGCCCGCTGACGACGCCGAGGACGGCGCCCCAGCCGAGCAGGCGCCGCAGCACCGCGTGGGTGCCCGCGACGTCGCCCGCGCCGAGGGTGCGCCCCGTGAGCGCCTGGCCGGCGATGGCCAGGGCGTCGAGGCCGAGGGCCAGCGCCGTCCACACCGTGGCGACGACCTGGTGCGCCGCCAGCGCGGTGTCGCCGGAGCGGGCGGCGGCCACGGTCGTCACGACGACGGCGGCCCGCAGCGTGAGGGTGCGCAGCAGCAGGGGCGTGCCGTCCCGGGCCGACCGGAGCACCCCGGCGCCGCCCGGCCGCAGCGCCACGCCGTGCCGCCGCGCGCCCCGGGCCACGACGACGGCCAGGGCCACGCCCATCCCGAGCTGCGCGACCGACGACCCCAGCCCGCTGCCCGCGATGCCGAGGGCCGGCACGGGGCCGAGGCCGTGGACGAGCACGAGGTTGAGGGGCACGTTGGCCGCCGCGCCGCAGACCGCGACGACGAGCGGCGTCCGGGTGTCCTGCAGCCCCCGGAGCACGCCCGTGGCGGCGAGGACGACGAGCATCGCGGGCAGGCCGGGGAGCGAGGCGCGCAGGTAGGCGGCGGACGCGTCGGCGACGTCGGGGCCCGCGCCCAGGGCCACGGACAGGGTGCGGGCGACGGGCCACAGCACCGCCGCGGTGACGACGCCGAGGCCGACGGCCAGCCACAGCCCGTCGACGCCCTGGCGCAGCGCCGCGGGGACGTCGCCGGCGCCCAGCTGCCGGGCGACGGCGGCCGTCGTCGCGTAGGCGAGGAAGACGAAGACGCCGACGGCCGTCAGCAGCACGGTCCCCGCGATGCCGAGCCCGGCCAGCGGGACGACGCCGAGCCGGCCCACGATCGCCGAGTCGGCGAGGAGGAAGAGCGGCTCGGCGAGGAGCGCCGCGAAGGCGGGCACGGCCAGCCGGGCGACCTCGCGGTCGAGCGGGCGGGGCCCCAGCCGGCGGACGGCGGCGCCGAGGGAGGACCGGGCGGGCACGGGCGGATCGTGCCACCGCCCGCGCGGACGGCGTCCCGCGGGACTCAGGCGTCGACGAGCGCGGGGCGGCGCACCTGGTCCTCGAGCACGGACGGCCGGCACGCGACGACGCCGGCGCCGAGGAGCACCGCGAGGCTGACGAAGAGCACGGCGAAGGGGGCGCCCCACCCGTCCGTCGTCGTGCGCAGCAGCCCCACGCCGAGGGGGCCGATGCTCGCGACCGCGTAGCCCAGGCCCTGCATCGCGCCGGACAGCACGGTGGAGCCCGTCGTCGTCCGGGTGCGGGCGTTGACGAGGGTGAGGCACAGCGGGAACGTGCTGACCCCGAGGCCGAGGGCGACCACCCACGCGACGGCGCCCGCGGCGGGCGCCACGAGGAGGCCGACGTAGCCCACCGCCATGAGGGCCGTGCACACGGCGACGACCGGGAAGGGGTTGCGCAGGCGGATCGCCAGCGGCGGCACGACGAAGGCGGCGGGCAGCCCGAGCACGGAGAAGAGGGCGAGCAGCGCCCCGCCCGAGGCCGGGTCGGCGCCGGCGTCGACGAGCACCGACGGCAGCCACGTGAAGATCGCGTGCACGTTGAGGCTCGTCATCCCCATCATGAGGACGAGCGACCACAGCAGCGGCGTCCGCCAGGCCCCCTCGAGGCGGGCCGGGGCGGGGACCGCCGTGGTGGTCGGGCCCGCGGCGTCCGCCCGGTCGGTCCGGGCGGCCCGGGCGGCCACGACGACCCAGAGGACGACGGCGACGCCCGTGGGGACGGCCCACAGGCCCACCGCCCAGCGCCACCCGGCGGCCACCGCCACCGGCAGGGCGAGCAGCGGGGCGACGAACTGCCCCACCTGCAGCAGCGCGATGTAGAGGGAGCTCACCGCCTTGAGGTGGTCGGAGAAGTAGCGCTTGACGAGCGGGATGACGAGGACGTTCGACAGCCCGATGCCCGCGACCGCGACGACGGTGGACGCGACGAGGGCGGCGGTGCCCGGCGAGAGCGCCCGCAGCGTCACGCCCGCGGTCGTCAGCGCGACGGCGACCGCGACGGCGCGCTCGAGCCCCGTGCGGCGGACGAGGGGGGCCGACAGCAGCCCGAGGACGGCGAAGCCCGCCGTGACCGTGGTGCCGAGCACGCCGTAGAGGCCGGGGCCGAAGCCGAGGTCGGCGCCGACGACGTCGAGCAGCGGGGTGAAGCCCGTGACGGCGGTGCGTAGGTTCAGCGCGGTCAGGGCGACGGCCAGGAGCGGCAGCGCCCTCGCGCCCGTGGTGTGCGGCATGTCGGCCCCAGAGATCGGATGATGGGATGAATGAGGCCCAGGGTAGGGGCGCGCCGGTGCGGAAGGCGCCGGGCGTCACCGACGCGGTGACGGCGCGCTTCCACGAGGCCATCGCCTCGGGCGAGTGGCCCGTCGGCCGGCGCATCCCCGTGGAGGCCGAGCTCATGCGGTGGGTGGGCGCGGGGCGCAACACCGTCCGCGAGGCGGTCCAGTCGCTCGTCCAGGCCGGCCTCGTGCGCCGCGAGCAGGGGCGCGGCACCTTCGTCATCGCCCGCTCCGAGCTCGTGCGGTCGCTCACCCGTCGGGCCACGCGGGCCAGCCGGCGCGACGTCCTCGAGCTCCGCACGGCGCTCGACGGCGCCGCCTCCGCCATCGCGGCGGGCCGGCGCGACGCGGAGGACGTCGCCGCGCTGGAGGCCGCCCTCGCCGCGCGGGCGCGCACGTGGGCGGCGGCGGACCGCACGGCGCGCGTGGAGGCCGACGTCGCGCTGCACCGCGCCGTCGTGGCGGCCACGCACAACGAGCTGCTCGCCGAGCTCTACGACGGCCTGGTCCCCCTCTACGCCGAGACGCTGGCCGACGACGTCGACCACGAGCACGACCCGCACGCCGCGGAGCACGAGCAGCTGGTGCGCGCCGTCGTCGACGGCGACGGGGCGGGGGCGCGCGCCGCCGTCACGGCGATGCTCCAGCCGCTCATCGACGACCTCCCCGCCTGAGCGGCGCGCGGACCGGGCGCCGCCGGGCCCGTCACGGCCCCGGACACCCGCTGTCCACGCCTCGGACACCTGCCGGTCGGATGTCCGTCCACACCCGGTGCACGACGTCGGCGCTGGTCACCGGGCCTGTGCTCCGCGTCACGTCCCCAGGTGTCCACAGGCTTGTCCACCACGTGTGGACGGCGCGCCGTCGTTCTCCACAGGTGTGCACAGCGCTGTGCACAGGGGGTGTGGGCGACGGGTTCGACCGTCGTCGGTGGCCACCCCTACCGTCCGGGCGCAGGGGTCGGGGGCGTGCTCGTCGCCCGGTGCGGGACCGACGGAGGGGCAGGGCATGAGCCTGGCGGAGATGGACCGGTCGGTGGCCGACGAGCCGCCGCGCGAGGAGCTGGGGCGCAAGCCCCCGCAGGACGTCGCGGCGGAGCAGGGCGTCCTCGGCGGGATGATGCTGAGCAAGGACGCCATCGCCGACGTCGTCGAGGTGATCCGCGGCAACGACTTCTACCGCCCGGACCACGAGAGCATCTACGACGCCGTCACCGACCTCTACGGGCGCGGCGAGCCGGCGGACGCCGTCACGGTCGCCGCCGAGCTCAACCGGCGGGGCGACCTCGGCCGGGTGGGCGGCGCCGCCTACCTCCACACCCTCATCGCGTCGGTGCCGACGGCCGCGAACGCCGGCTACTACGCCGAGATCGTCCGCGAGCGGGCCGTCCTGCGCCGCCTCGTCGAGGCCGGCACGCGGATCGTCCAGCTCGGCTACGCGGCGGGCGGCGGGGACGTCGACGGCATCGTCGACGCGGCGCAGGCGGAGGTCTACAAGGTCACCGAGCGGCGCAGCAGCGAGGACTACCTGCCCATCGCCGACATCATCGAGGGCACGATCGACGAGATCGAGGCCTCGAGCCACCGCGGCGAGGGCATGGTCGGCGTCCCCACGGGCTTCGCCGACCTCGACCAGCTGACGAACGGTCTCCACGCGGGCCAGATGATCGTCATCGCCGCCCGCCCCGCCATCGGCAAGTCGACCGTCGGGCTCGACATCGCACGGTCCGCGTCCATCAAGAACGGCCTGCCGTCCGTCGTCTTCTCCCTGGAGATGAGCCGCAACGAGATCACCATGCGCCTGCTGTCGGCCGAGGCCACGGTCTCGCTGCAGCACATGCGCAAGGGGACGATGCGCGAGGAGGACTGGACCCGGCTCGCGCGGACCATGGGCAAGGTCAGCGAGGCGCCGCTGTTCATCGACGACTCGCCCAACATGTCGCTCATGGAGATCCGGTCCAAGTGCCGGCGCCTCAAGCAGCGGCACGGGCTCAAGCTCGTCGTCATCGACTACCTGCAGCTCATGAGCTCGGGCAAGCGCGTCGAGAGCCGCCAGCAGGAGGTCTCGGAGTTCTCCCGTGCGCTCAAGCTGCTCGCCAAGGAGCTCGAGGTGCCGGTCATCGCCATCTCGCAGCTCAACCGTGGTCCCGAGCAGCGCACCGACAAGCGGCCCGCCATGTCCGACCTCCGCGAGTCCGGCTCCATCGAGCAGGACGCCGACATGGTGATCCTCCTGCACCGCGAGGACGCCTACGAGCGCGAGTCCCCCCGCGCCGGCGAGGCCGACCTCATCGTCGCCAAGCACCGCAACGGGCCCACCGACACCATCACCGTGGCGTTCCAGGGCCACTACTCCCGCTTCGTCGACATGGCGCAGGGCGGCTGACCCGACGGCCGGGCCGGTGGCGTTCGTCACGAGACGTCATCTCTCGTCACGCTGAGGTGGGTCGCGTGCGGCAGGATGGCCGCCGTCGGGGGAGGGAGGCAGCCGTGGCTGCGAGCAGCGCCGGTGTCGCCGCTGCACCTCGCGCCCCGGGCGCCCGCCTCGCCGAGGTGGCGCGCCGGGCGCTGGGTGCGGACGGCGCGCGCCTCCACGAGGACGCGACGGCCCTGGCCGGCGACGTCCTGCTGCGCGCGGCGGCCGAGGGCGCCCTCGTCGTCGACGACGCCGCGGCCGACTCCCGGACCGCGGCCGCCCCCGAGGTGCTCGAGGGGGCCGTCGGCGCGGTGCTCGCCGTCCCCCTCCGGCTGGACGGGGCGCTGCTCGGTGCCCTGGCCGTCCACGGCGCCGGTCCGCGGGAGTGGTCCGAGGACGACCGCCAGGTCCTCGAGGACCTGGCCGCGGCGCTCGTCGCCCAGCACCAGCGCGGCGACCTCGTCGACGAGCTCGCCGCCAGCCGGCTGCGCCTCGGGCTCGCCGTCGGCACCGCCGGCGTCGGGGCCTTCGACCTCGACGTCCGCACCGGCGTCCTCGAGTGGGACGACCGGCTCATCGACCTCTTCGGCTACGACCCGCTGAGCTTCGGGCGGCGCATCGAGGACTTCGTCGCGCGGCTGCACCCCGACGACCGGCAGCGGGTCGAGGACGCGATGGCCGAGGCCATCACGACGGTCGGCGGCTACGACGAGCAGTACCGCATCGTCCTGCCCGGTGGCGAGGTGCGCTGGATCACCGCCCGCGGGCACGTGGTCGCGGAGGACGGGGTCGCGGCGCGGCTGCTCGGCGCTGCCTACGACACGACGGACGCCACGCACGCCGAGGCGGGCATCCGTCGCGTCCTCGAGTCGATGTCGGCGGCCTTCTACTCCCTCGACCGGGACTGGCGCTTCACCTACGTCAACGGGGAGGCCGAGCGCCTGCTGGGCCGCCGGCGCGAGGAGCTCCTCGACGGCGTCGTGTGGGAGCTCTTCCCCGCCACGGTCGGCAGCGCCTTCGACGAGCACTACCGGGGCGTCGTCGCGAGCGGCGAGCCGACGGTCTTCGAGGCGTACTACCCGGCCCCGCTGGACCGCTGGTACGAGGTCCGGGTGTGGCCGGACGGCGGCGGGCTGTCGGTCTACTTCCTCGACGTCACCGAGCGCCGGGCCGCCGAGGAGCGCCGGGCCCTCGTGGCCGCGCGGGCCGACCTCCTCGCGCGGGTCAGCACCGAGCTCGCGGCCACGGGCGACCCCGAGGCCGCCGTCGCCCGCCTCGCGCAGCTCGTCGTGCCCACGCTGGCGGACTGGTCCGTCGTCACCCTCGTCCGCGACGACGGCCGGCTCGAGGACGTCGGCTCGTGGCACGCCGACGAGGAGGCCCGGCCGCTCGTCGCGCGCTACGCGGCGTCCCGCCTGCGGGCGCTGGACGCGTCGACGAGCTACGTCCACCAGGCCCTCGAGTCCACGCGGCCCGTCCGCATCCCCGAGCCGGCCCACGCCTCGATCGCCGCGCTCATGCGTCCCGAGGAGGAGGCGCACCGCCTCGTCGGCGAGCTGGCGCCCCAGCAGGCGACGGTGTTCCCCCTCGTGGCGCGGGGGAGGACGCTCGGCGTCATCACGCTGTTCCGCGGCGCCGACCGGGCCCGGGCCACGGCCGACGACCTGGCGACCGCGCGCCAGCTCGCCGAGCGCGCCGGCGTCGGCCTCGACAACGCGCGCCTGCACCGGCAGCAGGTCCGGCTCGCCGAGGAGCTCCAGCGCAGCCTCCTGTCCGCCCCGCCGACGCCGGACCACCTCGAGATCGCCGTGCGCTACCTGCCCGCCGCCGAGGCGGCGCGCGTCGGCGGCGACTGGTACGACGCGTTCCTCCAGCGCACGGGCGACACGGTCGTCGTCATCGGCGACGTCGTCGGCCACGACACCGCCGCGGCGGCGGCCATGGGGCAGATGCGGGGGCTGCTGCGCGGCATCGCCTTCCACGGGGGCGAGAGCCCGTCGCTCGTGCTGGCGGGCCTGGACGCCGCGATGGAGGGGCTCGGGCTCGACACGACGGCGACGGCCGTCGTCGCCCGGGTCGAGCAGTCGCCCGAGCTCGAGGCCGAGGGGCTGATGCGGCTGCGCTGGTCGAACGCCGGGCACCCGCCGCCGTTCCTCGTGGACCCGCAGGGGGACGTCCACCAGCTGCTGGCCCGCCGCACCGACCTCCTGCTCGGGGTGCTCCCGGAGCGGGGGCGCACGGAGGGCGAGGCCGTCGTCGAGCGCGGCAGCACGGTGCTCCTCTACACGGACGGCCTCGTGGAGCGACGCGACCAGAGCCTCCAGCAGGGCCTCGCCCTGCTCCGGCAGGTCCTCGCCGACCTCGTGGACCTGCCGCTGGAGGACCTCCTCGACGAGCTCCTGCTGCGGCTGCTGCCCGCCGACCGGGCCGACGACGTCGCGCTGCTGGCGCTGCGGCTCGAGTGCGGCGCACGGCCGGTGCCGGTGGGTGGGGCGTGAGCGGCGGGCCGCCGGACAGCGGTGCGGGGGACAGCGGTGCGGGGGGCGGCGGCGCAGGGGACGACGGCGCGGGGGACGGCGGGCCGGCCGACGGCTGGGCGGCTGCTCGCCGCGACGCGCCGACCGAGGCCGTCGTCGGCGCGGAGGGGCGGCTCTTCGCGTGGGTCGCGCACGTCGACGACGTGCCGCCCCGGTCGGTGCCGGCGGACGGCGGGCCGGTCGAGGGCTCGGGCACGGGGGCGCAGGCGTACGTCCTCGCGGCGTGGCTGGGCGCCGAGGCGGCGTACGAGGCGGGTCACCTGGCGGACGTGACGCTGCAGTACCTCCAGGAGGCCGTGTCGCGCGCCCTCGGGTCCAGCGCCGAGCCCTCGCTCCTCGACTGGCTCGCCGACCACGGCGGGCGGGAGGTCGACCTGCGGACGCTCCTCGACGACCCGCCCCGGCTGCAGTCGCTGCTGCGCCACGTGCTGGCCGCCCAGCGCGAGTGGGACGCGACCCGTGACGACGACGTCGAGTGGCTCGAGTCCCCGGCGGGCGCGGACGAGGACGACGACGGCGTCGGGGGCCGCTGACCTGCACCGGGACCCCGCGGCGGCCGCGCCTGCGCGCGGGTGGGCCGTCCCGGCGGCACCCTGGCGACCATGAGCTCCACCGCCCCCTCCGCCGACCTGCCCGTCGTCGACGTCCCCGCGCTGCGCGCGCAGGTCCCGGCCCTCGCCGAGGGCCTGGCCTTCTTCGACGGCCCCGGCGGGACGCAGGTCCCCGCGCCCGTGGCTGCCGCCGTCGCCGCGATGCTGGGCTCGGCCGTCTCCAACCGGAAGGGGCCCCACCACGCGAGCCGCCGGGCCGAGGAGGCCGTGGACGAGGCGCGTCGCGCCGTCGCGGACCTCGTGGGCGGGGTGCCGGAGGGCGTCGTCCTCGGCCCGTCGATGACGCACCTCACCTACGTCGTGGCCGGCGCGCTGGGCCGCACGTGGGGCGAGGGCGACGAGGTCGTGCTGACGCGGCTCGACCACGACGCCAACGTCCGCCCGTGGGTCCAGGCGGCGGCGCGGGCGGGCGCGTCGGTGCGCTGGGTCGACGTCGACCCCGCGACGGGGGAGCTCGTCGACCCGCTCGCGGCGGTCACCGACCGCACCCGGCTCCTCGCCGTCACCGGTGCCAGCAACGCGCTGGGGACGCGGCCCGACGTCGCCGCGCTCACCGCGGCCGCCGACGCCGTCGGCGCCACGTCGTACGTCGACGGCGTCCACCTGACCCCGCACGCGCCCGTGGACGTCGCGGAGCTCGGCTGCGACCTCTACGCGCTGTCCACCTACAAGCTCATGGGACCGCACGCGGCCGCCGTCGTCGCCGACCCCGTCCTCCTCGAGGGCCTGCGCCCCGACAAGCTCCTGCCGGCGCCCGACGAGGTGCCGGCCCGCTTCGAGCACGGGACGCCGCCCTTCGAGCTCCTCCCCGGCGTCACCGCGGCCGTCGACCTCCTCGCCGACCTCGTGCCCGGCCCGGGCGGGACCCGGCGGGAGCGGCTGCTGCGCTCGGCCTCCGCCCTCGAGCGCAGCGAGGCCGCCGTCTTCGCACGGCTCCTCGACGGTCTGGGGGCGCTGGACGGCGTCACGGTCGTCGGGGCGCCGGCGCGCCGCACGCCCACCGTGTCCTTCCGGGTCGCCGGGGCCTCGCCGCGGGACACGTCCCGGTGGCTGGGCTCGCGGGGGGTCGCCGTCTCGGACGGCGACTACTACGCCCGCGAGCTCGTCGAGGTGCTCGGCCTGCGGGCCACCGGCGGCATGGTCCGCGCGGGCGTGGCGCCCTACACCGACGCGGGCGACGTCGACCGGCTGCTCGCGGCGGTCGCCGAGGTCGCCGACGGGGCGCGCGTCTGACGACCGGCCCCGGTCGCTGCCGTGGTCGCTGCCGTGGTCGCTGCCGGGGACGGCCGCGGGTGCGGCGGGCCGGACGCCCTGCCAGCGTGGCGGCGTGAGCGACGAGAGCAGCACGACCGACCTCCCCCGCGGCCTGCGGCTGCGCCCCGCGGGCCCCGACGACGTCGACGCCGTGGTCGCGCTCGTCCAGCGCGCCTACCGCGGTGACGCGAGCCGGGCCGGCTGGACGACCGAGGCGGACCTCCTCGACGGGCAGCGCACCGACGCCGACGCCGTCGGCGAGCTCGTCGGGGAGCCCCGGTCGGCCGTCCTCCTCCTCGTGGGCGAGGACGACGCGCCCGTCGCCTGCTGCCACGTGGCCGCACGGCTCCGGGCCGAGGGCATGGCCGGCGACGACGTCGTCGGCTACCTCGGGATGCTCGCCGTCGACCCCGCGCGCCAGGGCGACGGGACGGGGCGGGCGCTGCTCGCCGCGGCCTCGCGCCACGCCGCGCAGGACCTCGACGCCCGCGTGCTCGAGATGACCGTCATCGCCCAGCGCACCGAGCTGATCGGCTGGTACGAGCGGCAGGGCTGGGAGCGCACCGGCGAGCGTCGCCCGTTCCCGTACGGCGACGAGCGCTTCGGCCGCCCCCGGCGCGACGACCTCGAGTTCGTCGTGCTCGCCAGGGAGGCCGCCGAGGTCTGAGCGGGCGGCCCGGGCGGGCGGTGCGACCCGCCGCCGCCCGCCCTCGCGGCTGCGTCGCTCGGGACGGCGGGTCGGGCCGTCAGGTGCTGCGCCGGACGAGGTGCCGTCGTCCGGCCCGTCCACCGCCCGCCCGGGTCCCCGGGTCCACGTCGGGCGCTGGTCGCACGGCGGTGGACAGCCGTGGCGGCTGTCGGTCCCCTCGACTACCATTCGAACACACGTTCGGACGACGGTCGCGAGGGGGTGGTCGAGGTGGGACTGCAGGAGCCCGAGGAGGACCGCCCGCGCGACTGCGCCCCAGGGGCGGCCGACGACCACGACGCGTCCGGTGCTCCGTCCGGTGCTCCGTCCGGTGCACCGTCGGGTGTCCCGTCGGGTGCTCAGTCCGGTGCACCGTCCGGTGCCGCCCCCGAGACCTCGGTGTCGGCCGGGCCGGCCGACGTGCCGGTGAGCGACCTCCCCCTCGCCCGGCGGGCAGGTCGAGCGGTCCTGGACCAGCTCCGCGACGCCCACGCAGCCGCGGCGGCCCAGCACGCTGTGATGCTGGGTCTGGTGGCCGACCTCGTCGACGAGACGGCCGCCTCCCTGGGTGTGCCGGTCGGCGGGGACCCGGTCGAGACCGCCCGGTTCGGGCGCCTCGGCGGGGACCCCGCCGAGGCCGTCATCACCGAGATCGCCCTCGCCCTGCGGGTCGGGGTCGCGGGCGCGCGGCGGCTGGTCACCGACGCGCTCGCGCTCACGACCGTGCTCCCCGAGACCCGGGCCGCGCTGAGCGCGGGGACGGTCGGAGCGGGGCAGGCGCACGCGGTCGTCGCCGAGACCGCGGGCCTGACGTCCGAGCAGGCCCGCTGGGTCGACGCCGAGGTCGCCGACGACCTGCCCCGCCTGGACCCGCGCGGGATCACGCGGAAGGTCCGGGCGTTGGTCGCCCGGCTCGAGGTCGACGCGACCAACCGCCGCGTCCGGTACGAGACGTGCCGCCGCCGCGTCCTCGTCCAGCCGCTCGGCGACGGGGCCGCCGAGCTCGTCGCCACCGGACCCGTCGCCGACATCACCGCCCTGTTCCACCGCCTCACCACGTGGGCGCGCACCCGCACCGGCCCGAACGCCGCCGCGGACCCGCACGCCGCGGTCGCCGCAGGCCTGGACCCGGTCACCACCGACACCACCGGTCTGCCCGACCAGCGCGGCGTGGACGCCCGCCGCTTCGACGCGTTGGTCGGCCTGGCCACCGACACCGGTGCCGGCCTGCGTGAGGACGGCCGTGCGCACGCCGGGCAGTGCCACGGCCCCCAGCTCAACGTCTCGCTCCCGACGCTGCTGGGCCTGGACGACGAGCAGGCGTGGCTCGCCGGCCACGGCGCCGTGCCCGCCGACGTCGCCCGCGAGCTCCTCGCCGCCGGCCACTCCTACCGCCGGATCCTCACCGACCCGTGGACCGGCACGGTCCTCGGCGTCGACGGACACCTCCACCACCTCCCGGCCACCACGACCCGCACGACGCCGAAGGCGCTCGACAGCACCTCGACCGGAGCCCTCGGTACGTTCCGCGCTGCTACCGACAGCGACCCGGCGACGACGCCAGGCGTCGGTGTCCCCGGGTGGGCCGGGCGTGGGCCCTCCCTCCCCGAGGACCGACCGCCGGGGCGGCCCCCGTGCCCGCTCGCGGGCCTGCCCACCGGCTACGTGCCCACCGCTGAGCAGTCCCGCTACGTCCGAGCCGCCCTGCCCGAGTGCACCCATCCCGGCTGCACCCAGCCGTCGGTGCGCTGCGACCTCGACCACCAGGTCCCTCACGGCGCCGGCGGACCCACCTGCGAGTGCAACCTGCGGCCCCGCTGCCGCAAGCACCACCAGTGCCGCACCCACTACGGGTGGCAGGTCGAGGCCATCACGGACGACCCGGCCGACCCGTACGGCCTCGGCACCCGGTGGACCTCACCCCTCGGGCTGGTCCACGACGATCCCGCACCACCCTTCCTGCCCCGACCCGTCACCAGCCGCGACGCAGACGGCACACCCCTGCCCGCCGGCTGGGGCGACCGTGGCGAGCCCCTCGACTGCTCGTACCCGGCCGTCGACATGGCCTGGCCCGGCGCCCTCGCCCTCGAGGCCGCCGTCACCGCGACCATCCACCACCGACGACCGCCCCAGCCACCACCGCATCCGGTCGAGGACGACGACCCGCCGCCCTTCTGACGGGGCCACGGCCACGGCCACGCCGGTGCTCGCTCCGGCGGTCGACCCGTCCCGTCGCCGCGACGGTCACCTCCGACCCAGTCCAACCCGACCCGACCCGCGCCGGGCGAGGGCGGCGGCGGCTCCGGGCAGCGCCCGGCGGGCACCTGCGCCACCATCGCGGCATGCGAGCGGTGCAGGTACGGCGGACGGGTGGTCCAGAGGTCCTCGAGGTCGGGGAGGTCGAGGAGCCGGTCCCCGGGCCGGGGCAGGTGCTCGTCGAGGTGGACGCCGCGGGCGTCAACTACATCGACACGTACCTCCGCAGCGGGACCTACCCGATGCCCACGCCCTTCGGCGTCGGCCTCGAGGGCGCCGGCCGCGTCGTCGGCCTCGGCGAGGGCGTGGAGCCCGACGGCGACCTCCGCGAGGGCGCGCTCGTCGCGTGGAAGCAGGCGCCCGGCAGCTGCGCCGAGCGCGTCGTCGTCGACGCCGCCGAGGCGGTGCCCGTCCCGGACGGCGTGGACGCCGAGACGGCCGCCGCGCTCATGCTCCAGGGCCTCACCGCCCACTACCTCGCGACGTCGACCTACCCGGTGGCGGAGGGCGACACGGTCGTCGTCCACGCCGGGGCGGGCGGCGTGGGCCTGCTGCTGACGCAGATGGTCGTCCGGCGCGGCGGTCGGGTGCTCGCGACGACGTCCACGCCCGAGAAGGCGGACCTGGCCAGGGGCGCCGGCGCCGCGGAGGTGCTCGGCTACGAGGGGTTCGCCGCCCGCGCCCGCGAGCTCACCGGCGGGGAGGGCGTGGCGGCCGTCTACGACGGCGTCGGCCGGGCCACCTTCGCCGAGGGGCTCGACGCCCTGCGCCCGCGCGGCGTCATGGTGCTGTTCGGCGGCGCGAGCGGGCCCGTCGAGCCGTTCGACCCGCAGGTCCTCAACGCCAAGGGCTCGCTGTACGTCACGCGCCCGTCGCTCGGCGCCTACACGCGGACGCGCGAGGAGCTGCTGCGCCGGACCGGCGACGTCCTCGCGTGGGCGGCCGCCGACGAGCTGTCCGTCCGCGTCGGCGGCCGGTACGCGCTCGAGGAGACCGCCCGCGCGCACGAGGACCTCGAGGGCCGCCGCACCACGGGCAAGCTGCTCGTCCTCCCCGGTGGTGCGGCCGAGGCCGAGCTCGGCCGCAGCTGAGCCGGACCGGCGGGCCGCCCCGACGGCGGCCCGCCGGCCGTCCACCGACGACCCGTCGGCGCCGGGACCTCAGGCCGGACCCCCGATCGGCCGATCAGGGGACGTGAGCCCTCGCCCCGTCGCCCCGCCCCGCCGTCGCGCCCCCCGTCCGGCCGTGGGCCGGGCCGGCCGCACGGGGGCCGCCGCCGCGCTGCTCGTCGGCGGCCTGCTGCTGCCCGTCGTGGCCGCGCCGTCCGCGCTCGCCGCGGGGGACGCCGCCGCCGCCGTGGCCGCCGTGCTGCCGGACGCGCTCGCCGACGAGCTCTCGGCGCGGCAGACCGCGCAGCTCGCCGGGGCCCTCGTCGACGACGCCGGGACGGCCGACGCGGTGGCCACCCCGGGCGCGGGCGTGCAGCACGTCGAGGTCGCCGTGACGACCGACGACGGCG
The DNA here is from genome assembly GCF_003751265.1 of Pseudokineococcus lusitanus. Taxonomy (NCBI): domain Bacteria; kingdom Bacillati; phylum Actinomycetota; class Actinomycetes; order Kineosporiales; family Kineosporiaceae; genus Pseudokineococcus; species Pseudokineococcus lusitanus. Next base: position 291,554 of record NZ_RJKN01000006.1, read on the forward strand.
GGCTGGAGGTCGCCGCCGTCGCCGTCGAGGCGCCGCGGGCGGGGGCCGTCGTCGACCTCCTCGGCGGGCTGCCGTCGGTCGAGGCCGCGGGCGTGGCGCAGCGGCTGGACGTGGGCGACCCCGTCCCCGTCGGGGCGACGTCCGTGGCCCCCGGTCGCGCCGGCGACCCCTACGTCGGCGAGCAGTGGGCCCTCCCCGCGCTGGACGCGGACCGGCTGCGGGCGTCGCGGATCGCGGTGCCGGTCGTCGCGGTCGTCGACTCCGGCGTCGACGCCGGCCACCCGGACCTCGCCGGGAGCGTCCGGCGCGGGTACGACGCGCTGACGAGGCAGCCCGGCGGCACGACCGACAAGCACGGCCACGGCACGCACGTCGCGGGCGTCGTCGCGGCGACCATCGGCAACGGCGTGGGCGTCGCGGGCCTCGTCCGCGCGGACGTCCTCCCCGTCCGGGTGCTGAGCTCCGCGGGCGTCGGCGACACGACGAGGGCCGCCGACGGCGTCGTCTGGGCCACCGACCACGGCGCCGACGTCATCAACATGTCGCTGGGCGGCCCGGAGTCCTCCGACGTCCTCGCACGGGCCGTCCGGTACGCGATCGAGCACGGCGTCGTCGTCATCGCGGCCATGGGCAACGAGGGCGCCGAGGGGTCCCCGACGAGCTACCCCGCCGCGTACCCGGGCGTCGTGGCCGTCGCCGCGGTGGACCGGCGCCGCGCCACGGCCCCCTTCTCCTCGCGCGGGGCGCACGCCGACATCGCCGCCCCCGGCGTGGGCATCCTCTCGACCTACAAGGGCGGCACCTACGCCTACCTCGACGGGACGTCGATGGCGGCGCCGTACGTCGCCGCCTCCGCCGCGGTCCTCGCCGCGACCGTGCCCTCGGCCTCCCCGGCCGCCGTCCAGCGCGCGCTGCTCGAGACCGCCGTCGACCTCGGCCCGCGGGGCCGCGACGTCGCCACGGGTTACGGCCTCGTCGACCCGACCGCCGCCCTTCTCCGGCTCCGGGACGGCGGCCCGCCTCGGCAGTGCCTCGCGGGGGTGCGGCCGACCGAGGTCGGCTGACCCGGAGGGCCGACCCGGGGGGTCGGCCCGCCCGGGGCCCTGACGACGTCGGCCGGGCTCCGTCGGCCGGGCTCCGTCGGCCGGGCTCCGTCGGCCGGGCTCCGTCGGCCGGGCTCCGTCGGCCGGGCTCCGTCGGCCGGGCTCCGTCGCCCGGGCTCCCTCGCCCGGGCTCCGTCAGCCGACCGCCGCCCTGTCCCGGCTCCGGGCCGGCGGCCCGCCGCGGCCGTGGCTCGCGGGGGTGCGGCCGACCGGGGTCGGCCGACCCGCGGGGGCGTCTCGTCGGCCCTGCGGGGAGGTGGGAGTCCGCCGTACGACAGGAGATGCCCCGCGCCGGCGGCGGCGTCGGGCTCCCGACCTGCGGTGACGTGCCGTGACTGCGACCGACGCCTGCAGCCCGGAGACCTCCGCAGGACCGCAGGACCGGCCGGCCGCCCCGAGCCCGCGGAGGCCTCCGACCAGCGGCGACGCCCCCTTGGGGCGCCGTTGCTCCTCGCGACCTCGCGACCTCGCGACCTCGCGACCTCGCGACCTCGCGACCTCGCGACCTAGCGGCCCCGCGGCGGCCCGGTCGTGCCGCCCGAGGGACCCGCTCGACGTAGGCACCCCGCGGCGCCCGGCCGGAGCGGCAGGTGCGGAGGGCTCTCAGCGCGCGAGCACGTCCCCGTGCAGGACCACCCGACCGCGCCCGGCGCGCTTGGCGGCGTACATGGCGAGGTCGGCGTCGTGGAGCAGGCCCGCGCTGCCGAGGCCGGGGGCGCCCGTGCGGCCGCCGACGCTCGCGCTGACGGAGAAGACGCCCGAGTCGAGGATGACCGGCACCTCGAGCGCCGCGACGAGCCGGCGGCCCAGGGCCGAGAGCGCGGCGGGGGAGGCCCCGTCCGGGGTGGGGACGAGGACGGCGAACTCGTCGCCGCCCACCCTGGCCACGAGGGCGTCGGGCCCGGCGGTCACGACGAGGCGCCGGGCGACGTGGCGCAGCAGCTCGTCGCCGGCGGCGTGCCCGGCGCTGTCGTTGACCGGCTTGAAGCCGTCGAGGTCGAGGAAGAGCAGGCCGGCGCGGCCGGCGGCGGCGTCGGCGCGGCGGACGAGCAGCTCGCGGCGCGGCAGGTCGGTCAGCGGGTCGTGGCTGGCGCGGTGGCGCAGCGCGCGCTCGAGGCGGCGCTCGGCCGTCACGTCCTCGACGACGACGAGGAGGTACGGCGCACGTCCCTCCGGGTGCACGCGGGAGGCGCCCAGCCGGCCGCGGCGCTCGCCGTCGCCCACGACCGCGTGCTCGCAGCGCGGGGCGGCCGCGCCGCGGGCCCGGGGTGCCCCGCCGCCGAGCGCGCACGGCCCGTCGCCCTCGTGCGGGCCGACGAGCTCGTCGAGGCGGCGGCCGGCCAGGGAGCGCGCGGGCCGCCCGACGAGGGCCGCGAGGGCGGCGTTCGCCTCGGTGACGACGCCGGCCCGCCCGCCCTCGAGGCCGACGACGGCCATGCCGGTCGGGGCGGTGGCGAAGGAGAGGCGGAGGAGGTCGGCGCGCTCGTCGGCGGCGCGGCGGGTGCGGTCGAGGTGGCCGAGCAGGTCGTCGCGCTGGTGGCGGTAGAGCGACAGCGCGAGGCAGACGACGGCGAGGACCGCGGCGAAGGCGTGCGCGACGAGCGGGCCCGCCTCGCCGAGCCCCGCGACCGGGCCGCGGTCGGCCACGGCGCAGGCCGTGACGACGAGGCCGACGACGACGACGTGCAGCGCCGTCGTGGCGGTGGAGGCGCGCAGCGCCACCCACACGGACAGCGGCAGCGCCGCGAAGGCCAGCGGCGCGCCCTGCAGCACGCCCCACAGCAGGACGTGGACGGACGTGGCGGCGACGACGAGCAGCGCCACCTCGAGGGGGTGGGCCACCGGGCCGTGCGCGGCGCCGTCGACCCCGGCGGGGGCGTCGCCCGGCGCGCGCCGGACGAGGACGCGGCGACGCACGCCGGCGCCGGGGGCCGTGACGACGAGTGCGGCGCCGACGACGGCGAGGACGCAGGAGGACGTCCGCAGGGCCCAGGCGCCGGCGTCGAGGAGGTCGGGCGCCCCGCCGCCCGCGAGGAGGAGGGCGCCCGGGAGCAGGGAGCCGGCGGACCCGACGGCGGCCGCGGCGACGAGGACGGCGAGGTCCGGCGGCGTGGCGAGCGGGTGGCGCGTCCGGGTGCGGCGGACGGCGCGGCCGCGGCGGGCGTCGACGGCCCGGCCGAGCACGCGGTGCGACTCCGCCGTCAGGAGGCCGCAGCCGGCCACGGCGACGCCGGCGAGCAGCGCGGTGACGGGCCCGCCGCCGGTGAGGAGTCCCGGGACGGCGACGGCGAGGGCGACCCGGGCCGCCGTGCGGACGGCCGCGGACCGGTCGCCGACCACCCCGGCCCAGCGGCACCACAGGACGGCGAGGGCCGCGAGGGGCCCGGCCGCGGCCGTCGCCCAGTCGGCCCCCACGCCGGCCCGGGCGCCGACGACGACGAGCGCGCAGAGCACGACGCCGACGAGGTGCACCGAGCGCCGGTCGCCCCGGGCCCCGGCGCGCGCGGCGGGGGCCGCGCCGGCCCGCGCGGGGGCCGGCCGCGCTCCCGACGGCGTCCGGCGCGGGGCCGGCACGACGGGGAGCGGCGTCGTCGGGAGGGGGCGGAGGCCGGCCGGCTGCTCGGCGGCGTGGTGCAGGGGGCTCACGGGGCGACCATCGGCAGGTCGGGCGCGCGGCTTGAGCGGCGACCTCGACGACGACCCGGCCGCCCCGCCGGACCACCCGCCGGGAGGTGCGGCGGGTGGTCCGGTCGGGCGGCGTCCGGGTCCCGGGCCGGCGCGGGCCGGGCGCGTCTCAGGCCAGGCGCTCGGCGCCCCCGGCCGCGACCGCGCGCACCGAGGTGGGCCGCGGGTGGCCCGCCGCGAGCGACGCCGCGACGACGGCGGCCGCCACGGCCTCCTCGTCCGCGGTCCGGACGAGCGCCAGCGCCGAGCCGCCGAAGCCGCCGCCCGTCATCCGCGCCCCGAGCGCGCCGGCCTCCCGGGCGGCGGCGGTGACGACGTCGAGCTCGGGGGAGGACACCTCGTGGTCGGCGGCCAGGGAGGCGTGGGAGGCGTCGAGCAGCGGGCCGACGTCGGCCGGCCGGTCGGCGCGCAGGAGCGCGACGGCGTCCGCCACGCGCTGCTGCTCCGTGAGGACGTGCCGCGCCCGGCGGGCGACGACGTCGTCGGCGCCCGCGGCGGCGAGCCGGTCGAGCACCTCCCCGACGGACGACCCCTCGGCGGCCCGGGCCAGGTGCGGGACGTCGAGCAGCCGGGCCGCCTCCGCGCACGCCGCGCGGCGGGCGGCGTACTGGCCGTCCACGAGCCGGTGCGGGGCGTGGGTGTCGACGACGAGGACCGCCAGGCCGTGCTCGGCGAGCGCGAACGGCACGTGCTCCACCGACCCGTCCGAGGAGTCGAGGAGGAGCAGGTGCCCGTCGCGGCAGCGCAGGGAGGCCTGCTGGTCCATGCCGCCCGTCGCCGAGCCGGCCACCTCGTTCTCCGCGCGGACGGCCGCGCCGACGAGCAGGCGGCGCAGGGCGTCGCCCTCGGGCGTCGTCGGGTCGGCGGCCGGCCCGTCGGCGTGGCCGGTGAGCGTCGCGAGCGCGAGCGCCGTCGAGCACGTCAGCGCCGCGGAGCTCGACAGCCCCGCGCCGACGGGGACGTCGGACGTGACGGCGAGGTCGGCGCCGCCCACGGCCCACCCCGGGCCGTCCGCCTGCGAAAGCGCCCAGAGGACGCCGACGGGGTAGGCCGCCCAGCCCTCGACGGAGCCCGCGCCGCCGTCGCTGCCGGGGCGGACGTCGGCGAGGTCGCCCTCCCACACCTCGTCGGGCGCCCACGCCGAGACGACGCGGACCCGCCCGTCCTCCCGCGGCCGCGCCGCGAGGAGGGTGCGCTGCGGCAGCGCGAAGGGCATCGACCGGCCTCCGGCGTAGTCCACGTGCTCGCCGATGAGGTTCACCCGCCCCGGCGCCGCCCAGACGCCGGCCGGGTCTCCGCCGTGCGCACGGGCGAAGACCTCGGCGACCTCGCCCACGGCGCCCTCCTCGGCGCCCGTCCCGGCGCCCGTCCCGGCGCTCGACCGGGCGCTCACCGGGCCACCTCCCGCAGCCGCGCCGCGATGGCCTCGGGGGTGCGGTCGTTGACCCACGCGCCCATCGCCGACTCCGAGCCGGCGAGGTACTTGAGCTTGCCGGGCGAGCGCAGGAGGGAGAACACCTGGAGGTGCAGCCGCCCGAGGTCGCGGTGCTCGCCGGTCGGCGCCTGGTGCCAGCCGGAGATGTACGGCAGGTGCTCGACCTCGGGGAAGAAGCGGTCGAGCCGGCGGACGAGGTCGAGCTGGACGTGCGCCAGCTCCTCGCGCTCGTCGTCCTCGAGCGCGGCGAGGTCGGGCACGTCGCGGTGCGGGGCCAGGTGGACCTCGACGGGCCAGCGGGCGGCGGCGGGCACGTACGCCGTCCAGTGCTCGGCGCGCAGGACGACGCGCTCGCCCGCGCGCACCTCGGCGGCCAGGACGTCGGCGAGGAGGTTGCCCCCCGTGCGCTCCCGGTGGGCACGGGCCTCGCGCACGAGCGCCTGCGTGCGCGGCGGCAGGTACGGGTATGCGTAGACCTGCCCGTGCGGGTGGGAGAGCGTCACCCCGATCTCGGCGCCGCGGTTCTCGAAGCAGAAGACCTGGGCGACGTCGGGCAGCGCCGACAGCTCCTCGGTGCGGTGCGCGAGGGCCCGCACGACCGTGCGGAGCCGCTCGACGCCGAGGTCGCCGAAGGACGCGGCGTGGTCGCTGGAGAAGCAGACGACCTCGGTGCGCCCGGCCGCCGGGCCGACGGGCCACAGCGGCTCGTCGTCGAGGAGGCCGGCGGGCGGGCCCACCGTGAGCTCCGCGAAGGACGGGAAGCGGTTGTCGAGGACGGCGACGTCGTAGTCGGCCGCCGGGACCTCGGAGGCGACGGCGCCGCGCCCGGTCGGGCACAGCGGGCACTCGTCGGCGGGGGGCAGGAAGGTCCGCGTCATGCGGTGCGCGGCCAGGGCCACCCAGTCGCCGGTCAGCGGGTCGCGGCGCACCTCGCCCGCGCGGCCGCGGTCGGCGGCGGTCATCGGCCGCCCGTCGGGGCGGGGCCGGCCCGCGCCCGCGCCGCCGCGGTCGTCGTAGTAGCGCAGGGTGCGGCCGTCGGCGAGCAGCTGCTCGGTGCCGGGGCCGCGCAGCGCCGAGGGCGCGGGGGCGGACGTCGTCACGGGGGCTCCGGGGGTCGGGGAGGGCTGGGGTCGGGGAGGGCTCGGGAAGGGCGGGCGTCGAGGCGGTCGGGCGGTGCGGGTCGGGCGGCTCAGGCGTCCGCGACGACGAGCCGGCCGACGCGCGCGCCGGTCTCCTCGCGGGCCGCGCCGGGCAGCCCGTCGTCGGTGACGAGGACGTCCACGTCCTCGAGCGGGACGGCGGTGGCGAGGCCGGCGACCTGCCACTTGGAGGAGTCGGCGAGGACGACGACGCGGCGGGCGGAGCGGACCAGGGCCCGGTCGGTCTCGGCCTCCTCGAGCGTCGGCGTCGTGAGGCCGCGCACGGGGTCGACGCCGTGGGCGCCGAGCAGCAGGACGTCGACGTGCAGGCCCTCGAGCGCCCGGACGGCGAGCGGCCCCACGAGCGCGCGGGACGGCGTGCGGCGGCCGCCGACGAGCAGCACCTCGCGGCGCTCGTCCGGACGGCCCGGCCCGTCGCCCTCCCCGGCGAGGAGGTCGGCGACCGGGAGCGAGTTCGTCACGACGGTGAGGCCCGGCACGTCGCGCAGGAGCCCGGCCGCGAGGTGCGTCGTCGTCCCCGCGGAGACGCCGACGGCGCTGCCGGGCGGCACGAGCGCGGCGGCCGCGCGGGCGATCGCCGTCTTGGCCGCCACCGCCTGCGTCTGCTTGGCGGCGAAGCCCGGCTCGTCCGTGCTGGGCGCGCGGGGGGCCAGCGCCCCGCCGTGGACCCGGTCGACGAGCCCGCGGGCGGCGAGGTCGGCGACGTCGCGGCGCGCCGTCATCTCCGAGACGCCGAGCTCGGCGGCGAGGTCGGCCAGCCGGGCCGCGCCACGGGCGAGCACGGCGTCGAGCACGGCACGACGGCGTTCCTCGGCGAGCACCGCGCCTCCGCAGGGTCCGGGGGGGGGATCAGGGGGCCGGCCACGCCGGCGTGCGCGGCGGCGTCCGGTGCCGTGCGCGTCGGTGTCTGAGCGTGGTGGGTCGTGTGCGGTTCTGTCAACGCGCGGTGCAGGGCCTCGGTCGACGCCCACGGCAGGATGCGCGGCGTGACCGCCGCCCTACCCCGTCCGGACGACGACCCCGCTGCCCCGGACGTGCCGTCCCGGCTCGTGCACCGCCGGGCGGACGGCGTCTCGCTCGTCCTCCTCCTCGACGCCGACGGCGGCCGGCTGCCGCGCGTCGTCCACTGGGGCGCCGACCTCGGCGACCTCGCGCCCGGGGACCTCGCCGGCCTCCTCGCCGCCGTCGCGCCGACGCCGGACGAGCACCCCACCGACGTCGCCCGGGTCCCGTGCCTCGTGCCCGAGCACGCGGACGGCTGGGTCGGCCGCCCCGGCGTCGAGGGCTCGCGCGACGGGCGCGACTGGTCGCCCGTCCTGCGGGTCCGGGCCACGGCGGAGGAGGTGGCCGACGACGGCACCTACCGCCTCGTGACGACGGCCGCCGACCCCGTCGCGGGGCTCGCGCTCGAGCTCGAGCTGGAGCTGGCGCCGTCGGGCCTCCTGCGCACCCGCGCGACGCTGGCCGACGAGGCGCCGGAGGGGGAGACGCCCTTCCGCGTCGACGCGCTGCGGCTCGTCGTGCCCGTCCCGGCGACCGCCGACGAGCTGCTCGACTTCACCGGCCGGCACACGCTGGAGCGGGTGCCCCAGCGGCAGCCCTTCACCGCGGGCCTGCACGCCCGCGAGGTGCGCTCGGGCCGTACCGGTCTCGACGGCGTCCACGTCCTCGCCGCCGGCCGGACGGGCTTCGCGAACCGCACCGGCGACGTCTGGGGCGTCCACCTGGGGTGGAGCGGCAACGCCGAGACCTACGCCGAGCGCCACCCCACCGGTGTCCGCGTCCTCGGCGCCGGCGAGCTGCTCGTCGGCGGCGAGGTCCGGCTCGGGCCCGGGCGCACGTACACCTCCCCGTGGCTGCACGCCGTCCACGGCCGGGGGCTCGACGGCCTCGCCGGTCGCTTCCACGCCTGGCTGCGCGCCCGCCCGCAGCACCCGCGCCGCCCCCGGCCGGTCACCCTCAACACGTGGGAGGCCGTCTACTTCGCCCACGACCTGCGGCGCCTCACGGCGCTCGCGGACGCCGCGGCGGAGGTCGGGGCCGAGCGGTTCGTCCTCGACGACGGCTGGTTCGGCTCACGCCGCGACGACACGAGCGGCCTCGGCGACTGGACCGTCAGCGCCGACGCCTGGCCGCAGGGCCTCGGGCCGCTCGTCGACCACGTGCGCGGCCTCGGCCTCGAGTTCGGCCTGTGGGTCGAGCCCGAGATGGTCAACCTCGACTCCGACCTCGCCCGGGCCCACCCCGAGTGGCTGCTGCGCGCGGGCGGCCGGACCGGGGCACCGGCCCGGAACCAGCACGTGCTGGACCTCGCGCAGCCCGGCGCCTTCGAGCACGTCCGGTCGCACCTCGACGCGCTGCTGCGCACGTACGACATCGCCTACCTCAAGTGGGACCACAACCGGCTCCTCGTCGACGCCGGCTCCGGCCCGCTCGGCACGCCGGGCGTCCACGCGCAGACGGAGGCGGCGTACCGGCTCCTCGACGTCCTCAAGGAGGCCCACCCCGGCCTCGAGGTCGAGTCGTGCGCGTCCGGCGGCGGCCGGGTCGACCTCGGCGTCCTCGCCCGCACCGACCGGGTCTGGGCGTCGGACTGCAACGACGCCCTCGACCGGCAGGCGATCCAGCGCTGGACGCAGCTGCTCCTGCCGCCCGAGCTCGTCGGCGCCCACGTCGGCCCGCCGCGCTCGCACACGACGGGCCGCACCCACGACCTGTCGTTCCGGGCCGGGACGGCGCTGTTCGGGCACCTGGGCGCCGAGTGGGACATCGCCTCCGCGAGCGCCGAGGAGCGGGCCGAGCTGGCGCGCTGGGTCGCCCTGCACCGGGAGCTCCGGCCGCTGCTGCACGGCGGCGTCGTCGTCAACGCCGACGTCCCCGACCCGGCGCTGGCCGTCCACGGCGTCGTCGCCCCCGACGGCTCCGACGCCCTCTTCGCCCTCGTCGCGCTCGGCCGGCCCGTCACCGTGACGCCGGGACGCGTCGCCCTCCCGGGCCTCGCGCCCGAACGGCGCTACGCCGTGCGCCTCCAGGCCCCCGGCGACGACCCCGGCACGCGCTGGACGCCGCCGTGGTGCGCCGAGGGCGTGACGACGACGGGCGCCGCGCTGGGGACGGTCGGCCTCCAGGTCCCGCCGCTCGAGCCCGAGCACCTCGTGCTGGTGCGGGTGACCGCGGTGGGGTGAGAGGACGCTCGGCCGGCTCGGTCGGTCGCGTGGTGACGGCCGGGTGCGCGGGGGCGGCCGGGTGCGCTCTGGCGCTGCCTCGGCGCGCCGGGGTGCTGCCCGTGAGGGGTCGGGGCGCCGCGCCTGACGTGCCGGACGCGCACCCGGCCGCCCCCGCTCGTCGTTCCGTCACCACGGTCCTCTCTCCGCCAGGACGCACGTCGGGGAATGGGGGCGTCGCGCGTGGGTAGCGTCGTGGGCGTGACGACGACGGCAGGGGCGACGGCAGGGACGGCGGCGGGCGTCGAGGTGCGCGACCTCCGGCAGGAGGAGGCGACGGAGTGGGCGCGGCTGTGCTCGCGCGGCTTCCTCGAGACGAGGGCGCCCACGGAGGCGGCGGGCGACCTGCGGTGGCGCCGCACCGAGGGGCACCGGCGGCGCGTCGGCGTCGACGGCGGGCGGCTCATCGCGTCGTTCCGCTCCTACGGCGTCGACCTGCCCGTGCCCGGCGGGCACCTGCCCGCGGACGCGATCAGCTCCGTCGTCGTCGCGGCGAGCCACCGGCGGCAGGGGCTGCTGCGGCGGCTCATGACCGAGGACCTGCGGGCGGCGAAGGACCGCGGTGACGCGCTCGCCGTCCTCATCGCCAGCGAGGCGCCGATCTACGGCCGCTACGGCTTCGGGACGGCGACGACGGCGTGCCGGTGGGAGCTCGACGTCCGTGAGGCGCGCTTCCGCGGCGACCCCGTCCGGGACGGCGCCGTCGTCCTCGACCACGTCTCCGACGCCGACCTCGTCGACGTCGCCCCGCGGCTCTTCGCGCGGGTCCACGCGACGGCGGCGGGCGAGCACCCGCGCGACGGGCTCTGGTGGCCGATGGCGCTCGGGCTCGTCGAGGACCCGGACGCCGACGCCCGCGAGCAGCGGCCGGCGGTCGTGGCGAGGGAGCCGGGCGGCGACGTCGTCGGCCTCCTGCGCTACCGCGCCGGCGGGGACCTGTCCGGCGGCGACCGGCGGCGCGCGGCGCAGGTGCGCGTCCTCGACCTCCTCGCCGCGACGCCCGCGGCGACGGCGGCCCTGTGGCGGGCGGCCGCCGAGGTCGACCTCGCGGCGTCCGTCGTCGCCGACCACCGGCCGACGACCGACCCGCTCCCGCTGCTGCTCGCCGACGCGCGGGCCGCCGTCCGCAGCCACGACGCCGACTTCGTCTGGGCGCGGGTGCTCGACGTCCCCGCCGCCCTCGAGGGCCGGCGCTACGCGGCGACGGGCGGGCTCGTGCTCGAGGTCGTGGACCCCCTCGGCCTCGCGGGCGGGCGGTGGCGCCTCGACGTCACGGCCGACGACGCGGGCACCGGCGCGGCCGAGGTCACGGCGACCACCGCGGAGCCGGACGTCGTCGTGGGGGTCGACGTCCTCGGGACCGTCGTCCTGGGCCAGGGCTCGCCCGCCCCCGCGCTCGCCGCCGGCCTCGTCGACGAGCGCACCCCGGGCGCCGCGGCGCGGCTCGGGACGCTGCTCGCGCACCCGTCGTCCGCGGTGCTCACCCGCACCTGGTTCTGACCCCGGCGGGGACCCCGGACGCGACGACGCCCCCTCCCGCCGGGCGGGAGGGGGCGTCGTCGGACGGCGCGGGTCAGCCCTTGACGGACCCCGCGTTGAGCCCGGCGATGAGGTACTTCTGCGCCACGAAGGCGAAGAGGAACACCGGTGCCGTGAGCAGCAGCGAGGCGGCGCCCGCCTGCTGCAGGAGCGGCAGCGTCTGGCCGAGCTGGGTGGCGATGAAGACCGGCACCGTCGCGGCGTTGACGTCCGTGAGGATCACCGCGGTCAGGTACTCCTGGAACGCGAAGAGGAACATGAACAGCGCCGCGGTGATGATGCCCGGGCCCATGAGCGGGATGATGACGAGCCGCAGCATCGACAGCCGGGTGCAGCCGTCGAGCATGGCGGCTTCGTCGATCTCCTTGGGCACCGCCGCGAAGAAGTTGCGCAGCAACCAGATCGAGAACGGCTGGTTGATGGCCACGAGGGCGAGCGACAGCGCCAGCGTCGTGTCGTAGATCCCCAGCGAGCGGGAGATCTCGTACATCGGCAGGACGACGGCGGTGCGCGGCAGCGCCCGGAAGACGAGCGCCGCGACGAGCAGGACGACGGACACCCAGCCCGGCGCGCGGGACAGCGCGTAGGCGGCCGGGAGCCCGATGACGAGCGCCAGCGTCGTCGAGATGACCGCCACGACGAGGGTGCTGCCGAGGTACTGGTAGAAGTTCGTCGTCTGCCAGAGGTTGACGAAGGCGTCCAGCGTCGGCGTGAAGGACCACACCGGCGGGTTGCGGAAGGCGACGCTCGTCGGCTTGATCACCGAGAACGCCGTCCAGAGGACCGGGCTCAGCATGAGGAAGCAGACGACCGCCAGGACGACGGCGGCGACGACCTTGCGGGCCCTCGACGTCTTCGGGCCCCGGGGGACCTTGTAGACCTCCGGCGTCGCCCCGCGGCCGGCCGCGGCCGAGCCGGGGGCGTCGGTGGTGGTGACGCTCGTGGGCCGCGCGGCGGCCTCGGACGACGACGGCATCAGCTGCGCCCCTCTCGTGCCGTGCTGCGGATGAAGGGCAGGAGCATGACGACGATGAGGCCGATGAGCAGCACGTTCATCGCGCTGCCGAGGCCCAGCTGCTGGCCGCCGTCGAGGAACGCCCGGTTGTAGATGTAGAGGACGAGCGACTCGTTGCCGATCTGCACCGCCTGCGGCGACAGCGGGATGAGCTGGTCGAAGAGCCGCAGCACGTCCATGATCGAGATGAGCGTGACGAAGCCGACGACGCCGCGGATGCTCGGGGCGATGACGCTCCAGTGCGTGCGCAGCGTGCCGGCGCCGTCGACCCGGGCGGCCTCGAGCAGCTCGGCGGGCACGCTCTGCAGGCCCGCGAGGATGACGAGCATCGCGAAGGGCAGCAGCCCCCAGATGACGGCCCCGGCGACGAGGCCGCGGTTGGCCCACGTGCTCGTGAACCACAGCACCTCGGGGAGCCCGAAGAAGGCGATGACCTGGTTGACGATCCCGCCGAAGTTGCTGTTGAACAGCCAGCCGAACATCGTCCCGCCGATGAGGCCGGGCACGACGTAGGGCACGAGCAGCAGGCCGAGGACGAGCGGCTTGACCTTGACGAGCCCGTTGACGAGCACGGCGAGGACGTAGCCGCCGACGACGAGCACCGTGACCACGGCCACGGTGACGACGACGGTGAAGACGACGGCCGAGGCGAAGCGCGGGTCGGTGAGCGCCGAGCGGTAGTTGTCGAGGCCCACGAAGGTCCCCGGCTGGCCGTAGCGGACCTGCTGGAAGCTCCACTGCACGGTCCGGACGAGCGGGATCACCAGCAGCCCGAACATGACGATCACGCTGGGCGCGACCAGGAACGCGTACTCACGACGACGCACGAGGTCTCCTCGGGGTCGGCGGCGGGCCGACGTCGTCGGCGCGAGGGGGGTGCCCCTCGCGCCGACGACCCGGCCGGGCCGCGAGCGGTGCCGGCCCCGGGTGCCCGGGGCCGGCCGCGGGGCTCAGTACTGGGCGAGCACCCCGGTGGCGATCTCCTGCATGCGGGCCGCGCCCTCCTCGGGCGTGGTCTGCCCGAGGATGACCTCGGCGACGACGGGGAGCGTCTCGTTGGCGATCGGCGCGGTCCACGGGAAGGGCTCGGCCGGGGGCGCGTTGTCGATCGCGTCGATGGCGGCCTCGGCGTACGGGCCGCTGTCGGGGGTCACGACGCCGTCGCGCGCCGGGTAGGCGGCGGGGACGGACGCCTCGGAGGCCTCCTGGGAGACCGAGGACGCGATGACCTCGAAGAGGACCGCGGGGTCGACCGTCGTGTTGGTCGGGATCGACCAGCCGTCGACGGACAGGGCGCTGTACTGCGGGCCCGAGTCGCCGACCGTGGGCGGCGGCGCGAAGGCGAAGTCGGCGGCGAACTCGGTGTTGGACTCGACCGTGAGGTCGCTCATGCGGCCCGAGAACATGATCGCCATGGCGGCGTCGCCGTTGTACATCTGCTGCTGGACGGCCGGCTGGTCGAAGGTCGTGACCTGCGGGTCCATGAAGGGCGTGAGGCTCTTCAGCTCCTCGAGCGCCGTGACGGCCAGCGGGTCGTCGAAGTTCGGCGTCTTGGTCTCCGGGTCGACGTAGTCGACGCCGAGGGAGCCGAGCGCCGCGTCGTAGGCGGTGGCGAGGTCGCCGCTCGCGAGCCACGGGAGCGCCAGCGGGTACTGGAACTCGCCGGAGTCCTGGAGCGCCTGCGAGACCTCCTTGAGCTCCGCGAAGGTCGTCGGCGGCTCGAGGCCCTGCTCCTCGAAGACGTCGGCGCGGTACGCCATGACGAACATCTGCGCCTGCATGGGGAGGGCGTAGAGGTCGCCCTCGTACGTCATCGCCTCGAGCATCCCGGCGTTGAGCTCGCCGAGCCCGTACTCCTCGCCGAACTGGTCGACGTACTCGTTGAGGGGCTGGAGCGACCCCTCGGTGCCGAGCTGCGGGATGATGTAGCCGTACGTCTCGATGACGTCGTACGTGCCCTCGTCGCCCGCCAGCGTGGCCGTGGTGCGCTGCACCTGGCCGGCGAAGTCGATGGGCTCGTGCTCGACCGTGAGGTCGCCCTGGGTGCAGCTGTTCACCATCGTGTCGGTGAAGGGGTCGATCGCCGAGGAGTTGTAGGCGAGGACGTTGACGGTCGTCGGCTCCGAGACCTCGACCGCGCACTCCACCTCGGCGGCGTTCTCGTTGCCGGTCCGCGAGCCGGCGCCGCAGCCCGCGAGGGCGAGCGCGCCGACGGCCGTGAGGGCCACGGCACGGCGGGCGCGCCGGGGGCCGGCGGAGGTGGGCAGGGGTCGGTGCAGCGCTGCGCGCATCTGTGCTCCTGTCGACGGCGGGCGTCCTGGCCCGCGCGGGGTGTGCCGGGGATCCGGCAGGTGTGACCCGGTCGTGCGTCCCGGTCGGTGCCCTCGGCTCGGCCCGCCGGCGCGCCCTGCTGGGGCGTCCGGCCCGGGCCTCCGCGCTGGGCAGGCTGGGTATCGGCAGGCGCGATGTGGCGCCACGTCCGGTGAGCATAGGCCGGACGGGGGACATCGGCGGTCGGTCCGCACGTCGGGCCCACGGGGCGGCGCCGCGGCGACGCCCGGAGGACCGGTCCTGGCGGCTGCCGGCGTCGCTGCCTACGATCGTCGCCGCGCCCTGACTCCGCGCCGTGCCTCAGCCCGCCGCCCCCGAGGAGCCATGTGCCCCGCAGCCACCCGACCGCGGTCGGGCGCCCCCGCCGCGCCCGTCCCGGACCCCTGCCGCACGCCCGTCGGCGGCCCGCCCCTGCCCTCCCGCACGGTGTACGCCGTAAGGTCGCGGCGTGAGCACGGCGGAGACGGACGACGGGGCGGTGGGCCGGGAGCCCACGGCGACGCCGTCGACCCCGTCCACGGGCTCCCTCCCCGCCGTGGCCCCCCGCCCCGCCGGCCCGTCGGGCACGGTCGAGGCCTCGCCGGACGAGCCGGGCGTCGTCGTCCTGCGCGGCGAGGTCGACGCGTCGGTCGTCGCCGGCGTCCCCGACGCGCTCGTCACCTCGGGCGTCCGGGTGGCCGACGTCGCCGGCGTCACCTTCATCGACTCCGGCGGCATCCACCTGCTGCTGCGCCTGCACCGCGCCGCCCCCGAGGGGCTCGACCTCCGCGGTGCGTCCGAGGACGGGCTCGTCGTCGCGGTGCTCGCGACGCTCGGCCTCGCCGGGCTCTTCGGCCGCGCCTGACCCCTCGTCCTGTCCGACGACGGGACGGGCGTGCCGCCGACTGCCCTCGGCGGGCCGGCGACCGGTGTCAGCCCTCGGCCTGCCGCAGCTGGTCCGTCCGCAGGCGGGCCCAGACGTGCTTCGTCGTGGCCGTCGTGCGCCACGAGACCTCGAGCGCCAGGCGCGCGGCCAGGAGCATGCCGCGGCCGCCGTCGCGGTGACCGCCCTCGACGAACTGCGGGAGCCGACGGGTGTCGTGGTCGACCGTCTCGACGACGACCTCGCGCACCGGCCCGCCCGTCGTCGGCAGGTGGAGCCGCAGCAGCACCGGCGGCCGCCCGTGCCGGATGGCGTTGCTGGCCAGCTCGGTCGCGACGAGCAGCATGTGGTCCATGGCGCTCGGCGCGTCGCCGCTGCCCCGGTCGACGTCGTCCGGGAGGACCTCGGTCACGCGCCGGGCCACGGCCTGCCGGAGGTCGGCGAGCTCGTCGAGGGTGTCGACGTCCCACGCGCGGTCGAGGGCGAAGCCGGCGGGGAACTCCTCCGCCTCGCCGGCGGACGAGCGCCCGTGCGGCTGCGCGTCTACGGCCTCGTTGAGCGCGTCACGGCGGAAGTCGGTCGGCGGGCCGGCGTCGGGGGAGGGTGCCACTCCTCCAGGGTCCCGCCGCCCCGGCGGGGGCTGCCACTCGGGGCGCGGCCGGGGCGACGCGACGTGGGTGCGGCGGACGGTTGACCCGCCCCGCACGGCGCGTCACGCTGAGCCACCCCTGGTCCAGATCCGTGGCCGGCGCTCCTCCCGGAGGTGCCCCGTGCCGGACCGTCCCGACCTCGTCGTCCTCGTCGACCCCGCCACCCGGTCGGCCGTCGTCCGGGTGACCGGGCCCCTGCCGCACGGGACCGCGGCCTCCGTGCGCGACGTCGTGCGCCGGGCCGTCACCGTCACGGGGCCCTGGGTCACCGTCGACCTGGTCGGGTGCACGGGCCTGGCCCCCTCCGTGGCGGAGTGCCTCGTCGACGAGCACGAGCGCCTGCGGGCCTGGGGCGGGGCGCTGGTCTGCGAGGGGGTGCCGCCCACGCTCCCCGCACCGATGGCGACCGGCGGCGGGGCGGCGCCGGAGCCGGGGGACCTCACGGACGCCGAGCTCGTCGTGCTCCTGCGGCGGGCCCTGGTGCGCCGGCTGCACGCCGACGGCGAGCCCGAGCGCACCGCCGCCGGCCGTCGGCTCCTCGTGCTGCTCCGCGAGCACGAACGCCGCGGCGGCTCCTGGCCGCCCCGACCGGACGACGCCGTCCCGGACGGGCACGGGTCCACGTGGAACACCGGCGCGCCCCCGCTGGTTGAGGACCGCCATGAGCACCCGTGAGCTGACGCTGGCCGAGCACGACGCGACCGTCGCCGAGGGCATCGTCCTCATCGACTTCTGGGCCGAGTGGTGCGGCCCGTGCAAGCGCTTCGCGCCCGTCTACGAGAAGGTCTCGACGGCGAACGAGGACATCACCTTCGCCAAGGTGGACACCGAGGCGGAGCAGGAGCTCGCCGCCCGCTACGGCATCACCTCGATCCCCACGCTCGTCGCCTACCGCGACGGCATCCCCGTCTTCAGCCAGCCCGGCGCCCTGCCGCAGCCGGCCCTCGAGGACCTCGTGGGCCAGCTCCGCGGCCTCGACATGACCGAGGTGCGTCAGCGCTACGACGAGGCGATGGCCCAGCAGGGCCAGCAGGCCTGAGCCGCAGCACCTCCCGCACGACCGACGGCGCCGCCCCCCCTCGGGGGACCGGCGCCGTCGGTGCGTCCTTGCCCGGGCGGTGGGGGTGGTCAGAGCCCCGTCTGCTCGAGCAGGCGCCGGGTCGCGCCGCCGTCGTCGAGCGGTGCCCAGCGGCGGACGAACTCCGCGCGCCGGCCGGCCCACGCCGCGGTGACGGCGGGCAGGTCCGCCAGCACGGCCTCGAGCTCGGCCTGGGTGCGGACGACCGGGCCCGGCGACTGCTCGTCGAGGTCGAGGTAGAAGCCGCGCAGCGTGTCGCGGTAGTGCTCCAGGTCGTAGGCGAAGAGCACGACGGGGAGGTCCGTCGGGGCGACGTCGAAGAGCGACGACGAGTAGTCGGTGACGAAGGCGTCGGCCGCGAGGTAGAGCTCGGCGATGTCGGGGTGCGCGCCGACGTCGAGGACGCGCTCGTGGGACGCACCGGCGCCCCGGAGGACGAAGTAGTGCAGCCGGACGAGTACGCGCCAGCCCTCGCCGAGCCGGTCGGCCAGGCCGGCGGCGTCGAGGCCGCCCGTGCCGCCGTCGGCCGCCGCGTGGTCCTCGTCGTCGCGCCACGTCGGCGCGTAGAGGACGACCTTCTCGTCGTCGCCGAGCCCGAGGCGCCGCCGCACGTCGGCCCGCCGCGCGTCGCGGTCGGGGGCGTGGAGGACGTCGTTGCGCGGGTACCCCGTGTCGAGCACCCGGCCCTCGTAGCGGAAGGCGCGGGCCAGCAGCGCGCTGCCCTCGCCGCCCGGGCCGACGAGGCAGCCCCAGCGGTCCACCTCGGCCTGCAGCAGGCGCATGTCCTCGTCGCTGTACTGCGTGTGCGCGTCGCCGTGGATGCGCTTGAGCGGGGTGCCGTGCCACGTCTGGACGTACAGACCGCCCTCGCGGAGCGACCACGCGTCCTGGTCCATGTGGGTGTTCGCCACGACGGCGTCGGCGCCGTCGAGCGCGGCCACCGCGGCCGGGGTGCGGATCGGGACGGTCGTGACGCCCTCGGGGAAGCCCGCGAGGTGCCGCTCGTCGGCGAGCCACAGGTGCTCCACGTCGTCGCCGCGCGCGAGCAGCGCCTGGTGCACGGCGCGCGGGTTGTCCGCGTAGCGCCCGTTGAAGCTGTTGTAGACGACGCGCACGCGTCCCTCCTCGTCCGCCGGGTGGGGCAGGGCGGACCCTACGGCCGTGCCGCCGGCTGCCCCGACCGGCCGGGCGCCCCGACCTGCCGGACCGCGCGCGGTGCGCGACGCTGCGCCCGCGCGGGAGACCACCGCGCGCCCGCCGCCGGAGAGGACCGCGCCCATGCTGACGACCACGGCCGACGAGTGGTGGACGACGGGGGTCGGCTACTGCCTCGACCTCGAGCGCTTCGCCGACGGCGACGGCGACGGGCACGGCGACCTGCTGGGCCTGGGCCGCCACCTCGACCACCTCGAGCGGCTCGGCGTCACCTTCGTGTGGCTGCAGCCCTTCTACCCCTCGCCGGAGGGCGACGACGGGTACGACGTCAGCGACTACTACGCCGTCGACCCTGCCGTCGGCTCCCTCGGTCACCTCGTCGAGGTCGTCCGTGCGCTGCGCGAGCGCGGCATCCGCACGCTCGTGGACCTCGTCGTCAACCACACCTCCGTCGAGCACGCGTGGTTCCGGGACGCGCGGTCGTCGCGGGACTCGCCCTACCGCGACTGGTACGTGTGGCGCGACGAGCCCGACCCGGCCGACGACGACACCGACCTCTTCTTCCCCGGCGAGGAGGACTCGGTCTGGTCCTACGACGAGGCCGCCGGCCAGTACTTCCGGCACCGCTTCTACAGCCACCAGCCGGACCTCAACACGTCGAACCCCGAGGTCCGCGACGAGATCCGCCGCATCATGGGCTTCTGGCTGGAGCTGGGCGTCGTCGGCTTCCGCGTGGACGCCGTGCCGTACTTCGTCGAGACGGCCACGCGGGAGGGCGACGCCGACGACGAGGGCGACGGCGCGCTCGCCGAGCCGGTCCACCGGGGCCTGCGGCGCGACGCGGGGGCGCTGTCGGAGTCCTTCCAGATGCTCGACCTCATGCGGGCGTTCATCTCCCGCCGCTCGAGCGAGGCGATCATGCTCGGGGAGGTCAACCTCCCCTACGACGAGCAGCTCGAGTTCTTCGGCGGCTCCAACGCGCGCATGACGATGAACTTCGACTTCGTCCTCAACCAGCAGATGCACCTGGCGCTGGCCCGGCAGGACGCCGGCCCGCTGCTGGCCGCCCTCCGCGGGCGCCCGGAGCTGGCCCCCAGCAAGTCGTTCGGCGTCTTCGTGCGCAACCACGACGAGCTGTCGCTCGACCAGCTGGCCGAGGACGAGCTCGCCGAGGTGCTGGCCGCCTTCGGCCCGCGCGAGGAGCAGCAGATCTTCGGGCGGGGCCTGCGGCTGCGGCTGCCGACGATGGTCGGCCACGACCGCGACCGGCTCGAGATGGTCTACGCGCTGGCCTTCTCGCTGCCCGGCACCCCGGTCCTCTACTACGGCGAGGAGCTGGCGCAGGACGAGGACCTCGACCTGCCGGGGCGCCTCGCCGTCCGCACGCACGTCCGCTGGGGCTGCACGCCGGAGGGCGACGGCGTCGCGGACCAGGAGCGGGACCCCGGCTCCGTCCTGCACTTCTTCCGGACGCTCGTGGCCCGCTACCGCGACCGGCCCGAGCTCGGGCGGGGGTCGGTGGACCTCCTCGACGTCGGCAGCCCCGCCGTGCTCGCGCACCGCAGCACGTGGGCCGGCCGGACGACGGTGACGCTGCACAACCTCGGCGAGGAGCCGGTGACCGTGCGGCTGCCGGCCGACGTCGTCCCGGCCGGGCGGCGGGTCCTCGACCTCTTCGGCCTCGACGAGCAGGGCGGCGCCGAGGACGGCGGCGGCCTCGAGGTGACGCTCGGTCGCTACGGCTACCGCTGGTTCGGGGACGTCGTCGACTGACGACGCCCTCCTGCACCGCGACGGGGGTCCGCACCGGGCGACCGGGACGGGCCCCCGGCGTCGTGCGCCGCCCCCGAGGTGCGCGCGGCGGCGCCGCGGAGCATGGTGGGCACCGGTCCAGACCGGGGCCGTCGACCGCCCACGCGGACCACCACGGCCCGCGGCTCGCGAGCACGCCCCTGCACCCGCTGCTGCACGCGACCGACCTCCTCCGCCCGCCCCGCGTCGCCGACCTCAGCGACGGCCGCGGCGCACCTTGTGGCTCCCGTCGCAGTACGGGGCGATCGAGGAGCGCCCGCACCGGCACAGCGCCACCGTGCTCCGACGGCGCTCCACCGGCTCGCCGTCCACGTCGACGATCTCCACGTCGCCGCGCACCAGCAGCGGCCCGTCGGGGCAGACGGTGATGGTGGCGCCCTCGCCGGCGCCGCGGAGGACGGGGGGCAGGTCGTCGGAGTCGTCTGGACCGACCGGAGCGCCCGAGGGGCGTGACGGGGTGACCACGTCCGCAGCCTGCGTGCCTGCGGCGCGCAGCGCGACCGGGAGGGCGAGCAGCCCATGACGACCACCGACCGACCGACCACCGTCCCGACCCCCGCCCCGACCTCCGTCGGGCCCTCCACCCTCCGCGCGGGAGCGCCTGCCCCGGTGGGGGTCCCGACCGGCCGCGGTCCCGTCTCGGACGCCGTCCGCGACGTGCTCCTCGGCGGCGGCACCGCGACGGCCGACGTCCGCGACCTCGCGGCGGCCGAGCTGCGCCGCCGCGACCTCGGCGCCGACGAGCTGCTCCGCGACGACGACCTGCAGCTCGCGCTGTGGATGCTGCAGGAGCTGTCCTTCCGCGCCTACGGCGGCGCGGCCGACCACCTCGAGTGGGACCTCGGGCTCGTCGCCGCGCGGCAGGTGCTCGAGCAGGCCCTCGAGGAGGCGCTGCGGCAGGTGGCGGAGGTGCCGGTCGGCGTCGCGCCGGCCGAGGTGCCCGAGGTCCTCTTCGCCATGACGGCGGAGGACGGCACGCCCGGGCTGTCGCACCACCTCGCGCGTCGCGCCACGGTGGCGGAGTTCCGCGAGCTCATGGTCCACCGGAGCGTCTACCACCTCAAGGAGGCCGACCCCCACACGTGGGCGATCCCGCGCCTCGCCGGGACGGTCAAGGCCGCGATGGTCGAGATCCAGGCGGACGAGTACGGCGGCGGCCGGGCGGAGCGCATGCACGCCGCGCTCTTCGCGCGGACGATGCGGGCGCTCGGCCTCAGCGACACCTACGGCCGCTACCTCGACGACGTCCCCGCGACGACGCTCGTGGGCTCCACGGCCATGGCGCTCCTCGGCCTCAACCGGCGGCTCGTCGGCGCCGTCGTCGGCCACCTCGCGGCCTTCGAGATGACGTCGTCCCTGCCGAACCGCCGCTACGGCGCCGGCATGCGTCGCCTCGGGTACGACGCCGACGCCACGTGGTTCTTCGACGAGCACGTCGAGGCCGACGCCGTCCACGAGCAGGTGGCCGCGCACGACCTCGCGGGCGGCTTCGCCCGCCAGCACCCGCACCGCACGGACGAGGTCCTCTTCGGCGCCGCCGTCGGCCTGGCCCTCGACGAGGTCGCGGGCGCGCACCTGCTCGGCAGCTGGCAGGCCGGGCAGTCCTCGCTCCTCGGCGGCGGGCCGCTCGCCGGCTCGTCCGCCGCCGCGGCGCCCGCCGCCTGACGGAGCGCACCCCGCCCGACCGCGCCGTCGAGACGACCGGCGGCGCACCTCGACGCACCACCCGGAGGTCAGCGTGACCCGAGTGCCAGATGCCCGTGACACCGCAGCCGGCGCAGCCCGGTCGGTGGTCGGCGCCGTCCGCGACGTCGCCCGCAAGGTCGGTGGCGGCTCCTCGCCGTCCGCCGTCCAGCAGACCCTCACCGTGGGCCGGTCCGTGGAGGAGGTGGCCACGCTCTGGCGCGACCCGGCCGCCGTCCGCCGCGTGCTGGGCGACGCCGGTGACGTCGCCGTCGACGGGGCGGGGGACCGCTGGACGTGGCGGCTCGCGACGCCCGGCGGGGGCGACCCGGTCGAGTGGGAGACCGTCCTCGCCGACGGCGGCGTCCCCCGCACCCTGCGCTGGTCCGGGCCGGACGACGTCGGCACGCCCGGGCAGGGCGCCGAGCTCGTCGTCACCCTGCGCCAGGCGCCCCAGGACCTCGGCACCGAGCAGGTCCTCCGGCTCGCGCTGCCCGTGCCGGACCTCGCGGCCGGCGCGATGGCGCTGACGCTCGGTTACCGGGCGCGCTCGCTGCTGCTCACGGGCGAGACGCCCGAGCTCGAGCCCGTGCCGGCCGCCCGATGAGCGCCCCGACGAGCGCCCCGACGAGCGCCCCGACGGGCGCTCCCCCGCGGCGCCCGACCGTCCGACCGACCTGCTCCACCCCCGACCCCACCGAGAGGGGCTGACCGTGCGCGCGCTCTGCTGGAACGGCGTCAACGACCTCGCCGTCGAGACCGTCCCGGACGCGGGGGTCGTCAACCCCCACGACGTCGTCCTCGAGGTGGGGCTGACCGTCACGTGCGGCTCCGACCTCCACTTCATCGACGGCTACCTGCCGGGGATGCGGCAGGGGGACGTCTTCGGCCACGAGTTCATGGGCCGCGTCGTCGAGGTGGGCAGCGCCGTCACTCGCACGAAGGTCGGTGACCGCGTGACGGTCCCGTCCTTCGTCTCGTGCGGCGAGTGCTGGTACTGCTCCCACGACATGCCGTCGCTGTGCGACACGTCCAACCCGAACGCCGCGCTGCAGCAGCCCGTCCTGGGCCACCCCGGTGGCGGGATCTACGGCTACACGCACCCCTTCGGCGGCTACCAGGGCTCGCACGCCCAGTACGTGCGGGTGCCCTTCGGCGACACCAACTGCTTCGTCGTGCCGGACGGCGTCACCGACGTCCAGGCGCTCTTCGTCTCGGACGCCCTCGCCACCGGCTACACCGGCGCGGTCTTCTGCGACATCACGCCCGGCGACACCGTCGCCGTCTTCGGGGCCGGCGGCGTCGGGATCATGGCCGCCGCCAGCGCCCGCGCGCTGGGGGCGGCACGGACCGTCGTCGTCGACCGCTTCCCCGAGCGGCTCGCGCTCGCCGAGGCGCAGGGCTCGGAGGTGCTCGACTACTCCTCCGTCGACAGCGTCCAGGAGGCGCTGCGGGAGATGACCGGGGGCCGCGGGCCCGACGCGGTCATCGAGGCGGTCGGCATGGAGGGGCACGGCACGGGGCTCCAGAACGTCGTCGACCGCGCCAAGCAGGTCGTCCGTGCGTCGACCGACCGGGCGACGCCGCTGCGCGAGTCCGTCATGGCCTGCCGCAAGGGCGGCGTCGTCTCGGTGCTCGGCGTCTACGGGCTCACCGACTCGTTCCCCATGGGCATCGTCACGAACAAGGGCCTGACCATCCGCTCGGCCCAGCAGTACGGCCAGGTGCACGTGCCGGCGATGTTCGAGCACATCCAGCGCGGCGCCATCGACCCGACGCCGCTGGCGACGCACACGATGTCGCTCGAGGACTCGGTCGAGGGCTACCGCCTCTTCAAGGAGAAGGAGGACGGCTGCATCCGCGCCGTCTTCCGCCCGTGAGGCGCTGCGGCTGAGCCGCTCCCGCAGCTCGCCCGACCGCCCGCCGCGCCCGTCGCGGCGGGCGGTCGTGCGTCGGGGGCGGGGGGCCGTGGCGCGTCCGCGACCGGGGAGCACGGTGGTCGGTGGGTCGGCGTCCGGGGGGCGTGGTGGTCGCGGACGGGGCCAGGGGGCGGTGCGGGCGTTCCCCGGTCGGGGCGCGAGCGGTGCGGGCGTTCCCCGGTCGGGTCTGGGGAGCGTGGTGCCCGGGGCGACGGCGTCCGGGGAGCGTGGTGCACGGCTCCGGGGCGGTCAGCCGTGCAAGGCGCTCCCCGGTCGGGCCTCAGCCGTGCAGGGCAGTCCCCGGTCGACGTCCTCCCGGTGCCGACGTCCCCCGGTCTCGCTGCAGCACCTGTTGACCAGCCCGCCGCGCGTCCCGCATGCTCTCTCTGCCCCTTTACAACGATGTAGATGCGGAGATCCCGTGCGACGCCCCCTGCGCACCTCGCTCGCCGCGGCAGCCGCTGCCGCCGCGCTCGCCCTCACGACCGGTGCCGCCGCGGCGGCACCGGACGACGCCGCGGCCCCGACCGTCGTCGTCGACGGCAGGGACACTGGTGTCCCGGACCGGCTGCTGCCCAGCGGCGCCCGGGTCAGCGGCGCCCTGCAGCTCGACGGCGGCTGGGCGTCGCGGCCGGCGTTCCAGCGGCACGTCGTCGCGGAGCTGCGGGACCTGCGCGCCGCCGGTGTGCTCTCCGGGCGGGAGGCGTCCGCCGTCCGCTCGGCCGCGGCGCGGTCCGCCGACGGGACCCCCGGCTCCGAGCAGCCGCCCCGCGGGCGGCTCACCATGGCCGGCGACGTCGGCGACCTCGTCCCCGGCGTCGTCGACGACCCGGTGCACGACCCGACGCTCTTCGAGCACGACGGCACCTACTACGTCGCCTCGACCGGCATCGCGGACGCGGACGACCCGGGCGGCGTCTTCCTGCGGCGCTCGACGGGGAGCCTCGAGGGCCCGTGGGAGTCGCTGGGCGCGGTGCCGCTGCCGGCGTGGACCCGGGCGTACGACGTCGGCCACCTGTGGGCGCCCCACCTCGTCGAGCGGGACGGCGTCGTCCACCTCTACTACAGCGCCTCGTCCTTCGGCACGAACACCTCGGCCATCGGGCACGCGAGCACCCGCACGCCCGAGGACCTCGAGAGCTGGGTGGACAGCGGGCCGGTCCTCACGAGCGGGCCGGGGGACCCGTACAACGCCATCGACCCGCAGGTCTACGTCGACCGCTCGGGGACCTGGCGGATGGCCTTCGGGTCCTTCTGGACCGGCCTGCAGGTCGTCGAGATGGCGTCGATGACGGAGACGACCGGGCCGGTGACGAACCTCGCCCGCCACCCCGAGGACCCGCCGAACCCCATCGAGAACCCGCAGGTCTTCGCCCGCGGGGGCTACTGGTACCTCACCGCCGCCTGGGACCTCTGCTGCCGCGGCGTCGACAGCACCTACCGGACGGTCGTCGGCCGGTCGACGTCGCCGACGGGGCCCTTCGTCGACCGGGACGGCGTCCCGCTGCTCGAGGGCGGGGGGACGGTGCTCCTCGACCGCCGCGGCGACCAGGTCGGCCCGGGGGCGCTGGACGTCCTCGAGGACCGCGGCCTCCTCTACGCCGTGCACCACTACTACGACGCGGCCGCGGACGGCGTGATCCGGATGCAGGTGCGCGAGGTGGGGTGGGAGGACGGCTGGCCCGTTGTCCCGGGCGAGGACTGAGCCGGCCGGCCCGCCGCCGCCGCAGGGTCAGGCGGCGAGGTCGTGCGCGTCCGCGCGGTGCCGGGCGGGGCCCACGACGGCGAGGTGACGTGCCCCGGGCGCCGCGGCGGAGGCCTCGGCCGCCGGGCCGGGCACGAGGACGCGGGGCGCGCCGCCGCGGCCGGAGCCGGGGGCGGCGACGACGTCGGCGGGGACCCCACGGGCCAGGAGCGGCGCGAGGGCGACGAGGACGAGGACGACGACGGCGGTCACGACGACGGCCGCGGTGGCGACGGTGACGGTCACGGGGGGCTCCTCCGGGGCGGGCGCCGGGTGGTCCGGCGACGTGCTCCGAGACTGCCGCCGCGCCCCCCGCCGCGTCGTCGTGCCGGGGTCCGGTCCTGGGAGGGTCCGCCGTCCGACCGGGTCCGACCCCGGTCGGACGGACGGGGGCCGCCGGTCGCCGCCCGGTCGGGGGGCGGCGACCGCGGCGCCGTCAGCGGTGGGTCAGCGGCGGGTCGGCGTGACCTCGCCCATCTCGCCCCAGCCGTCCTGGTCGACCGTGACGTTGATGATCTCGGGCGTGCGCTCGACGTGGTCGCCCATCCACCCGACCGCCGTCCGGAAGTGGTCGCTGCCGACGTGCGCGGCGCCGGCGGCGTCGTCGCGGAACGCCTCGACGAGCGTGTAGACCCGCTCGTCGTCGACGCTGCGGGACCACTCGAAGAACAGGCACCCGTCCTCGGCGCGGGTCGCCTCGGTGAACTCGCGGGTGAGCTCGGGCCAGCGCGGGGCCGACTCCGGCAGGACCGTCCACTTCACGACGATGAGGATCATGAGGCGGAGGCTAGACGCGGCCCGGCGGCGCCGCCCGTCGCGCGGGACGCGCCGCCGAGGCCTCAGCCGGCGCGGAAGGCCTCCTCGTAGAGCGCCCGCAGGGCGGGGTCGTCCGGCCCCGAGAGCCCGCAGGGGGCGATCTGCTGGGCGCCGCCGGGTCCGTCGCCGACGGGGGTCGTGGCCACGAGGTAGGTGCCACCGGCCGTCACCGGCAGCGGACCGCCGTCGACGGGCCCCGCGTCCGGGTCCGCCTGCGGGACGACGACCTCGTCGCCGTCCGCGACGAGGTCGCCGGCGTAGACGTCGGTGACCTCGAGGACCGCGCGGCCGTCCGCCACCTCGACCGCCCGGGCCTCGAAGGCGGTGCCGACCGTGCGCAGCGCGGCGACGTCGACGGGCGCGCAGGCGACGGCGGGGCCGGCCCCGTCGGCGGCGGCCAGCTCGACGGTGCTCCCGCCGCCCAGGCCTCCGGAGGCGGTCAGCGCGGCGACGGCGACGACGCCGGCCGCCGCCACCCCGGCGAGCGCCACGACCGCCCGGCGGGGAAGGCGGCGGGCGCGGCGGACGGCGAGCTCGTCGCCCGCCCCGTCGCGGAGGTCCCCGCCCGGGCCCTCGGCGACGACGCGGCCCACGAGCCCCGCCACCTCCTCGGCGCCGAGCGGGGGCAGCCCCCGCGCGGGGTCGGCGGCGCGCAGCCGGGCGCGCAGCGCGTCGTCCTCCGCGGGCGCGCCCGCGTCGTCCGCCGCGAGGTCGTCGTCGTGGGTCATCGCTCCTCCCTCCGGAGGTCGTCGGTGCGGCGGTCGTCGGCGGGGTGGTCCTCGTGCCGGTGCTCGTCGGCGCCCGGGGCGGCGCCCACCCGGTCGAGCTCGGCGCGCAGGCGGCGCCGGGCGCGGTGCAGGCGCACGGCCACCGCGCCGGGGGTCGTGCCCAGCACGGTGGCGAGGCCCTTCGTGTCGAGGTCCTCCCACGCCCACAGGCGCAGCAGCTCGGCGTCGGCGGGCCGCAGCGCCGCGAGCACGCGCTCGAGGAGGACACGGTCCGCCGCCACGGCGGCGGGGTCCGCCGGCGCCGGACCGGCCGGCGCGTGGACGGCCTCCTTGGCCGCCACCCGCTCCTGCCGCCGGGCGCCGCGGGCGGCGTTGGCCAGCTGCAGCCGGGCCACCCCGACCGCCCAGGGCACCGCCGCCCCGGGCGGGACGTCGTCGAGGCGCCGCCACAGCACGAGCAGCGTCTCGCCGAGCACGTCGTCCGCGGTGGCGGCGTCGGTCCGTCGCCGCAGGTAGCGGCGGACGGGCTCGACGACCTCGGCGACGACCGCCTCCAGGGCGGCGCGGCGGGCCTCGTCGGCGGGAGGCGGGGGGCTCACGACCCGGCAGTGTCCACGTGCCCCCGCCGTCTTACCGGCGGACCGCCCCGGCCCACCCGGCGGCGGCGCCGGAGGGCGGGGCCCCGCGGCCGGCCACCACCGCGCGCTCGAGCGCGTCGACGACGTCGGCGAGCGGCCACGTGCTCGCGAGGCCGTGCACCCGCAGGTGCGCGGGGCCGCCGGCGGACGGTGCGGCGGGGGTCGGGGCGGTCTCGTCCACGGCGTCTCCTCGGGCGGGGGGCGGCGTCGTCACCGCCCTCGACCCCTCCTGTCCACCCGCCCGTCCCACCTTTCTCCCCCTCCGAGGGGGGTCGCGGCGGCCCGTCCGGGGTGACCGTCTTGACAGCGGGCGACGACGCCTCCGGAGAATGCGCCCGCCCCGTGCCCCGACGGCCGTGCGGCGGCCGGGTGCCGTGCCCGGCGGACGACGGCGGTGGGCAGCAGGGGCGGAGGGCGGATGGCGCGGGTCCTGGTCGCGGAGGACAACGTCAAGCAGGCGGCGCTCCTGCGGGCCTACCTCGAGCGCGAGGGGCACGCGGTCGTCGTCGTCCACGACGGCCGGCAGGCGGTCGAGGAGGTGCGCCGTGGCGCACCGGACCTCCTCCTGCTCGACGTCATGCTGCCCCGGCTCGACGGCCGCGGGGTGCTCCGCGCCCTGCGGGCCGACGGGGTGGAGGTGCCCGTCATCGTCCTGTCGGCGCTCTCGACCGAGCGGGACCAGCTGCTCGGCTTCGACCTCGGGGTCGACGACTACGTCGTCAAGCCGTACTCGCCCCGCCAGGTGATGGCCCGCGTGCGGGCGCTGCTCCGGCGCAGCGCCCGGCCGCCCGTCGCCACGGCCGTGCCCCCGGTCCCCGGCGCCGCGCCGGCCGAGGGGGCGCCGGGCCCCGGGGAGGCGCTCGTGGCCGTCGGCGGCCTCGTCCTCGACCGGCTGCGCTGCGAGGTGACGGTCGACGGCCGGCCCGTGCGCCTGACGCCGCGGGAGCTCACCCTCCTCGAGGCCCTCGCCGAGCACCCGGGCCGGGTGCGCTCCCGGCGCGACCTCCTCGTGGCGCTCTCCGGCCCCGGCGTCCACTCCCTCGAGCGGACCGTCGACATGCACGTCATGAACCTCCGCCGGAAGGTCGAGGAGGACCCGGCGGAGCCCCGCTACCTGCTCACGGTGAAGGGCCGCGGGTACAAGCTCGCCGAGGAGCCGCCGGCGGTCGAGGAGACCGGTGGTCCTCGCTAGCGTCGCCTCCCGGCTCATCGCGCTGAGCGTCGGCGTCGCCGTCCTGTCGGTCGGGGCGACGACGTGGGTGATCTCCGGTCGGGTGGAGGCGAGCACGCGCGCGGAGGCGGCGCAGACGCTCGCCGACGACTCGGGCATCTACCAGGCGCTCGTCGACTACGGCGGCCGGAACGCGTCGTGGGAGGACGTCGGGCCGACCGTCCGCTCGCTCGCCGAGCACTACGACCGCCGCATCGCGCTGCGCGAGGTGGGCGGCCCCCTCGTCGTCGACTCGGCCGTCCTCCTCGGCGGCCCGGCGGAGCCGCTGCGGGCCCGCCCCGACGCCACCCTGGACCCGCTCTCGCCGGCCCTCGGCGTCCTCGCGGGCGACACCTTCGACCCCGGGGGCGTCGACGGGCTCGAGGTCCCGGCCGCTCCGGCGGCCGACCTCGAGGCCAACGCCGGCCGGGTCACGACGGCCACCGCGTGCCTCGACGGGCTGGAGGTCGGGTACGAGCTCGTCGACCTCCCCGACGGCGTCCGCGACGTCGAGGTCGACTGGCCCGCCGGCTCGACGACGGAGGAGGACGACGCGACGTGGGCCTGCCTCGAGCCGGTCTACGAGCTGCTCCCCTCCCAGGTCGAGGAGCAGCGGCGGCAGGACGCCACCGTCGTCGCCTGCCTGGCGCGCGCGGGCGTCGGCGCGACGGCGGAGCCGGACGGAGGGGGCGTCGTCCTCGACCCGCCCTCGGAGGACGGGGACGAGGCGCTGGAGCGCTGCTACGACCAGGACCTGCGCTCGCGCACGGCACCGCCCGTCCAGCTCTTCCTCGGCTCCGAGACGACGGACGGCGCCCTGCTGCGGACCCTGCTCACGGGGCAGACGGCGTCGGCGGCGGTCGCGCTGCTCGCCGTCGCCGGGCTGACGGCGGGCCTGACGGCCCGGGTCGTCACCGCGCCGCTGCGGCGGCTGTCGGCCGCGGCCCGGCGGATCGGGGCCGGCGACCTCGGCACCCGGCTCCGGACGGGCGGGCGGGGCGAGGCCGCCGAGGTCGGCGCCGCCTTCGACGCGATGGCCGAGGCGCTGGCGTCCGCCGAGGGCGCACGACGGCAGCTCGTCTCCGACGTCGCCCACGAGCTCCGCAACCCGCTCGGCACCATCAGCGGCTCGCTCGAGGCCATCCGGGACGGCGTCTACGAGCCCACGCCGGAGGTGCTCGACTCGCTCACCGAGGAGGCCGACCACCTGCGCCACCTCGTCGACGACCTGCAGCTGCTCGCGACCGCCGACCGCGGCGCCCTGCACGTCGAGCGGCACCCGCTCGACCTCGCCGCGCTCGCCCGCAGCGTCGCGGAGGTGCACCTGCCCGCCGCGGCGGCGGCCGGGGTGCGCCTGGAGGTCGCCGCGCCGCCGACGCTGGCCGGCCACGGCGACGGCGCCCGCCTGCGCCAGGTGCTGACCAACCTCCTCGGCAACGCGCTGCGCCACACGCCGTCCGGCGGTGCCGTCCGGCTCGTCGTGGCCGCGGCGGGCGACCGGGCCCGGCTCGCCGTCGAGGACACGGGGGAGGGCCTGGACGACGCCGACCTCGAGCGCGTCTTCGAGCGCTTCTGGCGGGGCGACCCGGCCCGCACGCGCGACGGCGGGGGCAGCGGCCTGGGCCTCGCCATCACCCGGGCGCTCGTGCACGCCCACGGCGGCGAGGTGAGCGCCGCGGCGACGCCCGGGGGCGGGGCCACCTTCCTCGTCGACCTCCCGCGGCAGGGCTGACCGGGCGGGCGGCGGCCCTCCCGCGGGGTCGTGGGGCGTGCCCGCGACGCCCGGCCGCGCGCCGCGACGCCCGGACGCGTGAGCGTCGTGTCAAGGACGTGTCAGTTGTGCAACGACGCCTGCGGGGAGGCCCCGCCGCCGACGATGCTCCCCCCGCGGGCCCTCGCCCGCGGGCGTCCGACGGCGTGCGCCCCGACCCACCGTCCCGCCGCGCCGGCGGGACGCACGACCGGAGGTCCCATGCGTCCCACGTCCTCGGTGCCCCCTGCCCCCGGGGCCCCCGGTGCCCGCCGCCGGGGCGCCCGCGGCGCCCTCGCCGTCGCCTCCGCCGCCCTCGCGGTGGCGCTCGTGGGCGCGACCGGCGTCGGCCCGGCCGCCGCGGCCGCGACGCCGCCCGTCCCCGACCTCCGCGTGGACAGCGACCGCGACGGCGCCGTCGACCTACGCGCCGGTGCGGTCGCCGACGAGGCCGGCGAGCTCGCCGCGACGGCCGTGATGCTGCCCAACCTCGACGACGACTCCGGCCGCTGCCGCACCGCCCTCGGCGGCAAGAACCCGCTGCGGGTCGACGACGCCGTCCTCGCCGGGTGCTCCGACGCCGCCGACCGGGTCGTCAACGGCCCGTACGACGCCCTCGACCTCGCGCCCGTGCACCTGCGCCCGGTCGCCGGCCTGCCGCGCGGGGCGACCGGCGCGGTGCGGGTCAGCGGCGGCGACGCCCACGTCACCGTCTTCCTCCGCACCGGCAGCTCCGGGACGGCGTGGCAGCACCTGCCGTCCGGCTCCCGCCTCACCGCGGCGCAGCTCGCGTCCGGGCTGCAGCTCGGCGTCGAGGCCCGCGACGTCCGCCGCTCGACCCGCGGCTGGGACGGCACGGTGACGGTCGCGGTCGACGTCCTCGTGGACGGCCGCCGCTCCACCGACGAGGTGCGCCTGCGCGTGGCGCCGCTCCTCACCCACCACCACCTGCAGCGCTCCGAGGGCGTCCTCGTCCAGGCCCCCGGCCAGGACACGTCCGACCGGAGGTTCGTCGCGGCCGTCACGGCGGCGGCGGAGGCGGCGCGGGTGGTCGGCGGCGTCACGACGCTCGCGACGGGCGGCGACCGCTGGGTGCAGGACGTCGTCGAGCCGGCGTACGCGTCGATGCCGACGGCCGGCGGGGGCGTCCGCTCGATGCGGCTGCTCCTGCGCTCGGACCAGGACCGCGAGGCCGGCCGCGCCGTCTACGGGCTGCGCGGGCGCGACGTCGGCGTCGTCTGGATGGGCGCGGGCGCCGGCTGGGAGACGCTCGACTCGATGGGCAACCTCGAGACGGTGCCGCCGCACCGCGCGCCGGGCGGGAAGGACTACCCGGCGGGGCGGATCGTCATGGGGCAGCGGTACGACGCCCGCGGGCGCGTGACCGAGGCGCCGTCGGCGCGGGTGCTCGACCTGCTGCGCGCCCAGGGCCGCCAGGACCCGCTGATGCTCGACACGAGCTTCCTCGCCGTCGGCCACGTCGACGAGATGTTCCAGTTCGTGCCCGCGCCGACCCCGCGGGGCTGGGCGCTCGTCGCGGCGTCGCCGCGCGAGGGCCTCGACCTGCTCCGGCGGGCGAGCGCCGCGGGCGCCGGCTCCTCGACGGTCGTCGACCGGTGGGACGAGGAGCTGACGGTCGACCAGGCCATCGGCACCGGCCGCCGGAGCCTCGTCGGTGACAACGAGCGGGCCGCGGCGGTCATCGACAAGAACATCGCCACGATCCGCGCGGCCACGGGGCTCGGCGCCGACGAGGTCGTCACCCTCCCCGCGCTGTACGGCTCGCTCGACGGCTTCGCCGCCGCCGCGGCGACCGACGTCGTCGGCGAGGAGGCGTGGGCCGGCAACCAGCTGGCGCCGCTGGGCGTCACGGCGGCCGACGTGGAGGGCGCCTCGCAGGCGGCCTTCGTCCCGGGCGCGGTCAACGGCCTGCTCACGGGCCGCCGCGACGTCCTCGTGGCGAAGCAGTTCGGCGTCCAGGTGGGCGGCCGGGACGTCTTCGCCGACCGGGTGCAGGCCGCCTACGCCTCGCTCGGCATCCGCACGACCTTCGTCGACGACTGGCACACGTACCACGTGGGCCTCGGCGAGGTGCACTGCGGCACCAACAGCCTCCGGGACACCACGCGCCGCTGGTGGTGACGCGGGACCGCCGGTCGGGGAGGGTCCCTCAGGCCCGGCCGGCGGTCCCCGGGACCTCGACCGACCCTGCCTGCTCGGCCGGCCCCGCCGGCTCGGTCCGCGCGACGAGCAGCGCGACGTCGTCGCCGCCGTGCCCGCCGACCATGTCGGCGAGCAGGGCGTCGGCCAGCGCGTCCGGCCCGAGCCCCGCGTGCCGGGCGACGGCGCGCACGAGCTCGGCCATGCCGTCGCGGACCGGGCGGTCGCGCCGCTCGACGAGGCCGTCGGTGTAGAGCAGCAGCGTGCTGCCGGGCGGGACGAGGAGCTCGTGGTCGGTGCGGGCGACGTCGTCGCGCACCCCCAGCAGCAGGTCGCTGCGGCCCTCGACGAGCAGGGCCGCGCCGTCGGGGAGCAGGAGCACGGGCGGCAGGTGCCCGGCGCTCGACCACGCCACCCGCCGGGCGCCCCCGTCCCCGTCCGCGGGCGGCGCCACCCGGGCGAGCAGGCAGGTCGCCAGGCCCGTGAGGTGCAGGCCGGCCATCGCCTCGTCGACGTGCCGCAGCACCCGGCCGGGCGTCTCGCGGTGCGCCCAGACGAGCGAGCGGACGAGCGAGCGGAGCTGGCCCATGGCCGCCGCCGCGGTGACGTCGTGGCCGACGACGTCGCCGATGACGAGGTGCGTCGCCCCGTCGGGCGTGACGACGGCGTCGTACCAGTCCCCGCCGACCTGGGCGCCGTCCGCCGTGGGCACGTACCGCTCGGCGAGCTCGAGGTCCGCGGTCCGGGGCAGGTCGGTGAGCATCGCGAGCTGGAGGGTCGTCGCCGCGGTGCGCTGCGCGACGAGCAGCTCGGCGCGGGCGAGGGCCTGGGCGGTGTACCGGGTCATCGCCTCCGCGACGTCGCGGACGTCCTCCTCCGGCGGGCCCGCGGTGGGCCAGGCGAGGACGAGCACGCCGACGGTGCGGTCGACGACGAGCGGCAGCACGGCGGTCGTGCCCTCGGCGCCCCCGTCGAGCCGCGTCGCGGGGTGGCCGGCGAGGAGGGCGGCACGGTCGACGGCGAGCACCGGCCGCCCGGTGAGCGCCGCGGCCGACAGGGCGTCCCCGCGGCGGTCCAGCCGGCGCCCCGCGGGGGCGTCGCCGTCGAGGGTGACCCGCACCAGCCGGCGGCGGCTCTCGTCGAGCAGGTGCAGCTCCGCATGCCGGGTGCCGAGGTGCTCGTGCGCGAGCGGGAGCACGGCGGCGAGGACGTCGGACGGCGTCGCCGTCCCCGACAGGTGCTCGGAGAGCTCGAGGAGCAGGCGCGAGTGCCGCCCCTCGGCGGCCGCGGCCATCCAGGCGCCGCGGGACTCGACGAGGGCCAGGGCGGCGTCCTCGCGCAGCTGCCGCAGGGCGATCTCGCTGGAGCAGGCGGCGGCGAGGTCGAGCAGGACGGCCACGTCCTCCTCGGTCCACTCCCGCGGCCGGTCGTCGACGGCGCACAGCGAGCCGACGACGACCCCCCGCGCGTCGCGCAGCGGCGCCCCGGCGTAGGCGACGACGCCGAGGACGTCGACGTCCACGTCGGCCAGGCGCGGGTGCCCCCGGACGTCGCCGACGACGAGCGGGGCCTCGTCCGCGACGACGACCTGGCACACCGAGGCGCGGCGGGGCGCGCGCCGACTGAGCTGGTACTCGGCGGGCAGACCCACGGCGCCGGGCATGAGCTGGGCGTCCGGGGTGACGAAGGACACCAGCGCGGTGCTCACGCCGAGCTGGGCGCGCACGAGCCGGGCGAAGAGGTCCAGGTCGGGGTCCGCCGGCACGGACGCGAGGTCGTCCGGGTCGGCGACGGTCATGGCCGCATCATCGCTCCCCGGGCCCGTCGTTGTCTGCGCCCGTGGCCGTCACGGGATGCGCGGGAGAGTGACGCGACGTGACCGTGACCGTCCCGCGCTGAAGAAGGACCCCGGCCTGCCGACGGGTGACCCGTGGACTTCTTCACGCCCCGGGACGCGCGCGGCGCCGCGCGGACGCTGCACGGCGTCATGCTGCTGGCCGCCGCGGTCCTCGGCGTCTACGTCCTCCTGGACCCGCCGGCCGTCGGCCTGCCCCTCGCCGTGGGGATCGTCGTGGCGCTGGCCGGGGGCGCCCTCGCCCTGCGGGTCGGCGCCGGGCGGGTGCCCGGCTGGGTCTTCGTGGCCGTGCCCGTCCTCGGCGTCGTGCTCGTCGCGACGCTCGACGTCGTCACCAGCGACGCGACGACGGCGGCCCAGGTCTTCTTCCTGCTGCCGGTCCTCTTCAGCGCCGCCTACCTCCGGCGGAGCGCGGCGTGGGCGGTGACGGCCGTCGCCGTGGCCGGGGAGGCGCTCACCGTCTTCTGGCTGCTGCCGCCCACGGTCGCCGTCGTCGACGCCGCCTTCGTCGGGTCCGTCGCCGTCGTCATGACCTTCGTGCTCACCCGCGCCAACGGGCGCACCGACGAGGTCGTGGCCGAGCTCCGCCACCAGGCCGCGGTGGACCCGCTCACCGGGCTCGTCACCCGCCGGGTCCTCGACGACGCCGCGTCGTGCGCGCTGAGCGGGGCCGAGGCCGCCGCCGGGACGGCGCTCGTCGTCGTGGACCTCGACCACTTCAAGCAGGTCAACGACACCCACGGGCACCCGGTCGGCGACGCGATGCTCGTGCACGTGGCCGGGCTGCTGCGCGAGGCGATGGGCCCGCGGGCCGTCGTGAGCCGCCTGGGCGGGGACGAGCTCGCCGCCCTCCTGCCGGGCACGACGGCGACGGCGGCCCTGACCAGGGCGCACCACTTCGTGGGCACCGTCCGGGCCCGGCCGCTCGTGCTGGCCTCGGGCGAGGTCCCGCTCGTCGTCCGGGCGACCGTGAGCGTCGGCGTGGCCCACGCGCCCGAGCACGCCGCCGACCTCCTCGGCATGTACCGGGCCGCCGACGGCGCCCTCTACGCCGTCAAGGAGGCCGGCCGGGACGGGGCGGCCGGCGCGACGGCGACGCCCGACGGGACGCCGGGCGTCCCCGCCCCGCGCCAAGAAACGCCGGCCGTCGTCCGCGGCTGAGGCGCGGGGACGACGACGGCGGCCGCCCCCGGGAGGGGACGGCCGCCGTCGTCGTGCGGGGCCGCTGGTCAGGAGCCGGTCTGCTCCTGCATCTGGTCGAGCTGCTGCGGCGCCTGGTCGACGAGCTCCTGGACCTGCGTCTGCAGGCGCTGGACGGCCTGGTCGTCGTTGAGGAACGTCGAGACGCCGATGATCGTGAGGATGCTCAGGAGGAAGACGAGCCCCGCCATGACCAGCCCGGCGACGGCCAGCCCCTTGCCGGTGACGCCGCGGCGCTTGGTCATCTTGAGCCCGGCGACGCCGAGCACGATGCCGATGATCGACAGCACGAGGGCCAGCGGCGCGAGGATGAGCGTGAGGAAGCTCAGCAGCGCCGAGAGGCCGAAGACGAGGGCGAAGGTGGCCGCCGCGCTCGTCTTCGCGGGGGCGGGCTCGCGGACGTCGTCGCGGTCGTGCCGACCGGCCGTGCGGACGTCGCGGTCGCGCAGGTCGCGGTCGCGGACGTCGTCGTGGCGGGCGTCGCGGTGGCGGACGTCGTCGCGGACGTCGCGGACGTCGTCGCGCAGGCCGTCACGACGGGCGTCGCCGTCACGGGGCGGGGTGCTCGGGCTGGGGGTGTGGGCCATGGTGACCTCCGGGGGTCGACGGGATGTGCGCCGCGACGGGGCTGCCGTGGCCGGTGTGACGGATGTGCTTGCTGAGAGTGACCGTAGGGACACGTCGTGCGGCCCGCACCTCGGGCGACCCTCTCGCTCGCCGCGACCTGCGGCGCTCGCCGTGCCCCGGACGGGCGCACCCGGCACGGTGAGGGCGGGCCGTCGTGGTACGCCGCACGGCCCGTGGTGCCGACGGGGGAGGTATGGACGTCATGGCGGCTGTGCCGCGACCCACCGCGCCCGGCGACGACGCCGGCCGTGACGACGCCGCCCGCGACGGGGCCGGCCTGGCCGAGGCCGTCGTGGCGGGGACGCCCGCGCTCGTCTGCGTCATCGGCGCCGACGGCCGCATCCTCTCCTTCAACCCCGCGCTCGAGCGCTCGACCGGCTGGCGCGCCGCGGAGGTCCTCGGGCGCAGCTTCTACGAGGTGCTCGCGGTCCCGCACGAGGCGGCGCTCGCCCGGGAGTTCGTCGAGGACGCCGTCCGCACCGGCACGGCGCCGCCGCAGGAGGGCGACTGGCTCGACCGGTGGGGCGGGACGCGCCGGGTGTCCCTGCTCAACAGCGTCGTCCGCGACGCCGGCGGCCGGGCGGTGGGGGTCGCCTGCGTGGGCGTCGACGTCACCGAGCAGCGGCGCGAGGAGGCGCGGCTGCGGGAGGCCGCGCTGAGCGACCCGCTCACGGGGCTGCGCAACCGCACCGCCCTCGTCGCGGCGGCCGCGGACGCGCTGCGGGACAGCACGTCCCCGGGCACCGGCGTCCTCTTCTGCGACCTCGACCGCTTCAAGCAGGCCAACGACGTCCACGGCCACGAGGTGGGCGACGAGCTGCTGCGACAGGTCGGCGCGCGGCTCGGCGACCTCGCGCGGGACGGCGACGTCGTCGCCCGGCTCGGCGGCGACGAGTTCGTCGTCCTGCTCCCGCGGACCGACGCCGAGCGGCTGTCCGCGGTGCGCGACGCCGCCGACGCCGCGCTGGCCCGTCCCTACGGGACGCGGCACGGGCGCGTCGTGCTCGGCGCGAGCGTCGGGGCGGCCCTCGGCGCGCACGGCGACGACGTCGAGCGGGTCCTCGCCGCCGCCGACCGCCACATGTACGGCATCAAGAGCGGGCGGCGGGCCGGACGCGGCTGACCGCTCCCGGACGACCCGGCCGGGAGCCCACCGGGACGGGCCGCGTCGCGCGCGCCCGACGGGCGGGGCGTGGCCCGGCGGACGCCCGGGCCGCGGGATGCTGGCCCCATGAGGACCCCGCCGCGCGTGCTCGCCGAGGCCGAGGACCGGGTGGTCGACCCCCTGCGCCGGGTCGTGGCGGCGGCCCCCCTGCCCCGCGCGCTCCGGCTGCCGGGGACCGTCGTCCTCCCCGGCCCGGTGCACCGCGCGGTCCGGCTGCCCCTCACCTCCCGCCGCCGGCGGGCCGCCGTCCTGCGCCGCTCGGCCGCGCTGGCCGTCCCGGTCGCGGCGGTCGCGGCGGGGTACGCCGTCGTCGTCCGGCGCCCGTCCGGCGGTGACGTCGTCGCGCGGATGACCCACCGCGAGGCCTCGCCGGAGGACGGGACGGACCGCGAGGCCCTGCCGCCGGTCGTCCTCGTGCACGGCCTCGGCATGTCGAGCTCGTCGCTCGCCCGGCTCGTGCGGGTGCTCGGCCGCTCGACGCGCACCCTCGCGCCCGACCTGCCGGGCTACGGGCGCAGCCCGCAGCCGCGGGAGGGGATGCTCGACGTCCAGCAGCTGGGGGAGGCCGTCGTCGCCTGGATGCGGCGCGTCGACGTGGGGCCCGCCGTCCTCGTGGGCCACTCGCTCGGCAGCCAGGTCGTCGCCGAGGTGGCGCTGCAGGCGCCGGAGCTCGTGCGCCGGCTCGTCGTCGTCGCCCCCACGGGCGACCCCGCGCTGCCCAAGGTGCGGTGGCTCGCGGGCCACCTCGCCGCGGACGCGCTGCGCGAGCGGCCGACCATCTGGGGCGTCGCCGCCGTCGACTACCTGCGCGCCGGCCCCGGCCAGATGGTGGCCCTCATGCGCCGCGCCCTCGTCCGGGCGCAGCAGGAGGTCGACGCGCGCCTCGACGTCCCCGTGCTCGTGCTGCGGGGCGACCAGGACCCGGTGTGCCGCACCGAGTGGTGCGAGCAGCTGGCCGCCGCACTGCCCGACGGCCGGTACGTCGAGGTCACCGGCGCGCACGGCGTGGCCCACGACGCGGGCCCGGACCTCGTCCGGCTCCTCCTCGACGAGGCGAGGGCGGCCGTCCGGGACCGCTGACGCGGGCGGCGGGGGGCTCGGCGCGCGGGGCCCACCGGGTCCGGTCGACCACGGGACCGCGGCCTCCCTACGCTGCACCGTCCGGCGTCGTCCCGCCGGGACGGAGCGGAGGAGGAGCACGCCCATGACCGTCGACGCACGCCCGGGGGCGACGGAGCTGGCCCTGCAGTTCGCCGACCTCAGCGCGTTCCTCACGGCGGGCGGGACGCGCGAGGAGGCCCTGCGTCGCCTCGTCGCCCTGGCCGTCCGGGCGGTGCCCGGCGCCACGTCGGCGGGCGTGACGGCCTGGCCGGAGGGACACCGCCCCCGCAGCCTCGCCGCGTCGGACGACGTCGCGACGGCCGCCGACGCCCTCCAGCACTCCCTCGGCGAGGGCCCCTGCCTCGAGGCGGCCGCCGACGCCGGGCTCGTGCGCAGCCCGGACCTGCTCGCCGACGACCGCTGGCCGCGGCTGCGGGCGGCCCTCGCCGACCGCACGCCCGTGCGCGGCGTCGTCGCCGTGGAGGTGGCGCGGGAGCCCGAGCGCCGCGCCCTCAACGTCTACAGCACCGAGCCCGGCGCCCTCGACGGGACGTCCGTCGACGTCGCCGTCCTCGTGGGCGCCCACGCGCGGGTGCTCCTGGCGCACGCCGAGAGCGCCGACGAGGCGCTGGGGCTGCGCCGGGCCCTCGGCACGAGCCGCCGCATCGGCACCGCGGTCGGCGTCCTCATGCACGCCCACCGCGTCACCGCCGACGAGGCCTTCCGGCTCCTCGTCCGCAGCAGCCAGCTCCTCAACCGCCGGCTCCACGAGGTCGCCGACGACGTCGCCCGGTCGGGGCAGCTGCCGGGGTCCTGAGCCCGGGCCGGCGGTCGACGGCGGGTCGACGCGGCTCCTAGGCTGCGGGGCCGTGCCGCTGCCGCGGCCGTCGGGGGGAGGCACCATGGGCACGACGGACGACCCGCCCGAGACCACCGGGCTCGCCCTGCAGTTCGCGACCATCAACGACTACCTCTCCGCCGGCGGGACCCGGGAGGACGCGCTGCAGCGCCTCGTGGACCTCGCCGTGGAGACCGTCCCGGGCTGCGACTGGGCCGCCGTCACCGCGTGGCCGACGGGGCGCCGCCCCGAGAGCATCGCGGCGTCGGACGACGTGGCGACGTCCGCGGACCACCTCCAATACGCGGTGCAGGACGGCCCCTGCCTCACGGCGGCGCTGGAGGGCTCGGCCGTCCACAGCCCGGACCTCGACGCGGACGACCGGTGGCCGCGCTTCCGGACCGCCGTCCGCCGGGCCGGCCCGGTGCGCGGCGTGGTGGCGGTCGACCTGGCCGGCGGCCCCGTCCGTGCGGCGCTCAACCTCTACAGCGGCCGGCCGGGCGCGCTGGACCTCGAGGCGCTGGCGGCGGCCGCGCTCTTCGGCGCCCACGCGCGCGTCCTGCTCGCGCACGCCGACAGCACCGCCCGGGCGGCGGGCCTGGACCGGGCGCTCGTCACGAGCCGCCAGATCGGCACCGCCGTGGGCATCCTCATGAACGCGCACAAGGTCACCGACGAGGAGGCCTTCGCGATGCTCACGCGCAGCAGCCAGCACCTCAACCGCAAGCTGCGGGACGTCGCCGACGACGTCGCCGAGACGGGTGCCCTGCCCCCGCCGTGAGCGGCGGGCCGCCGGCGGCCGGTCCGTGCCCTTGCACGCGGGAGCCCCGCCGGTAGCCTCGTCGGGTCGACGTCCTCCGGGGCACGGCGGTTTGCGCACGTCGCACGCCCCCAGCGGGTTGGACCAGCAGCCCCGTCGATGCCGTGCCCCCGCCTCGTCCGCCGGGTCCGCGGCCGAGGAGGGCGGTGCCCCGCGCAGCCGAGGAGCCGGCCCGGCAGGACACCGGAGCGTCGATGACCGACGACGTCCTCCCCCGACCCGTGCCCGCCGCCCGTCGACGCGACCTCGTGCGGCCGCCGCTGCCCGCCGTCCCCGTGGGGCCGCCGGGGCCGGGGGCCACGGCCCGCCACCTGCTGGCCGTCCCGCTGGACCAGCCGCTCGGGCAGGTGCTGCACCACCTGGCGGCCGTCGCGCTCCGGGC
The DNA here is from genome assembly GCF_003751265.1 of Pseudokineococcus lusitanus. Lineage (NCBI taxonomy): Bacteria > Bacillati > Actinomycetota > Actinomycetes > Kineosporiales > Kineosporiaceae > Pseudokineococcus > Pseudokineococcus lusitanus. The sequence continues at coordinate 332,239 of NZ_RJKN01000006.1, forward strand.
CCTGCCCGGCGCCCGGGGCGTCCAGGTCGTCGTGACGGCCGGGGGCGGCCGGCTCGCCGGGGCCGCCTTCGCGGGCGGGGGCGCGGCCGTCCTCGACGAGCGGCTCGACGACACGGCCGAGGGCCCGTGCCGACGAGCGGCGGCGAGCGGCCTCGAGGTGGTCGTCCGCCCCGGTGACGCAGCAGGCCCGGACGGCCCGGACGGCCCGGACGGCCCAGACGGCCCCGACGACCTCGCCGGCTTCGCCGCGCTCGCCCGGCGGCACGGCGTCGGGACCGCCGCGGGCCTGCCGCTGCGGTGCGGCGGCGAGGTGGTGGGCGCCCTCGGCGTCTACACGGCCGTCGGGGCCGCCGGGCCGGGCAGCGGGCCCGACGCGCTGGACGGGGCCCGCGAGGTCGCCGACCTGCTCGGGACACCCGTCCACAACGCGCACGCGCAGGCCCGCGCCACGCGCCAGGTGGAGCAGCTGCACGAGGCCATGCGCTCGCGCGCCGTCATCGAGCAGGCCAAGGGGGTCCTGGTCGCCCGTCTCGGCATCGCGCCGGAGGAGGCCTTCGCGCGCCTCTCGGAGGCGAGCCAGGCCACCAACGTCAAGCTGAGGGTGGCCGCCGCCGACCTCGTGGAGAGCGCCTGGCGGGGCCGCTGACCCGGGGCTCAGCCGCCGTCGGCGAGCAGCCGGAGCGCCGCCTCGTGGACGGTCACGCCCGCGCCGAAGGCGAGCGCCTGCAGGTGGCGGCGGGCGTCCCCGGCTGAGAGGCCGACCCGCTCGGCGAGCACGCCGAGGGCGCGCGGCAGGACGTCGGCGCGGGGGTCGAGGAGCAGGTCGAGGTCCAGGCCGCCGTGCACGGCCTCCTCCGCCCGGGCCAGCACCATCGCCGCGAGCAGGGCGGCGCCGCGGACGGCCGCGGCGAGCGCCGCCGGCGGCATCGGGAGCAGGGACCTCCCGGCCAGGAGGAGGAGGCCGACCACCTCGTCGGGCCGGCCCGGGCCCGCGAGCACGTCCTCGGGGGGCCGCAGGCCCCCGTCGAGGGGGAGGACGGCGAGGCACCGCACCGCCTCGGGGACGCGGTGGGCGGCGAGCAGCAGGGGCCACCGGTCGGTCTCCGCGCCGAGGTCCGGGACGACGACGCCACGACCGCTCCGCAGGACCTCCGTGGTCGGGCCCTCGCCGACCGAGCCCACCATGTCCAGCAGCGCGAGCAGGGGCGGGGACGAGCCGCGGAGCACGCCCTCGAACCCAGGACCCGCGCTGAGCACGACCGCCACGTGGTCGGCGCCGAGGAAGGCGGCCAGGTGACGGCCGACGGCGGTCTCCTCGGGCAGGCCGCCCTCCGGCGCGGCCGGGGCAGCGCCGTCGCTCACCGCGCCCCCGCCGTCGCGGCGGAGCTCGTCCGGCCCCGCGGCGCTCACGGCAGGTCCCGGCGCAGCGCGCGCTCGAGGAGGGCGGCGGCGGCGGCGGGGAGCGTGACGCCGTCGACCCGGGCGAGGTCGGCGAGCCGCGCCTCGGCCGACGCGACGTCGAGGCCCAGGCGGGCCATGAGCACGCCCTTGGCCTGCTCGACGACCGTGCGCGCCTCGAGCGCCGCCTGCAGGCGGGCCGCGGCGTCGGCCCCGGGGTCGGGCACGCGGGAGCGCAGCACGGCGACGGTGACGTAGGAGGCGAGCACCTTGAGGCGGTCGACGTCGTCCGCCCCGGCCCGGGCGGCCGCGGTGTAGGCGGTGAGGGCGCCGAGCACGGCCGGCGGGCTGCCCAGCCCGACCGACGTCACGCCGCGGAGGCCGTCGTCGTCGGCGAGCCGGCTCAGCAGCAGGTCGCGCCGGTCGCGGGCGAGGTCGGCGTGCACGACGCCCCGCGAGCGCGCCGCGTCGAGCACCGGCCCCCTGTCCTCCTGGGCCTGGTGCCCGTCGAGCCGCGCGGCGGCGGGGGACGACGACGCGACGGGAGCGGCCCGCCCCGCGTCGACGAGGGTGACCGACAGGGCGGCCGCGCCGTGGAGCGCGCGCACCCCGAGGTCGACGACCCGGCGGAGGACGCGCTCGAGCGGCTCGTCGTGACCCAGCCCGCCCAGCTCGGCCAGGGCCTCCCGGAGGCCGGCCGCCTCCTGCGGGTCGGGGACGTCACGAGGGTCGGGGGCGTCCGGCGGGCCGGGCACCTCGTCGCGTCGGCCAGGGGGCACAGGAGTCCTCTCGCGGACCGTCGCCCGTCGTGCTCGACCCGGCCGCTCGTGGGCCGCCCGCCCCCGCCGTCCGGGGCCGCCCTCCCACCGTAGGCCTCTCCGTCCGGGCGCGGACGGGGGACGTCCGGCGGAGGACCGCCCGGCGGGGCCGCCGTCGTGGCACCCTGCGGACGCCGGGCAGGTCCAGCACGGGCCACCCGCCGTCGTCCCGGGAGGGGGCGCCGTGGTCCTCGAGGTCGACGCCCGCGCGGTCAGGTCGGTCTACCAGCCCCTGGTGCGGCTGGACACGCGCGCCCTCGTGGGCGTGGAGGCCCTCGCCCGCGGGGCCGCGGGCACCCCCCACGCGTCGCCGGTGGCCCTGCTGGCCGCGGCCCGCCGGCAGGGGCGCCTCGACGAGGTGGAGTGGGCCTGCCGGGCCGCCGCCCTGCGGGGCGCCCTCGACGCCGGGCTCGGGCCGCGGACGACGCTCCTCGTCAACCTCGAGCCGGAGGTGTCCGGTCGCCCCCCGCGCGGGCTGTGGCCGCTGCTGGTCCGCGCCGCGGACGAGCTGCACGTCGTCGTCGAGCTCACCGAGCGCTCGCTCCTGTGGCAGCCGGCCCGGCTGCTGCGCGTCGTGGCCTGGGTGCGCCGGATGGGCTGGGGCCTGGCCGTCGACGACGTCGGCGTGGACCCGGCGTCCCTGGCGCTCGTGCCCCTGCTGCGCCCCGACGTCGTCAAGCTCGACATGGGCCTCGTCCACGGGCGGCCGGACGCCGCGGTGGCGCAGGTCGTCACGGCCGTGAGCGCCTACGCCGAGCGGACGGGCGCCACGGTCGTCGCCGAGGGGATCGAGACCCCCGAGCACCTGGCCACGGCGCTGGGCATGGGGGCCACGGTGGGGCAGGGGTGGATGCTCGGGCGCCCGGGCCCGCTGCCGGTCGCCCTCCCGGCGTCCGCCGGCCCCGCCCCGGCCCCCGTGAGGGTCACGGCGCCGCCGCGGCACGCCGACCCGGGCGGCGTCGTGGACGTCGTCGCCGCCGTCCTGCCGCTGCAGCGGGCGCCCCGGCCGCTGCTGCAGGTCATGAGCCGCTACCTCGAGCACCAGGCGCTGTCGTGCGGCCCGATGACGCTGCTGCTGTCCGCGGTCCAGGACGTGCGCCACCTCACGCCCGCCACGGCCGCCCGCTACCAGCACGCCGCCTCGTCGGCCGCGCTCGTCGCGGTGCTCGGCACCGGGATGCCGGTGGAGCCGGCCGAGGGGGTGCGCGGCGGTCTCCTGCGACCCACCGACCCCCTCGCCGAGGAGTGGGTCGTCACGGTCGTCGCCCCCCACTTCGCGGGCGCGCTCGTGGCCCGCGAGGTCCGGGAGGCCGTGCCCGGCGGCGAGCGGCGCTTCGACTACGTGCTCACCTACGACCGGGAGCTGGTCCTGCGCGTCGCGGCGGCCCTCGTGCGGAGGGTGCCGGGCGGCGGCGCGCTCGGCCGCACGCCGGCGCCGGTCCTGCCGGCCGTGGTGGCGGGGCCGGCACCCGAGGGCGACCTGCCGGTGCCGGTGGCGGGCGGGGCCGACGAGGGGACGGACGTGGCGCACCTGCGCAGCGCCTTCGACGGCGCCCCCATCGGCATGGCCGTGCTGACGACGTCCGGCGTGGTGGTGCGCTGCAACGCGGCCCTCGCGCGGCTGCTCGGGCGCCCGGCGGCACAGCTCCTCGGCGGCGACCTCTTCGGCGTCACGCACGAGGAGGACCGCGAGCCGGCGCACGCCGCCTGCGCGTCGCTGTCGACCGGCCGGACGACGACGACGCAGCACGTGCGGCTCCTGCGGGCCGACGGCGTCGTCCTGCCGGTGACCGTGACGACGTCGCGCGTCGAGGCCACGGCCGACGCGGACGTGCACCTCGTCATGCACGTCCAGGACGCGCGGGCCCAGCGGGCGCTGGAGCGCGAGCTGACGCACCGCGCGCTGCACGACACCCTCACGGGCCTGCCGCACCGCTCGCTGTTCCTCGACCGGCTCGAGCACTCCCTGCGGGGGGCCGCGAGGTCGGGGCGGTCGACGTCGGTCCTCTTCGTCGACCTCGACGGCTTCAAGGCCGTCAACGACACCCACGGCCACCACGCGGGCGACCTCGTCCTCGTCGAGGTGGCGCACCGGGTGAGCGCCGTCCTGCGGCCGGGCGACACGGCGGCGCGGTGGGGCGGCGACGAGTTCACCGTGCTCTGCGAGGGGGCCGACCGGGCCCAGGCCGAGGGCGTGGCGCACCGGCTGCGGCACGAGATATCGCGACCCCTCTTCGTCGCCGGCACCGAGGTCGTCGTCCACGCGACCGTGGGGACGGCCTGCTCCGCCGAGCTCGAGGCCGGGGCGGACGGGGCGACGCTGCTGCGGGTGGCCGACGGGGCGATGTACCGCGCCAAGAGCGCCTCCCGCTGAGGTCGCGGCGCCACCCCGGCGCCACCCCCGGGCCCGGCCGCGACCGCCCCGGGCCGTCCGCCCGGCGCGGCGGGTGTCCGCCGTGCGAGGTGGCGGGCCCCGGGGTGTTGTCCCCGCTGCCGTGGAAGGGCTCCCATGGCCCGGCGCCGCCGCGCTCCCGGGCCCGGACGGCGCCGGTCGCCGGCGGTTGAGCTCGCAGCCCTGCGGAGACGGTCCGGCCGGGCGCCCGTCCCGGCCGGCGCTGCGGGGGTGCGGTGAAGGTGCAGCTGGTGGTGCAGTCCGCCGGTGCGGCGTCGACGGAGGGCGGGTGGCCCCCGGTCGGGGAGGCCCTCGCCGGGCTCGGCCGCACGCGGCAGGTGATGGCGCAGGCCTGGGTCGTGGGCACGGCGTCGAGCGAGCACGAGGTGCTCTCCCACGTCCTGACCCGGTGCGGCGACGAGGTCGAGGTCGTGGTCGTCCGCATGGACCTCGGCGGGTACGCCGCCCACCTCGTGGGGGGCCCGCCGCTGTCCGACGGGTGGGGCGACGGCACGGCCGCGCTCGCGTGAGCGCCGTGAGCCCGGGGGAGGCCGCGGCGGGACCGGCCACGGGCTCGGCCCGCGTCGGCGTCGACGCCCGGGACGGCCACGTCCTGCTGGAGGTCCTCGGCCGTCGCGGGCAGGTCCTCCACCGGGACGGGGTGGTCGTCGACGGGTCCGACGCGTCCGACGCGTCGGGGGGGCCGGGCGACGGCGACGAGCGCGTCCTCGCCGCGGCCGACGACGCCCTGCTCGCCGCGGGGTGGGTCCGTGCCGGTGGGTGGCGGCCCCTGCCCGCCGGGGAGGCCGCCGCCGGCCCGGGCCCGCACGACGACGAGTCGTCGCCGGCGCCCGGGACGACCCGGTGGCGGGTGTGGACGACGGGAACGGCGGTGCTGCCGCGCACCCCGCTCGACGGGGCCGGGCTGCGGACGCTGGACACGCTGGGCTACCTCACGCGCGTCGCCCGGGGGCCGGTGACGGTGGGGGCGCTCGTGCCGCACGCCGCCCCGAGCCGCCGGCTCGCGGCCGTGCTCGTCCGCCGGCTCGTGGCCGCCGGGCACGCGCGCGCCGTCGGGCGGACCGCCGGGAGCCGCCCGCAGGCGCTGTACGCCCCGGTGGGCTCCCCGTGGGCCCCCGCCCGGGAGGAGCCCTAGCGCGTCGTCCGGCCGGGCGGCCCTCAGTGGCGCAGCGTGGTCGACGGCGCGACGCCGTACCGGGCGCGGTAGGCGGCGGCGAACCGGCCGTGGTGGGCGAACCCCCAGCGCTCGGCGACGGCGGCGACGCTGTCGCCGGCGCCCGCGTCGCCGGCCACGAGGTCCCGGTGGGCGCGCTCGAGCCGGACCTCCCGCAGGTGGGCGGTCGGCGTCGTGCCCACGTGCCGGACGAACGCCTCCTGGAGGGCGCGCACCCCCGTGCCGGCCGCGGCCGCCAGGTCGGTCACCGTGAGCGGCTCACCCGCCCGGGCGTGCAGGTGCTCGAGGGCCCGCCGGACGGTCGCCGGCCCGGTGAAGCCGGGACCGCGCGGCTGCTCGACGACGACGGAGGGGAAGACGCCGAGCGCCGCCGTGGCGAGGGTCCGGACGAGGTGCTCGCGCAGCAGGAGGCTCGCGGGCGGCCCGGCCGGCCCGCAGACCTGCTGGACCGCGGTGCGCGTGAGGGCCGCCCAGTACCGCTCCGCCCCGTCGTCGAGGGGCCGGCTGGTGGCGAAGCGGACGACGGGGTGCCCGTCGGCGTCCTCGGCGACGTCACGGGCGGGGTCGGCGGCCGCGGCGTCCGCGACCGTGCGCAGGGGCAGCACGAGGTCGGCGAACGCCGATCCGGCGTCGAAGGTCCCGCGCTGACCCGGCGTCTCCTCCAGGCGCCACACCCCGCCCGCCCGCAGCGGCCGGGGCGGCCGGCCGGCGGCGGCCACGGTCGCGGCCCCGGCCAGCACGAGGGACGTCACGAGCGAGTCCCCGGCACCGGTCAGCTCCGTCCGCCCGTCGGCGCCGAGCCGCGTGGTCACCGCTGTGAGCTCGCCGCAGCGTCCGGTGACGACACGGCACGTGAAGCCCTCCGGCTCGTCGAGCACGAGCCGCCCGACCGCGAGGGCGCGCCCCAGCACGTCGCCCGCCGCGACGGGGTCGTGGAAGTCCTGCACCCGGGCGGCGTCCGGGCCCGGGCCGCCGCCGGCCGGCGGGGGCGCGGTGGGTCGCCCGACGCCGGTGCCCGTCACGGTCAGACCGGCTCGCCGCGCCGGGCGCGGTCGAGGACGTCGGCCGCGACGGCACGGAGCTTGACGTCGGTGTCCTGGCTCGTGCGGACCAGGAGCAGCAGGGCCTCCTCCGCCCCCAGGTCGTGCCGGGCCATGAGCACGCCCGTGGCCTGCTCGACGACGGCGCGGGCCTCGAGCGCGGACCGCAGGCTGTCGGCCCGTCGCTCCGCGGCGTCCAGCCGCCCGGCGAGGGCGATGGCGGCGTAGGCGGCGACGGTCCGCACGAGGACGAGGGTCCCGGGCTCGCCGAGACGGCGTCCGGTGCCGTAGACGGTGAGCGAGCCGACGACCTGCGGCCGCAGCGGCAGGCCGACGGCGACGACGGCCGTGACGCCCACCCGAGCCGCGGCGGCGGAGAAGTCGGCGTAGACGGGGTCGTCCCCGGTGAGCACCCGGACGACCGCGCCCGTGAGGGCCGCGTCCAGGCCCGGCCCGACGCCGGTCTCCCGCTGGTGGCGGTCCAGGACGTCGGCCGGCGGGGAGGACGAGGCGGCCTGGCGCGGGACGCCCGCCTCGACCAGGGTGATCGACACGCCGAGCACGCCGGGCAGCGCCCGGGCGACCAGGTCGACGACCTCCCCGGGGCCGGCGAGGCCGGGGAGGTCGAGCACGAGGCGGGCGAGGTCGGCGAGCACGGCGAGCTGCCCTCCCGCCGACACGTCGTCGGGGCCCTCCGGGGCCGCGGGCACCTCGGACGAGGGGCGCTGCCGCGGCGGACCCGTCATCGCGCACGCTCCTGGACCGCTCGTCGGGTGCGTCGTCGGGCGGTCGTGGTCAGCCGACCAGGTGCCCGGGGCACGGGTGGGGCGAGGGTACGGGCGGGGCGGGTCAGCCCGCCAGCACGGCCCAGCCGTGCGGCGGGAGCACGACGGCGTCCGCGGTCACGTCGGCCTCCCCCGCGAGCACCGCCGTCGCGCCCGGGGCGGGCAGCGTCGTCGGGGCGTCCTCGAGCGAGAGCACGAGGAGCAGCCGCTCGCCGGCGCCCGTCCCCGTCGAGGCGACGACGAGCTGCCGGTCGGCCACGTGCAGCACCTCGGGGCGCGCCGTGTGGAGCCACCGGTGGCGGCGGCGCACCCCGACGAGCTCCTGGTGCAGCGCCATGACGGGCAGGCCCGCCGGCGACAGGTCGTCGGGGGAGGCGGGCAGCGCCGGGCGGACGGCGTCGTCGCCGCCGGCCCTGTCCTCCTTGACGCCGCGGAAGGCGTGCTCGTCGCCGTAGTACACCGACGGCGTCCCGCCGACGCCCAGCAGGACGACGAGCGCGTGGGCGAGGTGGCGGTCGTCGTCGAGGCGGCTCGCGAGGCGCGTGACGTCGTGGTTGCCGACGAAGGTCTGCGGCGTGAAGGCGTCGAGGAAGGTCGCGTGCCGGCCGAGGGCGTGCGAGAGCTCCCAGAGGTTGCCGTCGACGAGGCTGCTCCACACCGCCTTCCACAGCTCGTACTGGGTGACGGCGTCGAGGTGGCCGTCGCGGACGACGCCGGCGTAGTCGCCGTGGATGACCTCCCCGAGCAGGTAGGCCTCCGGGTGGGCGGCGCGCACCCGGTCGGCCACCTGCGCCCAGAAGGACGTCGGCACGGCGTAGGCGGCGTCGAGGCGCCAGCCGGCCGCGCCGCGGTCGAGCCAGTGCGTCATGACGGAGGCCACGTGGTCGACGACCTGGGGGCTCGTGTGGTCCAGCGCGACGAGGTGGTGGTGGCCCTCGAAGTCGTCGTAGTCGGGCTCGACGCCGGGCCGCCAGGCGGCGGGGTCGGCCGCGACGTCGTCGGGCCAGCGCAGCCGGAACCACGACGCCGTGGGCGCGGTGGGGCCCTGGTCGAGGACGGCGCGGAAGGCCGGGTGGCTGCGGCCGACGTGGTTGAAGACGCCGTCGAGGAGGACGGCGACGCCGCGCCCGCGGGCGGCGGCGAGGAGGGCGTCGAGGTCGGCCCCGTCCCCGAGGCGGGGGTCGACGCGCAGGTGGTCGACGGTGTCGTAGCCGTGCGTCTCGCTGTCGAAGACCGGCCCGAGGAGGAGGCCGTTGGCGCCGAGCGCGAGGAGGTGGTCGAGCCAGGCGGTGAGCGCCGGGAGGCGGTGCACGACGGGGGCGCCGTCCGGGAGCGCCGTCGGCTCGGCGTCGAGCGCGCCGAGCGGGTAGAGGTGCCAGAGGACGGCGTCGGCGACCCAGGCGGGGCCGTCGGTGCGGGGCGGGGGGGAGGTGCTCACGGGGGTCGAGCCTGCCCCAGCGCCGCCGGGGCCGCCCGGTGCCGCGGCCCCCGGCGCCTCAGCGGAGGGTCGAGCGGGCCGCCCGCGCGGGGACGGCGCGCCGGGGGGCGGGGACGGCGGGCGCCGGCTCGGGGGCGACGACGGTGCGGTCGCGCCCGCGCTCCTTGCCCGCGTAGAGGGCGGCGTCGGCGCGGGCGACGGCCGCGGCGAGGTCCTCCCCGCGGCGCCACCGGGTGACCCCGACGGTGCAGGTCTGGCCGTGCGGCACGACGGCGCGGACCCGGTCGAGGACGGCCACGGCCTCGTCGGGCGTGCAGCCGGGCAGCAGCAGCGCGAACTCCTCACCGCCCCAGCGGGCGATGAGGTCGACGTCGCGCAGCTGCTCGCGCGCGGCGGCGGCGAAGTCGCGCAGCAGCGCGTCGCCCGCGAGGTGCCCGCGGCTGTCGTTGAAGCGCTTGAAGTGGTCGAGGTCGACGAGCGCGACGGCGAGCGGCGCCCCGGTGCGCTGGGCGCGCGACACCTCGAGGGCCGACGCCTCGTCCCAGCGGCGCCGGTTGGCGAGGCCCGTGAGGGGGTCCCGGTCGGCGGCCTCGGCGAGCCGGCGCAGGAGGTCGCGGCGCTCCACGGCGGCGGCGGCCTCGCTGGCCAGGGTCTCGAGCATGGGCGGCAGGTGGTCCGGCAGCGCCGGCTGCGGCGTGCCCCAGACGAGGGCGAGCACCCCCAGGGCGCGGTCGTCGCCCGCGAGCACGGGCTGCCAGAGGCCCGAGCGGACGCCGGGCAGGCCCCGCATGCGGGGGTTCAGCTGCGCGCTGGTCGCGAGGTCGGCGACGAAGGTGGCCCGGTGGGAGCGGTAGGCCTCCACGGTGATCGACGGTTCGCCGTCCAGCGGCAGGGAGACGACGGGCATCCCCTCGCCGACCCCGGCCGTCGTGACGAGGTGCCCCGCGCCGTCCGGCTCGAGGAGGTGGACGACGTCGGCGCCCGAGACCTCGAGGGCGGCTCGGCAGATGTCGGTGCGGACGTCGTCGGAGGTGTGCAGCCGCCGGGCGGCCCGGGCGAGCACCTGGACGTGCTCGAGCCGCTCCACGGCCTCGCCCGCCTGCCGGCGGACCTCGACGAGCAGCGCGGCCCGCTCCTCGCGGCCGAGGGCGAGGGTCAGCCCGAGGACGGTGACGACGCCGACGAAGCCCTGGACGAGGAGCGCCCCCGCCGCCTCCTGGTCCACGGCGGCGAAGGGCCCGTGCCCGGCGAGGGTGAGCACGACGGCCACCGCCCCGACGGCGAGCGAGTGGACGGCCACGACCGTGGTGCCGAGCCGCAGCGCGGCCCACACCGTGAGGACGAGCAGGGGGTAGGCGACCGGGAGGGACGGCAGGCCGACGAAGACCGTCCAGTAGGCGGCCGCGGTGACGACGACGAGGCCGGCGACCTCCGCGGTGCGGCGCGCCGGCGCCGGCGCGCCCGGCGCGGGCGGGCCGGACCGACCGGCGAGGACGAGCCCGGCGGCGACCCACAGGACGACGCTCACGGCGTTGCGGACGACCCAGACCACCTCGACGAGGGCCTGCAGGTCCCCCGTCCCCACGGCGACGCCGAGGACGCCGACGGTCCCGCTGACCGCGCTGCCGACGAGGGCGGCCCCGACGAGGGCGGCGAGCTGCTGCGCCGACGTGAGCGCGTGCCCGCCGTCGGCGCGCCAGAGGCCCGGCGCCCACCGCACGAGGAGGACCTGGACGACGGCGACCTGGGCGCCGTAGGCGACGACGAGCACGAGCGCCATGAGCGGCGGCACGCCCGTGGCGGCGTTGACGACGAGGGTCACGAGCGCGAGCAGCGCCGCGTCGACGACGACCGTGCCGGCGCGGCGCTGGACGACGAACCACAGCGCGGCGACCCCGGCGGCGGGCCAGACGAGCGCCAGCCCGGCGCCGTCCATGACGTCGAGCCGGCCGAGGACGGTCGCGGCGGCGTAGGCGCCGGCGAGGGCGGCCGTCCGCGCGAGGGCGCGGGGCGCCGTCCGCGGGCTCGCCTCGTCCACGTGCGTCCTCCTCCGGCGGGGCGGGCGCCCCGGCACGGACGTCATCGGCCGGTCGGGTGACGTCTTGAGCAGTGCGGGAGGACGTCTCACCCGCCCGGCCGTCAGCGGGGACGGCGTCGCGGGACCGTGCCGGGCACGACGTCGGCCGTCGCGGACGCGGCGTGGCCCGGGGGCTCGGCCGGTCGACGGCGCCGCGCGCGGGCGGCGTCCAGGTCGCGCAGGAGCCGGCCGGCGTCCCGCACGACCGGGTCGGTGCGGGAGGCCGCCCCCCGGGGCGGCGGCGTCATCTCGCGCTCCGGTCGTCCGCACCGCCGTCCCGTCCGCCGGCGGACGGGGCCCACGGGTCGGGCCCGCGGTCGACGGCGGTGAGCAGGCCGAGGCGGCCCAGGACCGCCGTCGCGGCCGCGGACGGTGCCGGGAGGTGGAGCCGCCGCCGGTCCCGGTGGGCGACCCGGACGACGTCCACGAGCAGTGCCCGCCCGGCGTCGTCGAGGTGGGTGAGGTCGGCGGTGCAGAGGACCCGGACGCGGGCGAGCACGTCGGGCCCCACGGCGACGGACCACAGCAGGACCTCGCGGGTGACGTCGCCGCGCAGGACCAGGCGGAGGTCGGCGTCGTCGGCGCCGGGCGACGGCGCCCGCCCGGAGGCGCCCGGTCGCGCGGGGAGAGGGACCAGGGAGAGGTCGCCACGGACGCCGCTGAGGTGCGGCCACACGCCCTGCGGGCGGTGCTTGTCGTCGGGCCGGTCGGGCCGGTCGGGCCTGCCGGGCCGGGTCGGTCTGGTCGGTCGGGGGGCGGTGCAGAGCTCGCACACGGGCGCGGCCTCCTCGGCGGCGGGCCGAGGAGCCGGCCTGCCGCTGTCGTCGCTGCGTCGGGCGGCCTCCCGCGCGGTGGCACGGCGCGGCGTCGGCCTCGAGCCCCCGTGGGCCGTGTGCCGGACCCGTCGGGGGAGGTGGTGCGGACCACGGTAGGCACAGGACAAGTCGGGCAGACCTCACGGACCCGTAACGATCCGGGCGGTCACCCGTCCGGGCGCAGCACGACGCCGGCGCACCCGGGGGGTGGTGCGCCGGCGTCGTGGTCGGTGGCCGGGACGACCTCGGGTGGAGGGGGTCCCGGCGGGGTGTCACTGGACGCGCGAGGAGCTGCTCTTGTCGGCGTCGTCCTGGTCGTCGTCGTCGGCGTCGTCCAGGCCGGGGATGAACACGTCGACGACCTCGACGTTGACCTCGGTGACGTCCAGGCCGGTCATCCGCTCGACCGAGC